>DATDGT010000358.1:0-32532 GCA_036521975.1 Bryobacteraceae bacterium
CCAGCGATGTAGTGCAGACCTACCCTCTTGAAGGCCCACGGATTCCATGACAAGATCATGCAGGAATGTTTTTGCGAGCGCACCGGCGGAGCAAGGACGGCAAGGAGCACCGCTACTGGTCGCTGGTCGAGACGGTGCGTACGCCAGAGGGGCCGCGGCAACGGAGGCTGTGTTATCTCGGGGAACTGAACGATTCGGCGCAAGCCCGATGGCTCAAGACCATCGAGGTCTTCAATGGGCAGGGCGAGAGCACGCAGTTGAAGTTGTTCCCGTCCGACGTGGAGCTGCCAGCGGAGGAGACCAACGTGGCGCAGGTGCTTCTGCAAAAGGTTCGGCTGGAGAGAACGCGGCAGTTAGGTCCCTGTTACCTGGGTTGGGAACTATGGCGGCGCCTGAAGCTGGACGAGTTCTTTCAAAGCACCCTCGATACGGACGGTGCCGACGTGCCGTGGTCGCAGGTAGCGGCGATCCTGGCGATCAACCGGCTGTGCGCGCCGGGCAGCGAGTTGGCACTGGAGCAGCGGTGGTATCCGGCCACGGCGTTGGGCGACATCTTGCACATCGAAGAAGGCAAGATCAACGACACGCGGCTGTACCGCTGTCTGGACCACACGTTGCCACAGAAGACCAAGCTGGAACAGCATCTCAAGCAACGTTATGGCGAGTTGTTTGCGGCCGAGTTCGATGTGATGCTGTATGACCTGACCAGCACCTACGCGGAGGGCGACGCGGGCGCCAATCCCATGATGCGGCGCGGATACTCGCGGGATCATCGTCCCGACTGCCTGCAACTGGTGTTGGCTTTGATCGTCAATGGCGAGGGCTTTCCTTGCAGCTATGAGGTATTCAACGGAAACCGCGCGGATGTGACAACGATGGAAGTCATGCTGCGCATAGTGGAGCGCAAGTATGGAAAGGCACGCCGGATCTGGGTGATGGATCGCGGCATCGTCAGCGAAGCCAATCTGGCGGCGATCCGCAAGCGGGAGGGGCAGTACCTGGTGGGCACGCCGCGGAGCAAGATGAAGGAATTCGAGTCGCACTTGGCAGAGAAAGCCAACTGGGAGCAAGTGCGCGATGAGGTGCAGGTGAAACTGATTCCGACCCCGGAAGGACAGGAGACGTTCATCTTGTGCAAGACGGAAGGCCGGCAGAAGAAAGAGCAGGCGATCCGGAATCGATTCGCGACGCGCCTCGAAGCGGCGCTCGATAATTTGAAGAAGCAGGTGAAAGCAGGCCGGCTGAAGAATCGCGATAAGATTCATATCCGGATCGGACGCCTCCTGGCCTCGCATCCCCACGTTGCGGATTTGTACACCGTGGAGGTGAAACAAGAGTCCGGGCAACTGCGGGTGGAATGGGTGCGGAAGTCCGGGCAGCAACAGTGGCGCGAGGCTCGCGAGGGCGCGTATCTCTTGCGGACGAATCTGTCGGCGGCGACTGCCTCGGAGTTGTGGGAAAAATACATGCAGTTGACCGAAGTGGAAGCTTCGTTCCGCGCGTTGAAAAGCGAGCTGTCCATCCGGCCGCTATATCATCAGCGCGAACCGCGCGTGAAGGCGCACGTAATGGTCGCGTTTCTCGGCTACGCACTATGGGTGACCCTGAAGCACCTACTGCGGCGCAGCTCATCGGAATGGTCCGCGCAGCGAGCGCTGGGGGAGCTGAGCACGCTGCAGAGCGCCGACATAATCCTGCCGACCACCGACGGCCGCGAGATTCACCTGCGGCGCATCACCGAACCGACCACTGCCCAGCAAAAGCTGCTGAGCCAGCTTGGAATCGAGCTGCCCACTCAGTTTCAAATCAATCAGCAATGTAGTGCAGACTTCGCGGTAGCCTGAAATGATTTCAAAGGACTTAGCCGATTTTTGGGGGGTTCAGTGACGAACTTGGGCTAGGGGTCGCAATCCACTCCTATGATCACCAAGACTTGACAACAATCGATGACGTGAGTACGACGCTGCTTTCACAGCTCGAAGAGTTCTTCGTCTCTTACAACAAACAGCGCGGAAAGCGGTTTAAGATTACGGGCACTGGTGGACCGCGGGAAAGCAATCAAAATGTTGAAAGCTGGTATTAAACGTCGCAAAAGCGAAAACGACCGCTGAAAGCCCTGCAAAAGAGATGCGGTTGTTATCAGGAAGTGTTAAGAAGTGTCAAGAAGTGAACTTTACGCGCCGGCTTTCCTTTCGATCCATTGGCGGATCACCTCGAACACCTCGTGGTTGTTCTTCTCCATCAGCATCAGGTTGCCGTTGCCGAAAATGCCGTAATCGCGCAGGCGGAGCATTTCCGCCGAACAGCCCACCTGCTTCAGAAACTCTACGTTCGCCACCGGCGATCCCCCGCCTCCGAATTCGCTGGTCAGCCATCCGATAGGAATGCCCTGAAGGTTTTTCCATTTCCGGACCGGCTCGGCTTGCAGTTTGTAAGGTGTCGCTATAGGACGCGGCGAATCGGGCGGCTCCATGCGGTCCACCAACTGGAATTGGGAAGGGTCGCTTACCGGAGGATCGTAAGTCATCGGAGCCGCAGTCAAGCCCCAGCGCAACTGCGCCGCGAAAGGATTGCCGTTGATCTCCATGCACAGAATCGCCTTCACGAGCAGAGGGCGGCGATCCGCGACGCCCCACCCGAAAAATCCTCCGAAGGCGTGGTTCACCAGAATCGATGGACCGATGCGATCCAGTAGTTCCACGCCACCGCGCCAGCATAAGTCGCTGTGAAAGGCCTCGTCTGAGACGTTGCCGTATTCGCAGGCCATGAATTGATCGACCAGCGGATCGCCCGCCCCTCCCGGTCCCGGCCATTGCGCAGTATTGAATACCGCCGTGCTCTGTAGCAACCCTTCGAGGGGCGGAACATTGGGCAGATGGCTGGGGCCTAGCGCATCGGGATGATAAGGCGAGCGGCCGTAGCTCGGCCGGTCGAGCCAGTAGACGCTGTAACCCGCCTGCACGAAATAGTGGACCCAACCGGGACGGCCGCCGATGCCCATCATGTGTGTACCTTGTCCGCCGCCGCCGTGCATTAGCACCACGGGATAAGGATGCCGCCGTTCGGCCGGGATCATGTATTGCACATACATCTGCCCCATCGGAATCGCGCCGTAGGACATCTGCTTGCGCTGAATGCCCACCCAGAACGAGCCTTGATCGGCAAGTTTCACGGCGGTGGATTCCACGTTGCGGTTGGGATCGACGCCGGGCGCAACCGCGGCGGAGCCGTCGAAGTCTTCGAGCAAGTCCAAAATCTGCCGCAGCACCTCGCGGTTGTTTTTGCTCAGCATCGGCATGGGGGGTAGGTCGGCGCTGCCGATGCTGGGGACGTTCGCTTGGAGGGTCGCGGTCGGCTCCAGCGGCACGATCGCTTTCACCATTTGCGGCCGCTCCCGTGCGGCCAGCTCGGCGAATATCGCCCCGTCCCCATGCGTGATCAGCACAGCCGGTCCGATATCGTCCAGCAGCATCGCCGCGCGCTTTCCCCAAAGATTTCGAGTGATGGCATTGTTGGCCATCGGCTGGCCGAGGCTGGCGGCGAATTGGGCGACCGCGGGGTCGTTGGCATCGCCGCTCCCGAGCATTCGCGCCGCGTCCTCAAACGTCCGCGCTTGGCGATCGAACAGGCCGTGGAGAAACGGATAGTACGGGTTGCGGCCTTGTCCCGGACGGTCGAGCACATAGACCTTGTAGCCTTGCTCCAGGAGCAGTGTGGCCCAGCCGCGGCGTCCCTCGGGCGTGGAGATCCAATCCGAGCCTTGACCGTAGCCGCCGTGAATCAGCACCACCGGATAGGGATGCCGCACCTGATTGGGAATCCATCGCTCGACGAACATCTGCATGCCATTGCACACCGTGCCGCGGGCGAGCGTCGCGTGTTCCACGCCATACCAGTGATAACTCCAGGAGGCGATATCGAGGACAGGGCCGGGATTGGACGGCGCGGCTTCTCGCGTCTGGGCTTCTCGTGTCTGGGCAGGGCTGTTTTGAGGCGCCGCTGCTGCGATCATCCCGGCGACCAGCGCGCCCAGATCGCGGCGGGTAAGGGAATCGGTCTCTCCCATATTTCGCATGGTACCGCTATTTGATAGCATATTAGCGGTATTCACACGCAGGAGGATTTATGAGTTCCGCGCGTTTGCCTTCTTGGCCGATCGTCTGTCTTCTTGGTCTCGCAGCCCTCGCGTTCGGCGATACTTACACGCTCATTCTGCGAGGCAAAGTGGTGATGGCGGACGGCTCGCCTCCTCCCAAGAGTGTGGGAATCGAGCGGGCCTGCAGCGACATCCAAGGATCCGCGCCGGGCCCGGTCACCAACAAAAACGGCGAATACCTCTGGCGCATGGAAGTGGACCCGATGCTGACGCGCACGTGCAGCATCCGCGCGACCATGAACGGATACATCTCGTCGCAGATCGACATTTCCGCGTTTAATTCCTACACCAATCCCAATCTTCCTCCGCTGGTGCTCACGGCACGCGGCGCGGACCCCAATTCGATCAACGTCCTGGAGAGCGAGATTCCGGGAAAGGCGCAGAAGGCCTGGAAGCTGGCGATGAAGGCTCTGGACTCGGGCAATTTAGGCGAAGCCAGCAGCCAAATTCAGGCCGCCGTGAAAGACGTGCCGAAATTCGCACAGGGTTGGAATTCGCTCGGGATTTTGGCCGAAAAACAAAACCATCCGCAGGACGCTCGCGACGATTACCAACACGCCGCCGAGGCAGACCCCAAGCTGCTGCCCGCCTATCTGAACTTGGCGAGAGTGTGCATCAAGCTCAAGGACTGGGAGACCGCCTCGAAAGCCTCGGACACTTTGGTTAAGGCGGACAAACGAATCTTTCCGGAAATCTATCTGCATCAGGCTGTGGCCCGATTCGAATTGAAGGATTTGGCGGGGGCGGAGGCCAGCGTCAACGAGGCGATCCGCACGGATCCCAATCACCACATGCCGAGGACAGAGTACGTATTAGGCCGGATTCTTGCAGCCAAGGGCGATTCGGCCGGCGCGAACGAGCACATCTCCAAATACCTGGAGCTGGCTCCAAACGCCGACGACGCAACGGCCATAAAGGCGTACGCGCAGAATCTGGGAAAGCCGGACGCGCAGGCCGCGGCTCCCGCGCTGGAGCCATAGACCGCACCAGGGCGGAATGCCGCGGGATCATTTGCATGCGAAGCGCCTTGATCGCCGTCTGCAAGCGCACAGCGAGTGCGTTGTGCGCGTTAACGATGTTAGCGCCCGCAGGGGCGCAGTGGCTGAAATATCCGGCTCCGGGAATTCCTCGCACGCCCGACGGTAAGCCGGATTTAACCGCTGCGGCTCCCATAATGGCGGATGGTAAACCCGACCTCTCCGGCCTTTGGAAAGCGAATAACGGGAAGTATCTCCAGAATCTGGCGGCCGATCTACGGCCCGGCGAAGCTCCCTTCCAGCCGTGGGCCGCAGCTCTTTACAAGGAGCGCCAGGAAAATCTCGCAAGGGACCGCCCCACGGCGCGCTGCCTTCCCCATGGGGTGCCGGATGAGATGGCCGTAGCGGGATACCCGTTCAAGATTCTCCAGACTCCCGGATTGGTCCTGGTTCTTTACGAGGAATTCACTCATTATCGCCAGATCTTCACGGATGGACGTCCGCTGCCGAGCGATCCCAATCCGGCCCTGGTTGGTTACTCGGTGGGACATTGGGAGGGTGGCGCGCTGGTGGTGGATACGGCCGGATTCAGCGATGTGAGCTGGCTCGACGATCCGGGCCATCCTCACACGGAAGCTCTGCACGTGATCGAACGTTTCCATCGCGCGGACTTCGGGCATCTGGAGATCCAGGTTACGGTCGACGATCCAAAGGCGTACACCAAACCTTGGACCGCCAATGAGAGTTTCACTTTTCTCCCCGACACCGAGCTGTTGGAAAACATCTGCGAAAACGAGAAAGACGTGCGGCATTTGGTGGGGAAATAGCAAGACCAACTTCACGCCGGAGCCTGCGAGTTTCGCCTTGGCGGGCTACGGCGTCCTCGGGGTCGGACTTGTCGGACTCATTCGAAGACGGATTAGGAGGCGCTAGGGCCTACTCGGCGAGACGGACCGCCACTTGCTGCTATTCCATTTGTTCACGGACTCAAGTGTCTTTTTCGCGTTGGTGTACTTCGTGGCTGGCGCAAGAAGAAGTCCTGTGGAAGCAAATTCAGCGCACGCGCGATACCAGATCGGCCGCGAGTGAAGCGGCGCGCCTGGCCAATTCCACCGCTGTAACCAGATCGCGATCGTGTTCTTGCTTTGCCTGCTCTTCGAACTTGCGAATGCGCGATACTTGCGCGGGTTGATCGCCCCCCAATCGCCGATGATCTAAAACCTCGAGGTCCCGCTTGACTTGCCCCAGGAATTCGTTGTAATTATGATTCAACTCATCCGATTGCTCCTGGGTGAAAGCCTGCGTGATTACGGGCGGAGCGGGCGCGGGAGCCGGCGCTGCCGCTTTGGGGGGCGCCGGCGCGTGCGGTTTCGGAGGAGCCGGCTGGGGCGGCTCGGGTAACTGCGGAATGGAGATGGTGGCAATCTCAGCGGGGTTCGGCTCAGGTTTCGGGCCATCCACCGGCGGACCGGTCTCTTCCAAAATCGGAACCTCGATAACAACCACTTCGGCTTTCGCCTCCACCGGAGGCGGACGAAAAGCTCTGGTCGCGGGCTTGGCGCTTGAAAACAGGCAGCCTGTGGTGGAAACAATCCATGGCAGGAGCAGCGCCGCGAGTACCGCCCGCCGTAGACTGCCAGCTTTTCCGACTGCCTTGCCGCGAAAATCACGCATGCCGCACCGCCGAGGGAAATTGGAGCCGGAACGTCGTTCCTCTTCCTACTTCGCTTGTGAAACCGATAGTACCATTATGCAACTGCACTGCCCGGTAAGTCATCGCCAACCCGATCCCCGAGCCTCTGGTCTTGGTGGTGAAGTAAAGCTGAAAAACCTTGTCGCGCAGCTCCGCAGGAATCCCCGGACCGGAATCGGCCACTTCCAGCAAAACCGACCCCTCCGGCTGATCCACCTTGACGCGCAAATCACCACCGTTTTTCATCGCTTCCATGGCGTTGGCCACCAGATTGAGGATGGCCTGTTTGAGCATATCAGGATCGGCGCGTAGGCGCACCGGCTCAGGGGGAGCTTCCAGTTGCAGCGCGATGCGTGCTGAGTGGGCCTGCGGCGCCATTAAGTCCACGATCTCCTTAGCCAGCGCGCACAAATCCGCCTCTTGAAAATGTACTTCAACGGGCCGCGAGAAGTCCAGAAATGTCTTCACCACGCGATCCAGCCGCAGCACTTCCTTCGACAAGATATCGAGGTCGCGCGAGACTTCCTCGTCCGGCTCGCCCCATTTCGCCCGCAGCAGGTCCAGCCGCAGAGCGATGGCGTTCAGCGGATTCTTGATTTCATGCGCGACGCCGCTGGTCAACTTGCTGATGGCCGCCAGCCGCGATGCCACGTCCAATTGCGACGCCATACTCTCCAGCAGTTTATCGACGTTGAGGCGAAGTTCACCGGCATGCTCCCGCGCGCCCCGGAACTGTTGCCCCAGCAGATTCAATTTGCTCTCCACAATGGCGAATTCTTTCGCCACAGCGCCGCTCACCTGCTGCTGGCTATGCTTCCCCTGAGCGATTCGATCGATCGTCTCTTCAATTCGTTTCACCGGGCGCAGGACACGATTGGTCGCCAGCACCGTGACCAGCAGCGTCACCAGTAGAGCGAGTCCGGAAACTACCGCCAGCCGCTGAAGTTCTTTCAGCAGCGCTTGGCGCATCAGCACGCTCGAAACCACCACCTGCACCTGATATAAAGGGCCTGCATCGCGCTCGAGGGCGTTCGCGTTCCTCAGGAACTGATAGTCGCGACGGTGCCAGATCAGATCCCTCAGGCGCACCGGCTCCGGGTCCCTTTTCCACTCGGAGAAATCCCGCAAAGGAGCCAGGGATCCGCCCACGCGGTCGGGATTCGACGACGCTAAAACCTCCCCCGATGCCGCCGCTACGTTAATCTCCACAAAATAGTCGGAAAGCGCCATGTCTCTCAACAGAATGGCGTGAATTCCAGGATCGGTGGATAAGATCTGATACACGATCGCGCGCGTGTCCTCCCCGGTGGCGGGCTTCAGGTACTCGCCGTAATGCTCGGGGATAGTCTCGCGCAAGGAGGCGAAAATCTGCTGGCTCACCCGCCCGCTACCTTCAACCGCCGAGTACGACAAGAAATCTACGAAGCTATCGACGTGCAACGCGGAAAGCGCAAGCGCCACGACGGCTACCAGCGTGCCGCTCAACAGAACCAGGCGGAAGCGCAGCGATTTGGGTCCTCCGCGGCCAATCAGGAAGCTTCGAAATGATGGGAGCGGCAAGCGGATTCGCGCCAGCATGACTCCTCAGTCCGCGCTCGCTCCCTGAGCTCCGTATTCCTTCAGCTTGTTGAAGAGAGTCTTTTGGCTGATGCCCAGGATCTCCGCCGCCCGCGTCTTATTGTTTTTGGTGTGCTCCAGGGTCATCTCGATCAAGGCGCGCTCGGCCTGTTCGATAGTGTAGCCCACGGGGATTTGCAAGCCGTCGCCGGAAGGCACGGCCAGCGGCGCCGGAACTCCCCCGAATCCCGGAGGCAAGTGCGGGATCTCAATGCTCCCCTCCCCGGCCAAGATCGAAGCGCGCTCCAAAACATTGCGAAGCTCGCGGACGTTGCCGGGCCAGGAATGCGCTTGAAATCGCTCCATGACCGAAGACGAAACATCCGTCACCTTCGTGGAATGCCTGTGATTCAAATCGTCGATCAGCGCGGAGGCCAGAACCGGCAGATCTTCCCTATGTTCCCGGAGCGGCGGCAGGGGAATAGGAAACACGTTCAGCCGGTAAAACAGATCTTCGCGGAACTTGTTTTCCCTAATAGCGCCGTCGAGCGGGGAATTCGTCGCCGCGATCACGCGCACATCAAGCTGCGTTTCGCTCTTGCCTCCCAGCCTGCGCACGCGGCCGTCTTCCAGCACCCGCAGGAGCTTGGCTTGCGTGCCCACGGGCATGTCTCCGATTTCATCCAGCAGCACGCTGCCGTTTTGCGCCAGCTCGAAGCAGCCGGCTCGACGTTCCACGGCGCCGGTGAAGGCGCCCTTCTCGTGCCCGAAAAGTTCGCTTTCCATAAGCGTGTCCGGCATGGCCGCGCAATTAATGGCGACGAATGGCGCGGTGCGGCGCGGACTCAGGGCGTGAATGGCGCGCGCCGCCAGTTCTTTCCCGGTGCCGCTTTCGCCCGTGATGAGGACGGCGGCGCGGCTGGGGGCCACTTGCTGAATCAGCGCGAAAACCTCCTGCATTTTCTTGGAGGTTCCTACCATCTCTCCCAAGATTCCCCGGTTAACGAGCTGGCGTTCCAGGCGTTCCGTGTGCTCGGTGAGCTTTCCCTGATGCGCCGCGCGCTCCAGCAGCAGGCGCAGCGCCGACGATTGTACCGGCTTCTCCAAAAACCAAAAGGCGCCCAGATCGTGGATGGTGGAAACCGCGGTCTCCAGGTTTCCGAATGCCGTTTGCACGATGGCCGGGATCTCCATGTTCTGTGATTTCAATCGGCGGAGCAATTCCGCGCCGTCCATGCGCGGCATCATCAGGTCGGTCACGAGAACGTGCGCCGGAAAAGTCTCGAGTTTATCCAAAGCCTCGCGTCCGTCGGAGGCCGTCTCGACTTCGTAGCCCCACAGGCCGATCATCCCCGCCAGCGCCGTTCGCTGCGATTCCTCGTCGTCGACCACTAAGACGCGAGTGAGCGGACGTTCCGTTTTCATCTACCCCCATTCTCCCATGGGAAATATCGGCCCATGTCAGCAGTTTCGGCGCCATACTGGGGGAATGTACCGGGGTCTCGCGCGCTCTTCTGCCGCTTTTTGGGCCGCCACGCTCGCGATAATGGCACAGGCGCCGAGGCCTCAATTCGACGCCTTTGAGGTAGCGACGATCAAGCCGTTCGGCCCGGAGCCTGGCGGACGCTGGATCAGGATGCAGAGCGCCAATCGCTTCCAGGCGCACAATCATGCAGTCCGGACGCTCATCGCCACGGCGTACGATTTGAACCCGCGGGCGATCTCGGGCGGACCAGCATGGGTGGATTCCGACCGGTGGGATCTCCTGGCGAAAACGCCAGGCGACGTTCGGCCGAATTTGGATGAGCAGATGGCGATGCTCCGGCAACTATTGGGCGCTAGTCATCGACCGCATCGAACGGCCATCGGAGAATTAATCAGGGTTAGGCTCAATTCTCCGTCGGAACCCTCTCCGCGCGATCCACAACCAGGAAATCCACCGGCCCCTTCTTCGGTTCCACGCGCAGGCCGAGCTGTTCTTGTAGGGCCTGCTGCAACGTCGGGCCGCTGGGGTCGCTGGCAGGGCTGGCGGGGGCGGCGCCGGGCGCGTTAGCGCGAAGGCCGGTATCTGCGCTCCAGTAGATATCGATATCGTACATACCCGTGAGCCCGGTGGCGTCCGTGACCGGTCCGTGCAACTGGTTGGACAATTGGTTGGCGAGCATCTCCATACTCGCGCCGTGCCACGATGCCCGGGCCTTGTCTCCTATAATCGCCATGCTCATTCCGCCCCTCAGGGTGGGATAGCCATCTTTGTCTCGCGGAATCGGAAAGGACGGCGGCGCCGCCTTGGAATCGTCTTTGGCCGGGGGCGGCACGGCTTCCTTAAACTTAGGACCGCCCTTGGCCACCGTCAGTTCGTACCGCTGTATTTCTCGTGTTTCGCGATGAGCCGCGAGCTTGAACCGATCGGCGAGCAGGTTCTGGAGCATCGTGGCGAACTGATCTTTGGTCGTTCCCTCGGGCACAACCGCCCGGATCTCGAAGCGCGTCATTACCAGCCAATCCGGCGCGGACATCGAGTAATACGGAACGTTATACGCCATATCAACCAACGATGTGAGGTTAATATTTCCACAGACGAACAGCCCAGGATCGTTCGTGCCGGGACCGCCCCGGCAACCCATCGCGACGCCAATGCCTCCGGCGGCGGGCGGCGGGGAGGGTTTGATCGACGCGACCTCGAATTCGAGCTTCGCGGCTTGTTGGGCATAAGCGCCGCAGGCTCCGGCAAGCAGCGCCAAAAGGGGCAAGGCAACTCGGTTCATCGGGCGAGTCTCCTTTGAACCGATGATACACCGCGCCGGACTCACTGGTCGTTCTTCCGGCTGTAGGCTGGGGATATGCCGGCTGTAGGCTGGGGAATATGATTGACACGCTTTCGGACGCGTGGCGCGCGATTCGTAGTTTGAGGAGAACTCCTGGGTTTACCCTGGCGGCCCTGGCGATCTTCGCGCTAGGAATTGGCGCAAATGCGGCGATCTTCACGGTGATCAATGCAGTACTGATCGATCGACTGCCGTATCCGGAAGCGGACCGCATCGTCAACGTCGCTCGCGCCGGCGGCGGTCAGATTTCGGAGCCGGTGTTCGGCTACTGGGAGCAACATGACGCGATCTTCGAGGATTTTGCGGCTTATCGCGGTAACGCGAGCATGAATCTCGACGGCGGGAACTTGCCCGAGTTGGTGGAGGCTATAGCTGCCTCGCGCAATTATTTTCGCCTTTTCGGGGCCAACCCGATTATGGGGCGAACGTTCACTGCGGAAGAGGATGCGCCCGGAGGTCCGCGTGTCATCGTTCTGAGCTACGATCTGTGGCAGCAGCGGTTGGGCGGAGACCCGTCAATTTTGGGCGAGACGGTCAGTTTGGGCGGGGCACCCTGTTCGGTTATTGGGATTCTTGCTCCCAATTTTCAGCCCCCGCAGCAACATCTTCAGGGCGCTCATCCCGGCGCGTCCGCGGAAGTCTGGATCCCTTTGCAGGCCGATCTCAACAGTACAAATGAGGCCGGTATACTCACGGTCGCCGGAAGGCTGCCGCCCGGCATAACCCTTGCGGAAGCAAACGCCCGGATGACCGTGGCTATGAAGCGCTACGTGCAAACAAACTCGAGGGCGTTTAGAAGGGATCCGCGAATTCAGGTGGTTTCAATGAAGGACCAGCTCACCGGTGACGCCAAGGGGCCTCTGCTGATCCTCTTGGGCGCGGTGGGACTGCTTTTGCTGCTTGCCTGCGCAAACGTCACCAATTTAACCCTGGCGCGGGCCTCCACGCGCGAGCGGGAAATCGCGATCCGTGCCGCTCTGGGAGCGGGTCGCGGACGGATCGTGCGGCAGTTATTGATCGAGAGCTTACTGCTCGCGCTGGCGGGCGGAGGCGCCGGTCTGATACTCGGCTCATGGGGCGTGAGGGCATTGATCGCGCTTGCTCCGGGCGACCTGCCCCGCGTTCAGGAGATAGCGGCGAGCCCGGCCCTCGACCCCCACGTAGCCGCGTTCGCGCTTCTGCTCGCAGTCGTGACCGCGCTGCTATCCGGCCTCGTTCCCACGATTCGAGCTTCGCGCACCGATCTCACGCTCGCCATGAAGGATTCGAGCGCCCGTTCGGGAACGGGTTTCCGGCAAACGCGAACTCGCCGCATTCTGGTGGCTGCCGAGGTGGCGATCTCTGCCGTGCTCTTGTGCGGCGCCCTGTTGCTGATTCGAAGCTTTGCCGCCCTGCATGGGGTGAATCCGGGCTTCGATGAGGACAACCTGCTGACGATGCAGACCTCGCTTGCCGGATCGGGTTATTCGCACACCCGCGACGTGGATCTGTTCGCTCGCCGATTCCATGAGCAGGCCGAACGTATTCCGGGCGTCGAATCCTCGGCTGTGGCGAGCGCCCTGCCGCTGTTTGGGTTGATGGACATGATTTTCGATATTCCCGAGCGAAACCCTGTGAACGGAATGCAGTTCACCGGAGATGTGCAGTGGCGTTTTGTGTCCCCCGAATATTTCGATGTCCTGCGAATTCCCCTTATTTCCGGGAGGCTGTTGCGGGCGCAGGAACCCGGCCGCACAGTGGTCATCAGCCAGGCCATGGCTCGCAAATTCTGGCCGGGGGCGAATCCGGTCGGCTCGAATATCTTCATCGGACCTGGGCTCGGGAAGCCGTATCAGGAGGGGCTTGCCGAGATCGTGGGCATCGTGGGAGACGTGCGCGAGCGATTGGAGCTCAATCCTTCAACGGTAATGTATCAAACACCGCTTCAGATTCCAGATGCGGATATCGCGCTTTTGAATGGCTACGAATCGGCGGCAATCCTGGTTCGAACGCGCCGCGGCGTTGCCCCTATGACCGTGGCCGAGGATGTCAAGCGCGTTCTTCTGGCCGGCGATGCGGTCGCGGTGACGAAGATTCGGACGATGCGGGAAGCCGCGCTGGATTCGACTGCGCGTCAGAATTTCAACGTTCTGCTGCTGACCCTGTTTGCCGGCATGGCTCTCACGCTGGCGGGAGTGGGGATTTTCGGAGTCGTGTCTTATAACATCGGACAGAGAACGCAAGAGATTGGCATCCGGGTGGCGCTCGGAGCGAGCCAGGGAGATACGTTATCTCTAGTCCTCCGTGAAAGCCTGGGTACCGCTGTCGTGGGGATTGTCCCGGGTATTTTAGGTCCGTTTGGCCTTACCCGGATGCTCGAATCGCAGTTGTTTGGAGTGAGACCTTCAGATCCGTGGACGTATGTTCTGGCGCCCACAATTCTTGTCGCGATTGCCTTGGCCGGTGCCTACTTCCCAGCACGCCGCGCGGCTCGCGTAGACCCCGCGATCGCGTTACGTCATAGCTGAGAAAGTAAGACGCCTCGGCCCCCACGGTAACCGCTCCCTTACGGTCGCGGCTCGGAAGCTGTTGCTGAGGCGCGACCGTAGGGAGCGGATTCGGCTCTCCACCAGGTGGTGAAGGCGTCCGCCGACCTCGTCTCAGCTCAGCCGGCGTCGTTTATCCTCTTCCCCAGTCCTGCGCGACGTACGTTTATCCTCTTCCCCAGTCCTGCGCGACGTAAAGGTGGCGACGCAGGGTCCCGTGGCGGAGGCGCGACCAGAGAGAGCGGTTACCGGAGAGGCCGCGCGCCTGAAAGACGGCTAAGGGATCGCCTTGTCGGTCCACCCGTATTGAATGGCCGCCGACACTCCTCCCGCTCCCACCGTCGTACTCTACTTCAGCAGATACATAATGGTCGTTTCGAGTTTCGAGGGATCGTCCGACCAGTCGCCGTAGATCTCCGACGACTCTCCGGCGAAGGCGCGGTGGTTTGCCTCGCACCATGCATGAATGGCGTCGTGGGTCTCCTTCATCCGCTCGTAGGGGCCGACATGCACCGCCACCGCAACCATGCCCGCCGGAGTCACGGTGGCGTAAACTTCCCCGGCGGGTTCAAACACGCGCGTAACCTCAACGCCGAAGTCGACGTCCATCGGGAGGTCGCGGCGCGCGGGATGGTGATAGAGGAACACGTTGTGCCCATCCGTACGCAGGCCCGGCTGGGTCCGCAGGAACTCCCATACCTTATCGAGCGCCGGCCTCCATGCAGTCCAGATGCCGCCAATAGGTATACGACGACGGACCGCGGCAAGCTTCATGGACGCAACCGTGCGAACGGAAACGGGAATGCTCATGTCTCAAGCTCGTTTCGCCCTGTGGAACTCCCACCAGAACCCTGCGACGAACACGACTGCTGCAATGATAGGCACGGGAATCCACGGCGTGTTCACCGCGTATGCGCCGGTTCCTCCACCCTGCGCTTGCTCCAACCTGTGAGCCACCCACCAACCCCAGGCGGCGAAACCCAACACCGTCAGTAGTACAACCGCAAGCACGCCCACCAAGCCAGCTAGGATGCTTTTGAGGAAGACCATACTGCTCGTTTGGAGGATATCACGCGCTGGGATTCATGCCGGCGAGTTCCCGACGCAGGCCACCACTGCCTTGACAGACAACCCCGCGCGTGGCAAGATGATCA
Organism: Bryobacteraceae bacterium; assembly: GCA_036521975.1. Classification (GTDB taxonomy): domain Bacteria; phylum Acidobacteriota; class Terriglobia; order Bryobacterales; family Bryobacteraceae; genus Palsa-187. The sequence goes on from DATDGT010000358.1 coordinate 14,891, forward strand.
CCGATGAGGTACTTATTAGTTGTAAGCGTGCTGGCGTGCTTCGCGACAGCCGCCTCGGAAGCCAACTATCAAGGAGTGTTGATCGACAAAGCGTGTTCCTACAAGGCGGAAACACGGATCGTGCCTGGCCCGCGGCTGGAAGGAGGCATTGTGGTGGCGTATGCGCACACGCGCCAATGCGCCCTGATGCCCGCGTGCCAAAAAAGCGGTTACGGCGTTTTCACTTACGACAACAAATTTCTGCCTTTCGATGAAGCCGGCAACCAGAAGGCGCTGGCTCTGCTGAAGACGACCAAGAAAGAGGACGACCTGCGGGTCGAGGTCAGCGGCGAGTATGACGCCAAGAATAACGTCCTGAAGGTGGCCGGCATCAAGTTGTTATAAGGCGTCCACCAGCCAAGCCCCCATGACGGAAATCTCCGGCGATCGCATTCGCGCGCACGTCAAATTTCTTTCCAGCGACCTTCTGGAGGGCCGCGGCGTAGGCTCTCGCGGCGGCGAATTGGCCAGCGACTACATCGCCACACAGTTCGCTCTCCTCGGCGCAAAACCGTTCGGCGACAGCGGAACCTATTTCCAAAAGGTCACGTTGATGGGTTCCGAGCCGCAGGCCTCCAGCCAGCTCACCGCCGCCCTGAGCGAAGCTAGGGCTACGAAAGACGGGGGCGGCTCGATTTCTTTTCGCTGGCTCGACGAATTCGTGGGCGTAAATCTCCAGCAGACTTCCGAAGCCGAATTCGACGCGCCCGCCATTTTCTTGGGTCACGGGATCACCGCGCCCGAATACCAATGGGACGATTACCAGGGCGTGGACGTGCGCGGCAAAGTGGTAGTGCTGTTCACCAATGAGCCGCCTTCCGACGATCCCCACTTTTTCACCGGCCGCGCCCTCACCTACTATGGCCGATGGACATACAAGTTCGAAGAAGCCACGCGGCGGGGAGCCATCGGCGCGATCATCATCCACACGACGCCCACCGCGAGCTACGGATGGGACGTGGTCCGCGCCTCCTGGGGACGCGAGGACCAGCACGAAAAGCTTGCTTCCGGCCAACACGCGTTGGCTTTGGCCGCGTGGGTGACGCAGGAAGCCGGGCAAAGAATCGCCGCCAGCATCGGCAGTACTGTGGAGGAACTGCTCCACAGGGCCGATACGCGCGGCTTCCGCGCCATTCCGCTGCCGCTGCGCTTCCACGCGCGGATGCCCACCAAGATCCGCCAAATCGAAACCCGCAACGTAGTCGCGAGAATCGAGGGTAGCGATCCGTCGCTGAAGAACCAGGCGGTGCTGTTCGGCGCGCATTGGGATCATCTGGGCATCGGTGAGCCGGTCGACGGCGATCCCGTCTATCACGGCGCGGTGGATAATGGCACGGGCTGCGCGATGCTGATGGAGATGGCGCGCGCCTGGGCGGAGCTTCCGGAGAAGCCGCGGCGTTCGGCCTTGTTCGTTTCGGTTACCTCGGAAGAAGCGGGACTGCTGGGCTCGCGCTATTTCGGCGAACATCCGCCGATGCCCGCCGGCTCTATCGCGGCGGCTCTCAATTTCGACGGTTTTCAGCCGTGGGGCCGCAGCCGCGACGTGGTGGTGAACGGCGCTGAGCGCACCACCGTCTTTCCTCTCGTTCAAGAAGCCGCGCGCCGGTTCAATTTCGCAATCGTGCCCGATCCGCGCCCCGAAGCCGGCACGTACTACCGCTCCGATCACTTCTCTTACGCGCGCGTCGGCATCCCGGCGTTCTCGATTGAGGAGGGCCAGGATCTTTTGGGCAAGCCTCCCGGAACGGGTGCGAAGCTCTTCGAGGAATGGAACCAGAAGCGCTACCATCAGCCCACGGACAAATATCGCGACGACTGGGATGTGTCGGGGATGGTGGAATACGCCCGCTTCGGCCTGCTGATCGCGACCGAGGTGGCCAATTCCCCGCAACTCCCAACTTGGCGCGCGGGCGACGAATTCCTCCCGCTGCGAAAGTAGAGAGATGCGTGGCGCCGGGTGACGCAGCCGGTCTGGCCACCGTGTAATTGTGCGCACGCGAAACGTACAGAGCGTATAGTCGCTTATACTGATAACAGGATATACGCTTAAGTGAGCAGCGCCATGCCGGAGCCTGAAATCACCCGTGTCACCATCACGTGGTCCAAAGACACCGATTTGGCCCTGCGCTCCTATCTCGGCGCTCGGGGTCTCAAAAAAGGCGCCCTCTCGAAATTCATCGAAGATGCCGTCAAATGGCGCCTATTCGATGAAACCGTGCATGAAGTGCGCAAAGCCTTCGCCGATGTACCGCCCGACGAGCTGGACAACATGATCGAGGAGGCGGTGGACAGCATTCGCAAGGGAAAGCATCGGAAGCGCAGGGGCCGCGGAGAAGAATAACCGATGCGGCTGGTGGTCGACACCAACGTGCTCCTCAGCGCCTTGATGTCGTCTGGTTCTCCGTCCGCCCAAATCTTCGCACTCTGGCGAAGCCGAAGATTCGGCCTTCTTACGGCGGCCCAGCAAATCGCGGAAATCGCGCGTGTGACGCGCTACCCGAGAATTCGGGAGAGGATCGCTCCGGCGCTTGCCGGACGGCTTGTCAACCAGCTTCGCGACCTGGCCATTGTCCTTCAAAATCTGCCCAAGGTCGATCTGGCTTCCGACCCCGCCGACAATTACCTGCTGGCCCTTGCCGAAGCCGGGCAAGCCCACTTTCTCGTTACCGGGGATAAGCCGCTGCTCGGCCTGAAGCGCCACAAATCCACCCGGATCGTCACTCCCAGCGCCTTGCTTGGAATGTTAAAGGTACGTTAGGGCCGGAAGCGGCCAAATCTCAGGGGTATTGACCTCTCCCGCGGATGCCCGTATACTTAGTAAGCACTCACTTATGAAAACACAGCCTGCTCTGGCCCCGCCCTCCTCACGGCCCACTCCCGCGTCCCGTCGCCTTTCCTCCCAAGACCGCCGCCGCCAGTTGATTCGCAGCGCCGTCTCCCTGTTTTCCCGCCACGGTTTCAACGGTACGCGCACCAAGGACATCGCCTCCACCTGCGGCGTGAGCGAAGCGATTCTTTTCCGCCATTTCGCGACCAAGGAGGACCTGTATCGCGCCATCCTCGACGAGCAGCATCAGGACAGCGGCGCCGACGATTGGCTTCGCCAGATGCGCGAGTTAGCCGAGCGCCGCGATGACCGAGCGCTAATCCGAGGCCTGATCTCGCAGATTCTCAAATCGTTCCGCGAGAACACTCCCTTTCACCGCCTGCTGCTGTTCGCGTTTTTGGACGGCCACGTGTTGGCCGATCTGTTTCATGAGCGCCTGGGATGGCCGACATTTGAATTCCTGCGCTCCTATTTTGCGCAGCGGCAAAAAGAGGGCGTGTTTCGAAAATGCGACCCTGGAGCGGCCGTTCATTTCGTCATGTCCGCGGCCGTGCAGTATGGAATGGGCAAACACGTCTTCGGCGTCTCCGTGCTTCAGTTGACGGACGAGGAAGCCGCCGATCAATTCGCGACCTTCGTCCTCGACGGAATCGGAAAGCGAGGCCGCGCATGAGAACCGCACCACCAGGAGTCAGGAGTCAGGAGTCAGGAGTCAGAATCGCCCGAACGCCTCTGGGTCCCCACAAAACGACCTGCGCAACGGCCGTGGCGCTGCTGCTGGCTTTCGCCGCCGGCTGCGGACGCTCCAGCTCGACCGCCGCAGCGAAATCCGATCCCGTCTCCGCGCCGGCCGGCGCCCCCGCTATTGAAACGGCCCGCGTGCAGGTACGTCAAGTTTCCGCCAGCGTGCAGGCCACGGGCAGCTTTATCTCCGAGGATTCCTCCGACGTCGCGCCCGAAGCGACCGGCGTGGTCGTCGAGACACTGGTGGACGTAGGCAGCTACGTTACGCAAGGGCTAGTGATCGCGCGCCTTGACGACCGCGAGGCCAGGCTTCGGCTGGCGCAGACCAAGGCCGCTCGCGACCAGGCGCAAGCCTCGCTGCGGCAAGCCGAATCCCGAATCGGGCTGGCGGAGGATCAAACGTTCGACGCCAATAATGTTCCGGAGGTTCTGAGCGCGAAGGCGGCTTATGAATCCGCGCTGGCGCAAGCCAAACTGGCCCAGGCCGACGCGCAGCGCTACGCCAACCTGGTTTCCAGCGGCGATGTCTCGCGCAGCGCCTACGACAAGGCGCAAACCCAAGCCGATACCGCCGTCGCGCAAGCCAATTCCGCGCGGCAGCAGTTCGAGGCGACGCTGAACGCGGCGCGCCAGAACTACCACGGCGTGGGCACCCAGCAGGCTTCGCTTCAGGGAATCGGGGCGCAGTTGGCTTTGGCGGAAAAGGCCGTCGCGGATACCGAGATTCGCGCGCCCTTCGCCGGGTACGTAAGCGCGCGGCCCGCGGTGGCGGGAGAATACGTGGACAACAAATCCAAAATCGCCACGGTTGTCCGCCTGACGCCGATTAAGTTGGAGCTTCAGGTCGCCGAGGCCAATGCGCCCCGCATCCGCGTAGGCTTCCAGGTCACGGCCAACGTCTCCGGCTATCCCAACCGCGATTTCCTTGGGCGCGTTGTGGCCATCAATCCAGCGGTGGATGCCAATTCGCGCACTTTCGCGGTTCAGGCCGAATTTCAAAACGCGGATCTCGCGCTGAAGCCCGGCATGTTTTCCACCGCTCGAATCCTCCTTCCGGGAAGCGAACAAGGAGTCTTCGTTCCGCGAGACGCGATCCTCACCGATGCCAGCACCAACTCTTCGCAGGTATTTGTGATTCGCGACGGCAAAGCGCACGTCTCGGTCGTTCAGTTGGGTGAAGTTCAGGTGGGCGAAGTGGAAGGCGAGCGCGTGCGCGTCCTTTCCGGAATCTCGGCCGAAGCCGTTCTGGCGACCAATCACTTGCGCGATCTCTACGATGGCCAAACGGTGAAAGATTCCGAGCCGCGACGGGATCCCCACTTGGCCGGGAGGGGTCAGTAATATGCATAAACTTGCCGAAGTCTGCGTCCGCCGTCCGGTCTTCGCCACCATGCTGGTGCTGGCCCTGACCGTGGTGGGAATCTTTGCGTATTTCAGCTTGAACGTGGATCTGCTTCCCAAGGTCGATCTGCCCACCGTTTCGATTAGCGTTTCCAATCCCGGCGCGGCCGCCGAAGACGTGGAAACTGAAATCACCAAGCGCATCGAAGACGCCGTAAATACCATCAGCGGCATCGAGGATCTGAAATCCACTTCCGTGGAAGGCTTATCGCGCGTGACGGTTTCTTTCGAGCTCGAAAAGAATGGCGACGTGGCCGCGCAAGAAATTCGCGACAAGGTTGCTCTGACCCTCCCCGATCTTCCCGAAACCGCCAAGGCTCCCGTGATTCAGAAAATCGATTTGGACGCGGCGCCCATTTTGCAGATCGCGGTTTCCTCCGGCGCGCGTTCGGTGCGCGACGTCACCGAAATCGCCGACAAGCAGATCAAGCAAAAACTCGAAAACATCGCGGGCGTGGGAGAAGTCCAGTTGCAGGGCGGGTTGAAGCGCGAAATCCGCGTGTGGGTGGATCCCGAGCGCATGCGCGCCTACAACCTGTCCGTGGCGGACGTGGCCAACGCGCTGCGCAATCAGGATATCGAGCTGCCGGCTGGCAGCGTTACGCAAGGCGCGCGCGAGCTGACGGTGCGAACCCTCGGTCGCGTGCTGGACGCCGAGCAGTTCAACGACATCGCGATCGTTTCCCGCGGCGCTTACGTGGTGAAACTGCTCGACATAGGGCACGCCGAAGACTCGACGGAAGAGCCCGTCACCGCCGCGCGGCTGAACGCGCAGCCTTCCGTCACCATTACCGTCCTGAAGCAATCCGGCACCAACACGGTGGAAACCTCCGACGCCGTCAAAGCGCGTCTGGCCGAGATGAAGCAAGTCCTGCCCAGGGACATCCGGATGCAACTGGTAAACGATCAATCCGTCTTCATCAAGGCCGCCGTAGACGCCATCCGCCGCCATCTGTTTGAAGGCAGCTTGCTCGCCGCGCTGATTATCTTTATCTTTCTGGCGAACTGGCGCACCACGCTGATCGCCGCAGTCGCCATCCCCACTTCCATCGTCTCCACGTTCGCGCTGATGTCCGTCATGGGATTCACTCTCAATCAGATCACCATGCTGGCTCTGACTCTGATGGTGGGCGTGGTGATCGACGACGCGATCATCGTGCTCGAAAACATTTACCGCTTCATCGAGGAAAAAGGCATGAAGCCGATGGCCGCGGCTGTGGAAGCGACGCGCGAAATCGGCCTGGCGGTGATGGCCACTACCATGTCGCTGCTGGCGGTGTTTCTTCCCATCGGCTTCATGGGAGGCATCGTCGGCCGCTTCATGTCCTCCTTCGGATTCACCTGCGCCTTCGCGATCGCCGTCTCTCTGCTGGTCAGCTTCACTCTCACGCCTATGCTCAGCTCGCGATTTCTGCGGGTGAAAGCCGAACGCAAAAGCTCGAAAGATTCGGCCTTCTTCCGGATCCTCGACCGCGGCTACACCGCCATGCTCAATTGGTCGCTGGACCATCGCAAGACCATGGTCGCGGTATGCGCGCTGGTGGTGATCAGCATCGTGCCGCTATTTATCTTCGTCGGCAAGAGTTTCACGCCGGTCGATGATCGCTCCGAATTCCAGTTGAACATTCGAGCGCCCGAGGGTTCCTCGCTCGCCGCCACCACCAACGTGGCCGAGCGCATCGCGCGCGATGTTCGATCCCTACCGGGCGTTACCGATACCTTAACCAGCGTCGGCACGGCGACCGATCAAGCCATGAATCGCGCCTCCGTCTACGTAAAGCTCGCGCCGATCGAACAGCGCGCCGTCTCGCAGCAGAATATTGCTCTCCGGACGCGCCAGATTCTGGCGCGCTATCCCTCCGATCTCCGTACCTCCATCGGCCAGGCCAACGCCGGCGCGGGTGGCGACGACTGGGGCAGTTTCGATCTTCAATTCGCGCTCACCGGGCCCGATCTCGACAAGCTGGCGATGTATTCCCAGCAGCTCGTCGAAAAGTTGAAGACCATTCCCAAAGTGGTGGACGCCGACACGACCCTGATTTACGGCAAGCCGGAACTGCGCGTGGAAATCGATCGCCAGCGCGCGGCCGATTTGGGCGTGCGGGTTTCCGATATTGCCCAGGCGTTGAACACGCTGATTTCCGGCACCGTGGTTTCGAACTTCCCCTCCGGCGGCGAATTGTACGACGTCCGCTTGCGCGCGGCTCAAGAATTTCGCACCAACACAGAAGCGCTGAAGCAGTTGGTCGTGGCTTCCAATAAAGTCGGCTCGGTAACTCTCGATCAGGTGGTTCGCGTGAAGCCTGGAACCGCGCCTTCCAATATCGATCGTCTGAACCGCCAGCGGCAGGTGACTGTGAACGCCAATGTTTTGCCGGGCGGGTCGCAGGCCGATATTCTCTCCCAGCTCCGCCAATTCGCGGATGGTCTGCGCATGGAGCCAGGCTATGGCACCGCCACCACCGGCCAATCCAAGGAATTGGGCCGGACCGCTTATTACTTCCTGCTGGCCGTTGCCCTCACGTTCATCTTTATGTACATGGTGCTGGCCGCGCAATTCGAATCGTTCCTGCATCCGTTCACGATTCTGCTGACGCTCCCGCTGGCAGTCCCCTTCGGAATCCTTTCGCTTCTGGTTACCGGGCAGACCATCAACGTCTTCTCCGGCCTTGGTCTTCTGCTGTTATTCGGGATCGTGAAGAAAAACGCGATTCTGCAGATCGATCATACCAACGGATTGCTGGCCACCGGCATGGATCGCCGCGACGCCATCGTTCAGGCCAACCGCGACCGCCTGCGTCCCATTCTGATGACCACCATGGCTCTGGTGGCGGGCATGCTGCCGCTGGCGATTTCCGGCGGGACGGGCTCGGCCACCAATCGATCCATCGGCGTGCTGGTGGTGGGTGGGCAATCGCTGTGTCTGTTGCTGACGCTGTTGGCAGTCCCCGTTTTTTATTCACTTTTTGAAGATATGAAAGAAGTAGCCCTTTTCCGTAAATGGTCTTTCCGCGTTCGTCCGTTGCGCCCGAAGGAATCCCTGTGATGCGAGATGTTTTTGGAGGGCGGACTTTAGTCCGCGCGGGACTTCAGTCCCGCTCTGGAGTTTCTACATTTCGGGAGTGGCCGGCTTGGACTGGATGGTGGCACAGGCTTCAGCCTGTGAGCCCCGCCCGTAAGGGCGGGGTTCAGCGGTTGAACGCGGGGCTAGAATCCCGCTGGGGGAGCGAGGCTAAAGCCTCGCGCGGGCTGAAGCCCGCCCTCCAAGCGTGCTCGGTAGTTTTCCTCTGGACCTTCGGCTTTGGCGCGCTGTTCGCGCAACAGGCGGTGATCGCGCCACAGGAACAGGTGCGGGTGCCTCCCGTGCGTCCGTTTGTACTGTCGCCGCGCATTGGCGTGTCCAGTCAAGCTCCGCTCACGCTCGAGCAGGCGCTGGCCATGGCGCTCTCCAACAACAAAGACATCGATTCTTCCCGCGTCGACCAGGCGCAGGCAGCTTATAGCGTTCTTGCCGCTCGCGGATATTTCGATCCCCGCGCCGGTGCCAACACTTATCTCCAGCAGGCCACCACCCCGGTCGCTTCGGCTCTCGCCGGCTCGCCCAACGGCAGTCTGATCAATCGTACGACTTTAGGCGATCCGCAATTCTCCGGCTCTCTGCCCTGGTTTGGAAGCTCCTATCAACTCGATTTTTCCTCCATCCGCACCACCACCAATAACGAATTCGCCACGCTGAGCCCGCAGTATCAGGCCTCGCTCAACATGGCGTTTACGCAGCCGCTCTGGCGCGGCTTCCACGACGACGATAACCGCCATCGTTTGGAAGTCGCCAAAAAGAACCAGGCGCTCACCGACGAACAATTCCGCCAGCGTGTGATGCAGGTTATCAATCAGACCGAAGACGCGTATTGGGAACTCGTCTACGCCTATCGCAATCTGGAAGTGCAGCTCGAGGCCGTCCGCCTGGGCGGGGACCAGGACGCGAGCAATCGCCGGCAGGAACAACAGGGGCTGCTGGCTCCGATAGATGTGGTGGCCGCGCAGCGGCAGTTAGCCAGCTTCGAAGTCAACGCCTACAGCGCGCAGCAAGCCCTCACGAACGCCGAGAATGCGCTGAAGCTTCTGATCCTCGGCGGTAGCGCGGACGCGCTTTGGTCCACCGCGCTGGTTCCCACCACCCCCGTCGAAATTTCCCCGCCGCTCGTTCCCCTGGCCGACGCCATCGACGACGCGCTGCGCAATCGCCCGGAGATGGCGCAAGCCCGCATCTCCGCCGAAATCAACCAGCGCGACACCCACTACTACCGCGAGCTGACCAAGCCGCAAATCGACTTGATCGCCACGCGCAGCAACGCCGGATTAGCCGGCGTGCTGGCGCAACTGGGGGCCAATCCCTTCGCGAGTCTGGGCGAGGTTTATACGCGTGTCAATCAGCTTTCCGCGAGCGAGGGTCTGGCGCCGATCCCCGTCGCGACCGCGAGCGGCGTGCCGCCGGGCTTCACCGGAGGCTACGGCCAATCGGTCAGCGCGCTTTTCGGCGGCAATTTTCCGACTACCGAGGTGCAGCTCCGCATTTCCATGCCGATCCGCAATCGCACCGCGGAAGCTAACCTGGCCAGTTCGCTCGTCCAGGGGCGCCGCATCTCCGATCAGCGCGAATTGACCGAGGAGACCATCGAAGCCGCCGTCCGCAACGCGATGCAGGCGATGGGATCCGCGCAGGCGCGCCTTCAATCCGCGGTGGTCGAGCGGCAATCGGCCGAGCAGCAATACGACAGCGAACAGCGCCAATTCCGCGCCGGAACTTCGACGCTGTTTCTGGTGCAGCAGCGCCAGACCGACATGATTACCGCCCGCAGCACGGAGCGCCGCGCGGAAGCCGACCTGAGCGAAGCCATCGCGTCTTTCGAATTAGCCACCGGGACAGTGCTGCAGACCCATCACGTCCAGTTGCGGTAATGTGTTTCAGGGGTCAGCCTCGCTCTTTTAGGAGCCTCTGCACAACAGCGCGTGTCCTTCTGCCGCATTCGCCGCAAAGGGCCTCAATTGCCGGAAGCCGCCGGCCTTGCCGCTCCTGAAAGAGTGTGATAAAGCGTGACTATCAGATCATGAACCAGTCGGCCTTTTGTGTGACCTAAACCATAACTTTGCCGTTCGGCAAGGTTATGGTTTAATCGACCTCCGTTTGAGACATCGCCAGCGAGTTTCAAGAGGGGCGCCTAACGCGCGAACATCGGCTGGAGAGCGGCGCAGGCCACAGTCCGACATGGCGACTTCTCGTCCGGTGGACTGCCGATTGGATTGCCGACCACCCACGCGGAATCGAAGTTGCTATACTACCGCTCGTCTCATCCACCGGAGGTAGGCTTGAAACCAGCCATTTATTATCGAATCGCGTCCGTCCTTCTTCTGCTTTTTGCCGCCCTTCATACCTTTGGATTTCGCCAGATCGATCCTCAGTGGGGAGTCGAGTCGCTGATTAGTTTGATGCGGTCGATTCACTTCGACATCCTGGGAACAAGCCGAACCTACTGGGACTTCTTTGTTGGCTTCGGGCTTTTCTTTTCCATTTTTCTGGTATTCACGGCTGTATTGGCATGGCAACTGGGCGGTCTTCCGCGCCGGAGCTTGGCGGCCATGGGCGGAACCGCGTGGGCGCTCGTAATATGCTTTGCCGCTGTAACGGTCGTGGCTTTCAGATATGCCTTTGTCGTCCCGATCGTCTTTTCAATCCTGATCTTACTTTGTTTGACTGCGGCAGCGTGGCTTTCGACGAAGCCGGCATGACGTTGACCCATCGTGCGCGTTTTCGCCTGGCCGCTCTCGAACCTACAGTGGTCTAAGCCACACCTTTGGAACGCTCACTCCTCCCGCAAGACAGTCATCGGATCAACTTGGGCGGCGCGCCGCGCCGGAAAGGCCATTCCCAGAACTGCCGCGCTCAACAGAACCAGTATTGCGAGGAGCAAAACCGCGGGGTCGGCAGCTCGTACCCCGTAAAGCATGTTTTGCAAAACGCGCGTCAACGCGGCAGCAGCGCCAAGTCCTAGAATGATTCCGACGAGAACCGGCGTTCCTCCTTGCCTCGCAACCAGAAACACCAAATCCCGCGTTTGCGCGCCGACAGCCCGGCGCACACCAAATTCAGAGGACCGTCGCGCCACCAATTGCGAAAGCAAACCGTGCAGTCCTACTGCCGCGAGTAACAAAGCTGCGAGTCCAAATCCCACTAATAACCCGGCGCGAAAGCGGGGAAACAGGAGCATCTTAGAAACACGGTCAGAGAGCACGTCCGCCTTTGCCTGGGCGGCGCTGTCCAGCTCAACAACTTGCCTTTGTATTTCGAGTTCGCGCGATGGAGCACCGCTCCGCATGCGAATAGAAACCTGAAAGTTCGGAGCTCCTGCCACGAAAGGCCGAAACACCATCGGCGTATCCCGCCAAGCGGCGTCCGCAACCATGTGCTTCCACGAAGTGACAACTCCGACGACCGTCACCCATTCAGATAAGTGATCGCGGAAACCGTAACGGATTTGCTGGCCGAGGGGGTCCCGCCCGGCGAAGTATTCATCCACCAATCTTTGACTAACAATGGCAACGGGAGGTCCCCCGGCGCCGTCCTCGTGTACAAAAGATCTACCGCGCAGCAGGGGTGTCCCCAACACGCCGAATAACCCAGAGCCGGCGCTGGCGCTCTGAACGTCGTTGACATCAGATTGTCCAGCCAAACCCCGTACTTCAACGATTTCCTCAAACCAGTTTTGATGTGGGTCCCAAGGCGGTGCCCAGCCCAGCGCCACGCTCTCCACGCCGCGCAGCCTCTCCAACCTTCCGAGCAGAGCTTGTTGAAACGCACTACGCTGATCCGCTTTCGAGTACCGCGCGGCCGGGAGCGTAACATCCAACGCGATCACCCCTTCTGGACGGAAACCCAATGACTCGGAACTCAAATGCAGTGCGCTCGACATCAAGAGGCCAGCCCCAATGAGCAAGATGAAAGACACGGTAATCTGGGCCGTGATCAACAGTCGGGCCGTTCGGTAGCCGGAGACAACCCCCAACACACCGCGCAGCGTCCTGAGGCTTTGATCCAGGTTCGTCCGCGATGCTTCGAACGCTGGGAGCAGTCCGAAAGAGAGCGTGGTTCCAACCGCTAGAAGCACCGCAAACAGCAAAACCGGGATGTCTACGGAAATCTCGCCTGCATGGGGCGGCAATTCCACCGGGTTCAGATAGCGAAAGAGGCTCACGCCGGCGATCGCAAACCCAACGCCCAGGACCATTCCAATCACTGCCAGCGCTAATCCTTCGGTTAATACCTGCCTGATCAATCTCATTCGCCCGGAGCCAAGAGCAGAGCGCACAGTTAATTCGCGCTGACGATCCGCTAAACGCGCGAGCAGAAGACTTGCTACGTTCAAACATGCGATCAGCAGCAGGAGCGAGACAGCCCCAAAGCTGAGCAGCAGGCTCGTGCGGAGTGTCGGTCCGGTCAGAGTCGTCAGCTCTTGCCGGATGTACTCGACGGCTGGCGTCAGGCCAGGTTCCGGATCTCCGCCGACGGTGTGCTCCGAATTCACTGCCGCATGCAGAGCGGCAATCTCGGCGCGGGCTTGGTCGATTGTTACTCCTGGTTTCAGACGAGCACACACCATACCGAACGGAGGATTCGGCGTCGTGGACGGCGCATGACCCACTAAGAACCACATGTCGGCGGTGTTCGGGAACAGCGTGAATCCGGCCGGCATCACTCCGAGTACTGTGCACGAAGATTGGTCTAAACTCAGACTTCGCCCAACCCAGGATTTCTGCCCACCAAGTACGGTCACCCAAAAGCTATGTGCAAGGACGACTGAACAGCCGCCCTGCTCGTCTTCTGGAACAAATGTACGGCCCAATTGAGCCTCAACACCCAGGGTTGATCGGAAGAGGGACGCCGTCACCAACCCGGCCATCCGTGTTTGGTTCGTGTCGCCATAGTGCAAGACCGGCCGCGTACGACCAGCTATGCCTATGTCATCCAGAAGGCGCGCCGAGCGTTTGTACTCCGCAAAATCCGCACCGCTCGCAAGGATTTGGCGAACTTGGTCTCCGTCCCGCGCAGCATTGTCCCAGATGGCCACAATCCGTCCAGCGTCGCGGTACGGCGACCGGAGAAGCACAGCGCGAACGATTGTATAAACCGCTGTAGTTGCCCCAACCCCCAGTCCGAGTGTCAAAGCGACTAGCGAGGTAAATCCGGGTTGACGATGAAACAACCGCTTCGCGAAGCGAAAATCTTGCCAGGCGTCGACAAGCCACCGGTTCATAACCCAAACTTCCTCCGCAGCCGCAATATAGACCGCGCGTGTCGCAGAATTCAGGCCATCCGCTCCACTTCGTCCAAGCTTACGTCATCGTTGCGCCGGTCATAGTCAAGTTGGGAGGCTCAGTTGTCGCTCGGCTTCTCGTTGATTTGGTCGATCACCAGAACCGGCTCCGGCCGCTTGTGCGTTTCGAGCTTCAGCCCGAGTTGTTTGTTCAGCGCTTCGCGGAACGTTAACAGCCCCGATGGCTCCGGTGCTTCCGCCGTCGGACCCGCGGCCGCATCCCGCCCATTGAGCGGCGGCAGCCTCGGCAGAGATGCCTGCACGCTGTAGGTCAGCGTAAAATCCCAGGCTCCGTCGATTCCCGTGGTGTCCTCCACCGGATAAAAAATCATGCCATCATACGCTCGAAGCTGCTCGGCGAATTGCGCCATCGTCATGTTCTTGCAGATCAGCGACAGCATCAATCCTGGCCCAGGCAAGTTCTGCCGCGTGCAGGCCGTGCGCCCCGCCGGATCGGCCTTTGTCAGCTTTGGCTTGGTCGCCACCAGGGCTTGCGCGTCCATCGGCCGCTGCTCGAAATGCGTCTTCAATCCCCAACGATCCTTCAGCAACCCGAGGATCATTTCGTTGATGATTTCCTGCTGTTGCGCGACGCTCACGCCCGATGGAATCGCGTCCGCAGGCGCCTTCGCCTCCAAAGTGTAGGCTGGCTGCGAATTGTTTCCCATCCACTTCGGCCTTCCCACTGGCTCCTCAAACGGTGCCAGACCGAATGCCCGGTTGATTAGCGCCGACGGAAACATGCAGCGCATCGTCACCCGCCCGCTGCTCTCAAACCGCGGAGAGATGTTCGGACCGTGCGGATCGCACGGTCGTATCGACGCCACTTCAAATTGTGCTGGCGCGAGCCTGGGGAGGCTCGTTTCAATCCCCGGAGGATTCGGCGACGGCGTCTCATTCACGTTCTCAACACTCAGCACCGGCTGCGTAGACGTCCCTCTCTCCAGCTTCAGACCCAGCTTCTCGATCGCATCAAAGAGGCCTCCCGTTCCCGGCTTGGCGTTTCCTACCGGAATCAGCGCATACTGCAGATCGAGGTCAAACGCTCCCTCGATTCCCGTCTGAGCCACCACCGGCAAATTCTCGAACGTCGCCGGAGTCAGTCGCCGCAATCCCGCCGCAAACGCCTCCATGGTGACGTTGCGGCATTGAATGTTGGCGAGCGGCGTGTCTCCGGCGATCGATAGGTCTCTTGTGCACCCGCCTCCGGTACCCTCCGCGTCCCTCAGCTTGGGTTTGTCCTTGCCCCCCGTCAGCAGATAGGCCGGCACGGATTTCGTGTCCGGCTTCACCACCAGCTTGAAGCGCTCTTCAAGCAGCGATTGCAACATCAACCGTAGCGTTTCCGGTTTCGTTCCCGGCCTCGTCTTCGCCGCCACCTCATACTTGTCGGATTCCAGCCAGCTCGGCCCGCCGAACACTTTGTCTGCGTCCACTCCATACGCCGTCCGGATTAAATCCAGCATCGTCGCGTGCTTCAGCTCGTAGCGGTCGCCACGTAGAAATCCGCCCTGCAGATTATTCGCGAGCACATTCACCCACACGCTGCGCGGGCTGACGCCGACATCGGCGATCTCGAAAGCTGGCTTGTTCGCGGCCGTCTGGCACAGAGCTGCGCTCGCCATCGCCGCACCGAGACCGATCAAACAGAGAGATTTATTCATAAAGCGCCTCAACTATCCGCTATCCCTCAAATCGCTATCCTATCGCGATGGTTACTCTGCTTGACTCGTAGCACCTGCCAACGCGAATTGCAGCAGGAACCGCGCTACCGGGAGTAATGCCTGCGAAGACAGAACACTGATCAATCGCTACTGGAGATCCACAACCTCTCCGGCGAACAGCAGGTTGGCGTTCGTCCATTGGCTCCTGTTTTCCCGGATGTAGCTGATACGGCCATAGCCGGCACCGGGCATGCACACCACAACGCTAACGGTTTGCCACGGACGAAGAGTCCCATTGAATACATATTGAATACAGTCCTGCCGCAGCCGTCAACCATCGTGTAGGTATGCGAAAAGCTGCTGAAATTATGCGCGGCGATTGAAATCGGAGGTTGCGCGCTGCGGACGGCAATCACATCTTCACTTTCAAGCAAGATGTTTTCTTCTTCTTCCCCTCCTTCGCCCTGGAGACGGGGCAACAGGGTTCGGCGCAGCAGCATCGTCTGATTCCCGGGCCTCTGCTCCAGTTTAATTGCAAATCGAAGTTGCCTGGAGGCGACGGTCTTACGGGTGCCTTCGCGGAACCCAATAGAATGGACTTATGGACGTCCTCAAGATCGCGGATCGCGAGTTCCGCTCGCGGCTGCTCATCGGAACCGGCAAATACCGGAGCTTTCAAGAGATGACGCGCTGCCACGAAGCCTCGGGCGCGGAGGTGGTGACGGTCGCGGTACGGCGCGTGAATCTCTCCGACCGCTCGAAAGAATCGTTGCTCGATTATATCGATCCCTCGAAATATTTCATCTTGCCCAATACGGCGGCTTGCTTCACGGCGGAAGACGCGATTCGCACCGCGCGATTGGGGCGCGAGGCGGGGCTGTCGAACTGGGTGAAGCTGGAAGTGATTGGCGACGAAAAGACGCTGTTCCCGGATAACGCCGGGTTGCTGGAAGCCACGCGAGCGCTGGTAAAAGAAGGCTTCGTGGTGCTTCCCTACACCACCGACGATTTGGTGAACGCGCGGAAATTGATCGATGCGGGAGCCGCGGCGGTGATGCCGCTGGCCGCGCCCATCGGCAGCGGCCTGGGAATTCAGAATGTAGCCAACCTGCGCATCCTGCGCGAATCCATTCACGAGGTTCCGCTGATTGTAGACGCCGGGGTGGGAACGGCGTCCGACGTGGCGATCGCGATGGAATTGGGCTACGACGGTGTCCTGCTGAACACGGCAGTGGCGGCGGCGGAAGATCCGGTCACAATGGCGACGGCTGTGAAGCTCGGGATAGAAGCGGGACGCTACGCGTATCTGGCCGGGCGCATGCCGAAGAAGCTGTATGCGTCGGCGAGCAGCCCGCTGACCGGAGTGGTGGGCAGCGCAGCGTAGGCGGGTTAACCGAATTCGGCGCCAGAACCGCTTGCTAACGCGCGCGGCTCATAAGTCCCGCTACCGGACGAAGTGGTCGATGTCCTTGTTGTTTTCCTGGCACATGAAGTCGATCATTTCGGTGTCGAGGAGCGGCCTCATGTGCAGGACCACCGTCCAAGGCTTAGTGAACACCTTGGGATCGTCGATGGTGACGTCGACGTCGAGACTGCCGAAGTTGGGGCGGCGGATGCGCTCCGTGAGGCGAGCCACGCTGGAGAAGAAATTGCCCGACGTGTCCAGCCAGGAATCGTCGCGATAACCAGCGGATCCGACCACCAGCGTGTCGCCTTCCCAGTGGGCGATGGAGTAGCCGTTGAAGGTGGGCAGCATGTCATCGGGTA
This sequence comes from Bryobacteraceae bacterium, assembly GCA_036521975.1. Classification (GTDB taxonomy): domain Bacteria; phylum Acidobacteriota; class Terriglobia; order Bryobacterales; family Bryobacteraceae; genus Palsa-187. The sequence goes on from DATDGT010000358.1 coordinate 31,702, forward strand.
GCCCGCGGCCGTCGAAAAAGATCTGGCGGTAACTGGCGTTGAATTCGTGCAGGATCACCAGTTGAGTGGGCGTCTGGAAAATCTTCTCCGCTTCCGGGAAGGCCCATGCGCGCGGAAAATTGGGAGGCATGCAGTGGGTGTGGGGGTCGATGTAACCGACTTCCTTGGAACGGCTCTTGACCAGATCCGCGGCCCAGGGCTGGTAGGGAAGGCCGTCCTTGAAGCCGGCCGCGAAGTTGATCAATTGCGGCGTGAGGGGAAGCTCGGTGCACTGCACGCCGCGCTGGCTGGCGTCGCATGGCAGAACGTCGCGCGGCGCCCACATTCCGGAAAAGTCGGGTTTGCCACCGGACGTTTTAGGCGCGGCCGCGGCGAGGTCCGGCTTGCCACCGGGCGTGCGAGGAATGCCAGGCGTGGGCAGATTGAGCCATTGAGCCGCGGCGGAAGCGGCGAACAAGACAGCGAAGCCGATGATGCGCATCGATGCCATCATAATCCAAGAGTCAGCCAGGCGTCTCCGATTGGGATATGCCATGCCACCCGCGGCTGCTCCCTTAGCGCCCACCTCACCCCCACCCCTCGAATTCGCAGATTTCAATCACACCCGGCTTCATTACCCCATGCCGCCTTTACCCCTGCGTAAAACTGCCGAAGTTCTTGTTATGAATCCTTCCACACCTATCGATCGCACCGAAATCAACCGCCAAAACGCCGCCCATTCCCGCGGGCCCGTAACCTCCGAAGGTAAACGCCGGGTATCTCTCAACGCCCTTCGTCACGGCCTGACCGGCCACACCGTCGTCCTTCCCTCGGAAGATCTCGCCGCCTATC
>DATDGT010000359.1:0-4623 GCA_036521975.1 Bryobacteraceae bacterium
CCCACAAGCTGATCTTGGCCGTCGACCAGGAAAATCGTATTGAGGGATTCGAGCAGCTCCTCATTGCCGCGAAGAGCGGCGATGGCGTCGGCCACGGTAGACGGTTCCGGCAGCGAAACGTATTCCGTGTTCATCATGCCGCCCGCTGTATCCTCTTCGAACTCCATCAACTCGCTGACTTCGCTCTTGGGTTCGTGCTCCATCTCCTCCAGAATCTCGTGCGAGGTCTCCTCCTCCAGGCCGGCCAGCACGTCCGCGGCTTCGTCGGGCGCCATCTCCTCGACGATATCCGCGGCTTTCTCGGTCTCGAGCGATTCGAGATTGCTGGCCTGAATATCGGGGTCGATTTCGGAGAGCGCGTCGGCCGCGACTTCACTATCGATGTTCTCGAAAATGGCCTCACGGTCGGCAGGCCCGAGGTCTTCGACGATGTCCGCCAGATCGGCCGGGTGCATATCCTCCAACAGCTTGTTGGAAATGTTCAGGCGCAGGCGGCGCTGGGGATCGGGCTCCAGGATATTGCAGAACTCCCAGCGGATAGAACGCGGAGGGATGGGGGCTTGCATCTTCCGCACCCAAAGCCGAGGGACCACCCCTTGCACCAGCCGGCGAAGCACGCTGCGGATGCCGACATCCACATCCAGCACCCACAAAACTTGAGACTCGCCTTCCTGGCGGATTTCGAAGGTGATGTCGGTGACGCGCACCACCTTGCGGCCCTGCGCATCGATGATCTGCTGGTCGAGAAGATCGCGGACCACACGGAGGACGTATTCATCGGAGTGATGCGGCGTGAGGATTTCGTCGCGCAGGAAGATGCCGTCCAGCGAAATGGAACGGACCTGATCGTAACGGACTTTAAACCAAACGGATCCGCCGCCGCCGATCAGAAACCGGTCGATGCGGACGGGGTCAACCAGAGGAACGATCGCAGCGTCCTTGACCACACCGATCTTGCGCCCCTTGAGGTCGAAGACCTTGAGGCCGAGCAGTTCGGTGAGGAACAGGATTTCTTCCGCCATGGAGGCGCCGGCGCCATTGGATTAAATCTTCTAAGGACGCGGAAGTCGGGACTCCCACTCCGTTACAAACGCGGCTCTAATTAGAGACGCGCCTAATTCCTACTATGACGGATCGGTGCGGGCGGCGCAAGAATTTTTTCCGGTTTCCGGCGCGTGATCGTCCGTGGACTCCGAAGGTTTACCAAACCGCTCCCGGCCCAGAACGGAGGGATCGGATACAATCGGGGATTATGCGCAAATCGCTGATCTCGACATTCCTTCTGCTCGCCGCCGCGGGTGCTCCGCTTTTCGCTCAAGAGCCCGTAGAAGGCGTTTCCAATCCGGAAGCTCTCTTCCACGACAAGGATCCCAAGCTGGACCGGAACAAGCAGGCGGCCATGCACATCGTCATCGACCTGCTGGAATGTGGGAATTGGAATGAGGCTGACAAGTGGCTCACGGAGCGCTACATTCAACATAATCCGAATTTTGGCTCGGGCCGGGAAACGATTACGAAGGCGTTTGGGAAGAACGCGCCGCGTCCGGTTCCCGACCCCGCCAACTGGCGGACAAAAGTAGTAGCGGTGCTGGCGCAAGGCGATCTGGTCGCGGTGGCCACGCGTAGCGAGCGCCCCAATCCGCGCAATCCCGGCCAAACCTACACCACAACGCACTTCGATATGTGGCGGTTCGTGGATGGCAAAGCCGACGAGCACTGGGATGAAGGAGCGATTAACGCTGTCAACCCGAACGCGAAAGGCAAGCAATAACCGATGACCGACAAGAAAGGGACCGGTCCTGGTTCGGCGGGCCAGTCCGGGGACAATCAGGGATTGCCCGACGTTCCGGAAGCAGACTCGGAGAGCGTGGAAGAATTGGCCGAGGAGGGCCAGGCTTTCGAAGCCGAAGTAATCGAGGGCGTGGAAGACGCGCCTGACGCTGATGTTTCCGAAGTTCACACGAAACAAGTCCCGGAAGACGATGTGCCTCCGGAATATGACAACCAGGATTAGGCAGCCTTTGCAGTCTCCAGTGGACCGCTGACACTTCCGATTCTCTGCGAATCAAACAGAGCCGCGACCGGAGGGAGCGGTCCCGGTCGGCGCACAACGTTATCGTGACGATCGGCAGATATCCATTGAGCTGCCCCTTTGGCTTGGCAGTGTTCGGCTCAGTGGCGATTGCATGGTTGCCGGTGGCTGACATTCCGTTGAATGCGCAAGAACCCACCACGCAGTCGCCCGCCGAACCACAACCACTCCCAACGCCGCCCACAACGGGCCCCTTACAGACCGCGCCGCCCGTCACCTTCAATGCTGGACCCTTCGGCACACTGGACATCACCGGCGTCGTCAGCATGTTGGTATTGGCGCAAGGAAATCATCTTGTGGGGGACAAGTCCCTGCATGCGGACCTCAGCAACGGTCAAGTATTCATTCAAAAGACGAAGGGCTGGTGGCAGATCTATGTGCAGGTAGGCGCCTACAATCTTCCGGCTCTGGGTACAGCGTACTTTGCTACTGTCGATGCGGTGCGTGACTGGTACGGACCGCTACCGGTCGGCTACCTGAAGCTGGTGCCGGCCCGCGGGAGTCAAAAGTCAGGAAAGAACTTCTCGATCCTGATCGGGTTGTTGCCGACTCTGATCGGCGCCGAGTACCCTTTCACGTTCCAGAACATGAATATCGAGCGTGGCCTTTTGTGGAACCAGGGAAACGCTATCAATCGCGGGGTGCAGGTGAATGAAACACTAGGACACCTGAGCGCCTCGATGAGCTGGAACGACGGTTTCTATTCTGACCGCTTCAATTGGCTCACCGGCAGCCTGACCTACGCCTTGAATAAGTCCAGCGCCTTGAATAAATCCAATACTCTAGCCTTCAAAGCGGGTGGCAACCTCGGGAAGACGGCGTATCATAATCTGGCCACACCGGTGCAGAACAACAGTAGCATCTACGACGTAATCTACAGCTACACACAGGGTTCGTGGATCATTGAGCCTTATTTTCAGTACACCGCCGTCCCCACCAACCCGAAGATTGGAGTCCCCAAAGGTGCGGCAACCCGGGGTGGATCTGTCCTGCTGACTTACAAATTACAGCACGGCTTTTCGCTCTCCGGGCGCGCGGAGTACATTTCAAGCACGGGGAACGCCCGTGAGCAAGCCGTAAACCTCCTGTACGGACAAGGCAGTGGGGCCTCGTCACTCACTCTGACGCCAACGTTTCAAAACCATGGTTTCTTCGCGCGCGGTGATTTCTCCGTAGTCTGGGCGGATCGCTACGCGGCGGGCGCAGCCTTCGGCCCGCAGGGGACAACTCGCAGCCAGCCGCGCGCCGCAATTGAGGCCGGCGTTATGTTTTGACAGGTTCAGCAGACCGCTCCCTCCGGTCGCGGCTCTGTTACCGATGTTCCCGGCCGGTCAAATCGGATATTTGCGGCAGCACGTTCACGCTGAGCCGCGACCGTGGGGAGCGGTCCGCGCGACGCGGATTCCCACACGAGGCGCAATTGATATAAAGTAGAGGCATGGGACGGATCGTCGCCGGCGCGGCCGCGTTACTCCTCGTCCTGGGTCTGCTGTGGGGACAGGATGCGGTGTGGGTCTGCCCCATGGATCCGGATGTGCGGTCGAATACTCCGGGGGTTTGCCCGCGCTGCGGCATGAAGCTGCTCTCTGGAATACCCGAGCGCGCCGAGTACCATATGGATCTGGTCACCACGCCGCGCGCGCTCAAGCCGGGCGAGCCCGCCAGAATCGAGTTCTTTGTGCACGATCCTTGGAAGGACCGGCCGGTGGTGAACTTCCAGCAGGTTCACGAGAAGCTGTTCCACATGTTCATCGTGAGCCAGGATCTGGAATACTTCGTCCACGATCACCCCATTTTCGAACCGGACGGCAGCTTCCGCTACGATGAGCGGTTTCCCAAGCCGGGCATGTACCGGATCCTGGGCGACTTCTATCCCGACGGCGCCACGCCGCAGTTGATCGCCAAGACCGTCTTCGTTTCCGGGGGTGTTTCGTCCGGGCCCGCAATCACGCGCGATTACGGCACCAAGAACGCCGAGAATCTTCAAGTGGAATTTCACACCGAGCCGGCTCAGCCTATCGTGGGCTTGAAAACGCAGTTGCATTTTCACCTTTCACCCAGTGAAGGATTCGAGAAATACCTCGGAGCCTGGGGCCACATGCTGGTGGCCAGCGACGATCTGATCGACCTGATCCACACCCATCCCTTCATCGCCGACGGAGGCCCGGACGTTCAGTTCAACGTCACGTTTCCGCGCGTGCGCGCCTATCGAGTGTGGGTACAGTTCCAGCGTAATGGGGTGGTCAACACAGCCCATTTCGACGTTCCCGTGAGTGAATTGAAGTAGTCCCCAGCTTGCACTTCCATGTATCGGGGCACGACTCCAGCCCCGCCCGTAAGGGCGGGGAACAGCGCTGAGGCCGCGGCCGACCGCTGAACCCCGCCCTTAACCTGACTTTCGCACTTCGCGCCGATTTAAAAAAATTCCGAAGAGAATTCGCTTTCCTGTCAACGCGGGTAGTTCGAAAACCCCTTGGGTGAAGACTTCGACCTCTTTTCAAAACGCGGGAATTCTGGCATTCTGCTGCTTC
>DATDGT010000360.1:0-85930 GCA_036521975.1 Bryobacteraceae bacterium
CTGACTCCTGACTCCTGACTCCTGACTCCTGACTCCTGACTCCTGACTCCTGACTCCTGACTCCTGACTCCTGACTCCTGACTCCTGACTCCTGACTCCTGACTCCTGACTCCTGACTCCTGACTCCTGACTCCTGTCTCCTGCAGTTCAGCTATTGCGCCAGCGCCAGAGGCTGCCCGAAACCGCGGCGATCCCCGCCACCACGACGATGGTCGCCGCTCCGCCGAACACCACCGAAGGGACCGTGCCGAGCCACGCGGCCGCTAAACCGGACTCCACCGCGCCCCATTGGTTCGAGCAACTGATAAACAACGCGTTCACGGCGTTCACGCGGCCGCGGAGAGCGTCCGGCGTGCGCGTGTGAACCAGGTACGTTCGCAATACCACGCTCACGCTGTCCAGCGCCCCGATCGCGGCCAGCAGCGCAAAGCTCAACCAGGGCGAGATTGAGAGGGCGAAGCCCATTGTGGCTGCGCCAAATAGGGCCACCGCTATCAGAAGGACAGGTCCGGCGCGGCGGATCCGCGACCGGTGCGCGATGACGAAAGCCATACTACCCGCGCCAAAGGCGGGCGCCGCGCGAAGCCATCCCAGTCCCCGGGCTCCGATGTGCAAAATATCCGTCGCGTAGACCGGGAGCAGCGCGGTGGCGCCTCCGAAGAAGACTGCAAGAAGGTCCAAGCTCATCGCGGAAAGAAGCAGCTTTTCGCGAAAAACGAATCGAATCCCTTCGCCGATTTGTTTCCGTCCGCCCGGTGGCCCGCTTGCCGCCGAGATGGGCGGGAGACGCAGCGCGGCGAAACAGATCAACGTCAGGAACGCGCAGCCCGCCTGCAGGGCGTAAACAGCGGTGCTTCCCAACCAGGCGATTAGGAATCCCGCGATGGCCGGTCCTGCGACGTTGGCCATCTCGCGTCCCGTGCCATTCCAACCGATGGCGTTGCTGAGGTGTTCGGGAGGCACGACGTTGGGCAGGGCCGAGGAACTGGCGGGCCACTGAAACGCGCGCGCCACCGAGCCGAGAAATAAGCACGCATAGATCAACGCGACTCCGCGCGCCGCGCCGGCGAGCGCTAAAAGAACTCCGATGCACGCCGCGGCGGCTTGAGTTTGCACGAGAATGCGCCGGCGGTCATAGCGGTCCGCGAAGTGTCCCGCGGCAAGGCTCAACAGCAGGATGGGAATAATCTGAACCAGTCCCACGTTTCCCAGTACCACGGGGGAGTGGCTTGTCTGATAAAGATCCCACGCGACGACTACCGAAAGCGTCTGCTGGCTGAGCATCGAGAGAACGATTCCCGCCAGCAAAAACCGATAGTTACGGTACCGGAACGCCGCATACGCCGCCACTCTCTTCCAGTATCTCGCGATAGGCTCTATTCCAGGCCTAAAAATGAAGTACATAAACAGAATCGATTTGAAGATGTAATAGTCATCGCGTATTCTAAGGCTGGGCCTCGACACTAGCCCGGGGAACTGAAGCCGGAGGCTTCTCCCGTTCCAATTTCCACCCCGCCGGTGGATCTCGTTCCGAAATTCACACCCGCGGAGGACCTGTGTCTCGAAACATATTGAAGATTTTTCTTCTCGCGTTGCCGGCCGCTGTTTTGCTCGATGGCCAACCGGCGATGGAGCAATCCCTTGCTCCTTCCTTCGGCACGGTCGAGCAAGGCGTGTTCGTGCTGCGCGGCGAGGTTCGCAATCTTTCGGAAAGCTCGATAGATCTGGCAGTGACGTTGAGCAGCGTGCCGGGCGGGTGGACGCTACGCGCCGCGGTCGATAGCGACGGAACATTCGAGCTGGCGGACGTTCCGCGCGGCACATATTCGTTGAAGCTGGTGCATGGTCACGATCAGATCGTGCTGGAGCAGATGATCCACGTGCAGAACACGGAAGAGCGGATCATTCTTGATCTCTCTCGGCTCGATCTCTCTCCGGGCACGCGGCAAGCTCCCGCGGCGACCATTTCGGCGGATCAATTGCGACGCCCGCTTTCTTCAAAAGCTGCGAAAACACTTCGCCAAGCGCAAAGCTTCGGCTCCAGCGGCGATCACGGCCGCGCGATTGAAGAGCTGAACCGGGCGCTGAAGGAGCCTTCCGCAATCCCCTACGCTCACGCGATGTTGGGCGTGGAATACCTGAAGACCGCCCAGATCGGGCCGGCGATCGAGCAGCTAGAGCTTGCGTCCCAGATGCTGCCCCACGATGCCTCCGTTCATTCGAACTTCGCATATGCGTTGTTTTTGACCGGCGATCTGGATCGCGCCGAGCGCGAAGTCCGCCGCGCTCTGGAGCTGGACAGCGGCAACAAAGGCGCGCATCTTGTCTTGGGTTACATTGTGAGCGCGCGGCGATAAGCGAGGCCGTTGAAGACGCTTTGGAGGGCGGACTTTAGTCCGCGCGGGACTTGAGTCCCGCTCGGGTAGCGAGGCTAAAGCCTCGCGGCACAGGTTGTAGCCTGTGATTCCGCGATCAATTATCGAAGCCCGATTGAACCCTGTACTATGCAAACCACTCTGCTATACAGAGTACTCTTCGCCAAATCGATCGCGGAGACCTTCATTCTGATTCATTCTGACTTCATCTGGCTCCAAAAATCTCATTTCCCGGTCAAGTTCACAGGCTGAAGCCTGTGCCACCGTCTTGCCTGACCCACCTGCAGAAAAATGTAGAAACTCCAGACAGGCTGAAGCTTGTCCCAGCAAGGCTAAAGCCCGCCCTCCGCTGGTTTACAATGCCGGAGGGAGAACTTTCATGCGCAAAACGCTCCTATTCCTTTCGCTGACGCTCGCCGCCGCGGCGCAGGTACAGAACTACAAGCCCGTCACCAAGGAGATGCTGGAGAACCCCAGCCCCGACGATTGGCTCATGTTCAGCCGCACTTACGACGCGCAGCGCTTCAGTCCGCTCAAGCAGATCACCAAGCAGAACGTCGGCCAACTTCATCTGGCTTGGGTGCGAGGCCTGGACAATGGCCAAACCGAAACCATCCCCATTGTGCACAACGGCGTGATGTACGTGGTGAGTCCGGGAGCGGCGGTAGAGGCGCTCAACGCCGCCAACGGCGATCTGCTGTGGGAGTACAAACGCAAGGTCGCGGGCAATGCCGCGGGGCAGGCGCGCAGCAAATCTCTGGCGATCTATCAGGACATTGTAATCTTCGCGGCGCCGGACGCGGTAGTCGGCTTGGATGCGCGCACGGGCGAGCCTCGCTGGGAAGCGAAGACCGATGGCCGGGGAAATACTTCGGCTCCGCTCGTGGTGGATGGAAAAGCCATTTCCGGCGGCGCGTGCGCGGGCAAGCGCGAGAACTGCTTCATCGTGGCGAACGACGCACTCACCGGTAAAGAATTGTGGAGGTTCTACACCACGCCCGGGCCGGGCGAGCCGGGCGATGAAACCTGGCACGGCGCCGACCTCGACAAACGCCTGGCATCCACCTGGGGCTTACCTGGCACTTACGATCCCGCGCGCAAAACGATTTACTGGGGCGTCGCGAATCCCATGCCGGATCAACGCTCCGCACGGCATAACGGCGACCCCGATGGGACTTCGCGCACCGCGCCCGCGGATCTCTACAGCAATTCGACCATCGCTTTAGACCCGGCTACGGGAAAGCTCGCCTGGTATTACCAACATCTCCCGGCCGACGATTGGGATTCCGATTACACGCACGAGCGAACGTTGGTGCGCACGCGCGTGAACCCCGATCCGCGGTTCGTCAAATGGATCAATCCCGATATTCCGCGGGGGCAGGAACGCGACATCGTCGCCACTATCGGCGAGGCGGGCGGAGTCTTCGTGCTGGATCGCGAGACCGGAAAATTTTTGTGGGCGACTCCATTTCCTTTCGACGATCCCAATTTCGTCATTTCGAATATCGATGTGAAGACCGGCCGCACCAGCATCAACTGGGACAATGTCTTCAAGCAGCCGGGCGATCATCATGTGGTCTGTTACTGGAACACGCGCAGCTATTGGCCCACAGCTTACGATCCGGCGACCAATTCGTTGTATACGTCCTATATCGATAACTGCCGGGATCTGACCACCGCCGGTCCGGCCGGGCGCGGCGGGTGGAAAGTGGTGCCGCGTCCGGGTGGGGATCCGAAGGCGCTGACCGGTCTGGCGAAGATCGATCTATCGACGGGCCAAATCTTGCGCTTCGACGTGGGACGCGCGCCGGGCAATGGCGCAATGCTCACCACCGCGGGCGATCTGGTCTTCCACGGCGACATGAGCCGCCGCTTCCGCGCTTTCGACGCAGCCACGGGCAAGATGCTGTGGGAATCCGTGCTAGGCGGCAACATTTCCGTGAGCACCATCAGCTATGCCGTGAACGGCAAACAGTACATCTGTGTGATGACGGGCGACAACCTGAAGGTGCCCGAGTTGTCCGCGGAAGTGCCGGAGCTTCGCACGCCGCGAGGTCACAACTCGGTCTACGTCTTTTCGCTGCCGTGAACCGGCGCCGGAGCGTGGTAGGATGTGCGAATGTCATTCTCCGGCCGGACGGTTTGGGAAGTTCTTGAAGCCGCCGCGGCTGAGCACCCAGAACAAATCGCGCTGCGTCAGCCGTTGGGATCGGGACGGTATCGCACCTGGAGCTGGCGCGAATATGCCGCCGCGGTTCGCGAGATCGCCGCGGGCTTGCGGGGTTTAGGAATCCGCAAAGGCGATATTGTTGCGTTGCAGTCCGAGACCCGGGCGGAATTCTATCTTGCGGACCTGGCGGCGATGATTTCGGGCGGCGTGGCGGCGGCTCTCTACACGAGCTTGCCGTACGCGGATCAGGCAAGGACGCTGGCCGCGTGCCAGGCGCGATTGCTGATCGTCGAAAATGAAACGGCTCTGCGCAAGCTCCGCGAAGCCGGCGCCAAAGTGCCGGCGATTCTTTTGACGCCGGGCTCGGGCGCCTCTACTATCGAACAGCTCCGCGAGGATGGCCGGCGGATGCTCGAAAGCGATTCTTCGCTATTCGAGCGCATGCGCGGCGAATACGGCGAGGAGGACGACGCGGTCCTCTATATGACTTCGGGGGCGACGGGCGAGCCCAAGATGGCGCTTGCTTCGCACCGCGCGCTGGTCGCCAACATGGATATGGGACCCCGCTGTCTGCCGCTATCTCCCGCCGATTCCACCATCGCGTTCCTTCCCTCCGCGCACATCGCGCAGCGCGTGGTAGTGGAGCTGGTGCCTATCCGCCAGGGCGCGTGCGTCTGGTTTTCGGAAAGCTTGAGCAAACTGCCTCACGAACTCCGTGAGATTCGTCCCACTTTCTTACTTGCGCCGCCGCGTGTGTGGGAGCGCGTACACGCCTCCATTGCCGCGGAGATTCATAAGCGGCCCGCGCCTGTGCGGAATCTGTTTTATGCCGGAGTGGGAATCGCCTCACGGGCTATGCAGCGGGTGCAGGAAGGCCGTCGGGTACCGCGCTGGATGCGAATTTCGCGGAGCGCAGCCGACCGGCTTATGTTCCGCAAGATTCGCCAGAGACTGGGCGGACGGTTGCGCATCGCGGCCAGCGGCGCGGCCCCCTTGGGAAAAGATCTGGCGGAGTTCTACGCCGCCATCGGGATGCCGCTGATCGAAGGATACGGACTCACCGAAGGCGGCATCGTGGCTTTTAATCCTCTGGAGCGCCCCAAACCCGGCAGCATCGGACAATTGCTTCCCGGCGTGGAAGCGCGCATCGAAGCGGACGGTGAATTGATGCTGCGCAGTCCCTGCCTGTTTTCCAGCTACTTCAACGATCCGCAAGCTACCTCCGCCGTGCTCCGCGACGGCTGGTTGGCCACGGGCGATATCGCCGAGCGTGATTCCGACGGCTATTACTACATCACCGGACGAAAGAAGGAACTGATCGCCTTATCGAACGGCAAGAAGATCTATCCCGCTCGCATCGAGGCTTTATTGAAGCGCGAGCCGCTGGTGAGCCATGTCCTGTTGATCGGCGATAGGCTGCCCTACGTCTCCGCGCTGCTGACCGTCACGGCTCCGCCCGGGGAGGCGCATCCCAAAGTCGAGCAAGCGGTGAAATCCGCCAACCGCCAGCTTGCCCAATTCGAGCAGATTCGCAGGTTCAAAATACTGGACCGCGAATTTTCGATCGAACACGGCGAACTGACTCCGACTATGAAGTTGCGGCGCGAGCGCGCCCTCGAGAATCATCGCGCGCTAATCGGGGAGATGTATGCCGGACGAGGCGGCGAAATGAAGGCCGCCGCCGCCGAATAGGAGTCCGGATGCCTAGGAGTTCGGATTGCCGCATCCCGTGACCCTCATCCCCGGCGATGGAATCGGCCCGGAGGTGTCGGCGGCGGCGCGCCGCGCAGTGGACGCCACGGGCGTCCAGATCGATTGGGAAATCGTGGAGCTGAATCCGGAAGTGATCGTGAAAGCGGGAGAGTCGCTGCCGCCGCATGTGATATCAAGCCTGGAGCGCACGCGCGTGGGCCTGAAGGCTCCCGTGACCACGCCGGTGGCGGGAGGCTACACCAGCGTGAACGTGGCGCTGCGCAAGCGGCTGGATCTTTACGCTAACGTGCGGCCGGTGCAGTCCTTGCCGGGGCTGGTGACGCGGTTCAGCGACGTCACCATCGACATGGTGATTTTTCGCGAAAATACCGAGGATTTGTATTCGGGATTGGAGCACGAAGTGGTCCCCGGCGTGGTGACCAGTCTCAAAGTAATTACACGCACGGCTTCGCTGCGCATCGCGGAAAGGGCGTTCCGATTCGCGGCTTCGGCCGGGCGGAAGAAAGTTGCTGCCATCCACAAGGCCAACATCATGAAGCTGGCCGATGGCTTGTTCCTGCGCTGCTGCCGCGAAGTGGCCCAGCGATATCCCGCGATTTCCTATCAGGAGCTGATCGTCGATAACGCGTCGATGCAGCTTGTCGTCCGGCCGGAAACGTTCGATGTGCTGCTATTGCCGAATTTGTACGGCGATATCGTCTCGGATCTGGCCGCAGGTTTGGTGGGCGGATTAGGCGTTGTACCAGGGGCGAATTTCGGCGACCAGGCAGCGGTGTTTGAAGCCGTGCACGGCTCGGCGCCGGACATCGCGGGGAAGGGAATCGCGAATCCCACCGCGATGATGTTTTCCGGGGCGATGATGCTCGATCATCTGGGCGAGCAGGCGGCGGCGGAGCGCCTGCAGCGGGCCGTTCAAAGCGTCTACGCGGAGAGGCTGCGCCTCACGCCGGATGTGGGCGGCGCCGCCAGCACCACGGAATTTACCAGCGCGGTGGTAGACGCGCTCGGCGGTTAGGCGCACAGCGAATGCGTTGTGCGCGTTAACGGAGAACCCGAGATGCGCTAACCCTTAGCCCCCGGCGGGAAGTTCTTGAACATGTCCCGGAGTTCGTCCCGCAATTTCTTTTCGTTCTTCGCAGGCTTGCCGGAGAGCGCCTTTTCCGCAGTCCCGCGCCAGATCAGCTTCTTGGTATTGGCGTTGAAAATGTCGACCACAAGATTGCCAATAGGGATATTTTGCACGGTGGTGGTCGCAGTGCCGAAACCCCCGAATCCCCCCCAACCCCAACCGCCGCCCAAACCGTTGTAAAACGTATCGAGCTGCTGCTGATTGTGCGTGGAGCCGATCGCGGAAACGGCCGCATCGCCGCCCGTGGGAACTCGCATCCAGCCTTTCGCCATGAGCTCGTCATCCACGTCACGCTGGATCCGGTCCTGCCACAGCGAATCGCCCGCTTCCACTTTGAGCCAATAGTAGGTCTTGTAGTTGCTGAAGTTGGCGGTATGATCGTAATCCACGCGGGTAACCGCCAGAAGCAAAAGCGCGGTCGCCGGCAAAATAAATAAGAGCTTTTTCAGTGTTTTCATAAGCCATGTACACCGCGACCTCAAGTGACCGCGGCCCTTCCTTACTTGTAGGATTGCGGCGGCCGGGGTTGTGTTTCTTTGAGTCATGAACTGCATTGATCGGACTTTGGATCGTGAGCCTGTGAACCAGGAAGCCGCGGTTACAGATTGAGGACGTCCCGTTTTTCTAATCCGGAGGCGTTCAGCTTCTTGACCACCGCGATGATGTTCTCCGCGGTGATGATGCTCGATCATCTGGGCGAGCGAGCGGCGGCGGAGCGGCTGCAGCGGGCTGTTCAAAGCGTCTATGCGGAGAAACGGAGCCTCACGCCGGATGTGGGCGGCGCCGCCAGCACCACGAAATTTACCAGCGCGGTGGTAGACGCGCTCGGCGGCAAGCGCACAGCGAATGCCTTGTGCGCGTTAACGGAGAGTCGTGAAGCGCTAGCCCTTGGCCGGCGGCGGGAACTTCTTGAACATGTCCCGGACTTGGTCCCGCAACTTCTTTTCGTTCTTCTCGGGCTTGCCGGAGAGCGTCTTTTCCGAGGTTCCGCGCCAGATCAGCTTCTTGGTATTGGTGTCGAAAATGTCGACCGTCAGATCGCCAATAGGGATATTCTGCACGGTGGTGATCGCGGTGCCGAAACCTCCGACACCTCCGAAACCCCAACCCCAACCGCCGCCCCAACCGCCGCCCCAACCGTCGTAAAACGTATTGAGCTGCTGCTCATTGTGCGTGGAGCCGATCGCGGAGACGGCCGAATCGCCGCCCGTGGGAACTCGCGTCCAGCCTTTCGCTATCAGCTCGTCATCCACGGCACGCTGGATCCTGTCCTGCCATAGCGAATCGCCCGCTTCCACTTTGTGCCACGAGTAGGTCTTGTAGTTGCTGAAATTGGCGGAATGATCGTAATCCACCCGGGTAACAGCGGGAAGCAAAAGCGCGCTCGCCGGCAAAATAAATATGAGTTTTTTCAAGGTTTTCATAAGCCGCGCATACCGCGGCCCGGAATGGCCGCGGCCCTTCCTAGTTGGAGGATTGCGGCGGGCGGGCTTGTGTTTCCTTGAGTCATGAGCTGCAGCGCCGAAGCGCGCATCCGGTGATGCATGGGAACCAGGATGCCCCGGTCACAGGGTGAGGCCGTCCCGTTTTTCTAATCCGGAGGCGTCCACTTTCTTGATCAGAACTCTGGAGTTCCGCCCACTTCTGTTGTGCTTCTCGCGGCGCGCCGGCGGAAGGTTATCGGGGGTGCCCTCGACAAAGCCGCCCTTGGACTCGAAGTAAGTAAACGCCTGAGTCGATAGCGCGATCAATTCAGAGAGGCCACTTTCGCGAGCTTTATCCTCAATGAAGCGCATTAGCTTTCGGCCGATGCCTTGATTCTCGTGGGACGGATCGACATAGAGGCTGGCCAGTTCGCCCTGGTGTTGCTCGGCATAGACGTGCAGTGCCACGCACGCGACCGGATTCCTGTCGATTTCGAAGATGTAGTAGTCCGATAGATTCCGCTCCATTTCTGCGCGCGTTCGCCGGATGAGCTCCTCGGCTTCCACTGCTTTTTTGGTCAACTCCTGAATTGCCCGGATATCCTTCTTCCTGGCTGGCCTGATCTGTTCGTATTCGTTGGCGTAAATGAGCGTGCCGATGCCCTCGTGGGAGAACACTTCGGCTAGCAGCGCTTCGTCCTCGCGGCCGTTGACGATGTGGACGCGCGGCACGCCGGCCGAGCAAGCAGCGGCCGCATGGCGAGCCTTGGAAAGCATTTCCTGGTGAAAGCCCCCGCTTCCCGCCTGGAGAAGTTTCTGCAAGTCCGTTACAACCATGTGGTGAATGAGTTGGCCATAGTAATGCAGACCGTCTTGCGGCGTAATGAAAATCAGCTTTGCCGCGTTTAAGGCTGCAGCCACCGCGAGTGCGACGCTGTCGGAGTTGACCCGGTACGTCTTACCATCGCCGCTAAAGCCGAGCGGCGAAATGACCGGAACAATACCCTGGTTCAGAACCGTTTGGAGAAGTTCCGTATCGACACGTTCGACCTTCCCCGTAAACTGGTGGTCGACCCCTTGGATGATCCCCAACGGGTGGGAAATGATGGCATTTGTGCACGCTGCGCGAAGATCGTTGGCCGAGAGCCCGCTGAGGATCTCGTGAGTGAGATGGGTCGCGGCTTCTATGGCTAGCTGCAATGTTGGGGCATCGGTCACGCCGGTACCATCGAGGTTCGATGGGGCGATATTTCGCCTCTCGGCGAGAGCCTTAATTTGTTCGGCTGCGCCGTGCGCCAGCACTACACGAATATTCAAGGAACGCAACACTGCTACATCGAGCAAAATGTTAGCGAAGTTCTCGTCCCGGACGATCCCTGCATCCACTGCAAGAATGAACGTCTTCTCGCGGAATTGCGGAACGTATTGAAGAATCCCGCGGAGGTCTGTTAACTTCATCGCCGCACCTGGCCCGTTGTCCTGTCGCCTGCTTACGGCGGTTTCAGGCTGCTCGCAGGGAGGCTTTATGCTTTTTGCGGCTCTTCGGCTCCGTGCTTCTCAATGCTGACCGGAGATGTGTCTGAGAGAATGGCGTGGGCGCGTTCGGCTTCTTCCGCCGTGGCGTGCACAACAAGCACGAACTTGTCAGCCTTGATCTCCTCTTCATACTTGATTGCACTTTGTTTCGGAATGCCCTGGTTCACCAGAGCGGCAGCGATGGCCGAGAGACCCCAACCACCGCGGCTGACTCCAACCCACCGACGAGCGCGGCCAAGAAAGGGCCAGCGATCAACACAGGGCCGATGCCAGGTATCAGAAAGACGCCAGCCCCGAAAAGCAAACCAAAAATCCCACCCCAGAATGCTCCTAATCCACCCCAGGACTTCATCCGGTCGCCGGTTGTATAATAGCCGACCACGTTTTCCTGACTGTGGTAGTCCTTTCCAAGGATGGAAACCTTTTTTATGTCGAACGAGGCGGCACTCAGCTTTGCAACGGCTTGTTCAGCGGCCTCGTGACTGTCGTAAACCGCGACAACTGGCTCGGGCATGGGAACCTCCAGGGCGAAGAATCGCCAACCTCGCATTGTAGCTTGGCTTGCCAACAAGCTGTATTAAATCTAGATGACGATTGCCGAACAGTGCGTCGCGCCGGAGTCGTTCAACTGCCTCCGCGAGGCGTTTCTCCCCTCGCGTCCGGAGCTTATCCGGCGCTCGCTCTACTCCTCTCTCTCGCGGGGAGAGATAGGCAGGCGTGCAGCGGCATGCCAAGATTTAGAGAGATGTCTCTGCTCAACCAGGCCACGCATCGAATGCTGATTCAGCACGACCCGGACGTGGGGCATCGATTTGTGCCGAATCTGCGCGCCCGAGTGCCGGGTGAAGACGGCGGCTATTTCGTGACCACCAATTCATTGGGCTTCCGCTCCGACCGGGAATTCGAGCGCGAAAAGGGTGACCTCCCGCGCATTCTTATGTTCGGCGATTCCTACACCGCCGGCGACAACGTTTCCAATGCCGATCGGTACTCCGATCGGCTTTCGGACCTTCTCGGCGCGGAGGTGCAGAACTACGGCGTCCCAGGATCGGGCACGGATCAGCATCTTTTGATGTACCGGAAATTCGCGGCAGGCGTGGACGCGGATTTGGTCATGATCTGTGTGCAAATCGATAGTTTCCATCGCATTCAGCTTTCCCATCGCCCGAGCATCGACCGCGTGACCGGGCGCACGGTGCTGGTTCCGAAACCGTATTTCGAATGGGAAAACGGGCGGATCGTGCTGCGGCAGGTTCCCGTGCCGAAAGACCGGCCCGAGTACAAGGAACCCGAAGGCCATGAAAAAGCCGGGAGCGCGAACGGCAAGCGCGACGCCAAGTGGTATAGCCGCCTCCACGAAGTCTACTCGAGTATTCCCGGTCTAGACGATCTGCGTCACTCGGAGGTGTTCGAGGAATTAGGCTCGCGCGCGATTTCCGAATTGCACCGAATGACGGCGAAGCAGCCCTATCCCGATATTGTTTCCGCCGATACCCCGGGCTGGAAATTGATGGCGGCGATCCTGCGAGTGTTCATCGAAGAGGCGCAACAGGGTGGCCCCGAGCGCACAGCGAATGCGTTGTGCGCGTCAACGCAAGGAAAGGCACGCCCGGTGGTGATCGTGCCGATTCCGACGTACGAGTTTTACTTACATGGCGTGGAGCCTCTGTATCAGCCGCTGTTCCAAACGCTGGAGAATCGCGAGGCGGGGGTGCATGTGTTCGATGTCACCACCCCGTTGGTCGGCCTGCCCTGGAAGGAGCGGCAGAAGCTGAGATATGAAATCGGCGGCCATTTTACGCCGATGGCGAATCGTCTTGTAGCGGAAACGATGGCTTCTGAGATTCGGTCGCGAAAACTGCTTCCTGATTCCGCCCTCTGCCCAGTTCTGATGCGCGATCACAAAGGAGACGATGCGCCTTCCGCGCCGGACGCCGTCTACATCTTGGGAATTTCCTGCTTTTATCACAATTCCGCCGCCGCTCTCATCCGGGACGGGCAAATTGTCGCGGCGGCGGAGGAAGAGCGCTTCAGCCGGGTCAAGAACGACCGCCGATTTCCTCACAACGCCATCAACTATTGCCTGGAGCAGGGCGGAATTTCACAGAAGCAACTGACGGCGGTGGTCTATTACGACAACTCCGCTCTTACATTCGAGCGTCTATGCCAATCCCTGGCGGCCGTGGACCGCGAATCCGCCGCGCGCATGTGGCAAAAGATCATGCCTTCCTGGCTGCGCATGAAGCTGCATTTTCCTAAGATGCTGCGCGAATATTTGTCCTACGATGGCCCCATTCTGCAAGGCGTTCATCACCGCTCCCACGCCGCAAGCTGCTTCTTTCCTTCGCCGTTCGAGCGCGCGGCGATCTTAACGATCGACGGCGTGGGCGAATGGGCCACCGCCAGCATCGGACGCGGAGCGGGGAATCGCGTGGAGTTGATCAAGGAAATGCGATTTCCGCATTCCCTGGGGCTGCTCTACTCGGCCTTCACCCAGTTCACGGGATTCAAAGTCAATTCCGGCGAATACAAAATGATGGGCCTGGCGCCATATGGCGAGCCTGTTTACGAGAAAACGATTCTGGACAATCTAGTCGATTTGAAGGCCGACGGGTCTGTGGAATTGAATCTTGAATATTTCGCGTTCCTTCGCGATACTCAAACCACCAACGAGCGCTTTGCCGGTCTCTTCGGAGGATCCAAGCGCCGCCCGGAAACCCGAATCACGCGCCGCGAAATCGATATGGCGAAATCGATTCAGGCTGTCACCGAAGAAGCCATGCTGCGCATGGCGCGAGAAGCGCATCGGTTGACGGGCGAAAAGTTTCTGTGTATCGCGGGAGGCGTTGCGCTGAACTGCGTCGCGAACGGCCGCCTGCTGCGCGAAGGCCCCTTCAAGGACGTCTGGATTCAGCCCGCGGCGGGCGATTCCGGCTGCGCCCTGGGTGTCGCGCTGGACGCCTATCATTCTTATTACGGACATAAGCGCCGGTTTTGTGCTGGCCGCAGCGCGCAGGGAGGGTCGTATTTGGGCCCGGATTTTTCGCCCGATGAAATCGAGAGCTATCTCGAGACCTTCGGCTATCCCTACCGGAAGTTTTGCCGTGCGGAGCGAAACAGGTATCTGGCGGAAAAGCTCGCCGAGGGGAAAGTGGTAGGCCATTTTTCGGGACGGTTGGAATTTGGCCCGCGGTCTTTAGGCGCAAGATCGATTTTGGGCGATCCCCGCAACCCCGATATGCAGGCGAGCCTGAACCTGCGTATCAAATATCGCGAATCGTTCCGGCCCTTTGCTCCGGCAGTTCTCGCCGAGCGAGTCGGCGATTATTTCGAGCTTGATCGCGAAAGCCCATACATGCTGCTGGTCGCGCCGGTGAAGCGCGAGCGAAGACTGCCGCTGGAAGCCGCCATCGGCGCCGACGACGATCTGCTACCCGTGGTACGCCGCTTGCGCAGCGACATCCCGGCGGTGACGCACGTCGATTACTCAGCCCGCATTCAAACCGTCCGCCGCGAGCATCACCCGGAATTCTACGATCTAATCGCCGAATTCGAACGGCTGACCGGATGTGGCGTCATCGTCAACACTTCGTTCAACGTTCGAGGCGAGCCGATCGTCTGTACGCCGCAAGACGCCTACCGCTGCTTCATGCGCACGGAGATGGACGTTCTGGCGCTGGGTGAATACATTCTGTCAAAGGAAGAACAGCCGGTTTGGCCGGAGGGCAAAGGGGAGGGACTGGAAAACGAGGACGCGGCCACCTCATCGAACGAGACCCAGCCGGAGGAATTACTGAAGGCGTTAGTGGCCCTATTCGAGTGCGAATTCTGGCCAGCGGCGCAGAAACTCAAATCCGCCGGACAAGTGCGCATCGAGGAGCGATTCCGGCGGTCGCCCACTATGTGGGAAGATTCGGACGAACCCGCCGATTTGCGGCCGCTGTTCGAATTGGCTCCCGCGCTGCTGAACGAACAGCCGCACCCGAAGGAATTCACCGATGCCCTCTGCTGTTCCTGGTTGGACCAGAAATGCGCAGCGGCGTTAAAGCCGATCATCGCGAAGCTGGTGAAAGCCGGTCTGAAACATCAGGCAAAGGCCGAAATCCAAGAGCAGGTCAGCGAGTCTGTCTACGTGATGTTTTGAACGCCCGTGCGGCGGTTCTCCATCTTTGCTCATCGCCGCGCGTCTTTGCTCATCGCCGTGCGTCCAGCGCCAGCGCGCCTCCGGCCGGGCAAAAAGTATGGGTCGCGCGAATTCCAGGCTGCCAGGAAGGCAAAATCTCTTCCATGGGGCGTTCTTCCAGATCCGTTGGCGACAATTCCAGGATTTCCCGAAGTTTAATCGAGTATCCGTACTTCACCAGACAATCCTGGACAGGCCGGACCAAACGTCCCTTCCATTGGGAGATGGGGCCCGCGGAGCGCGCCCAGGACGCATCCCCGGTGAGCGGGCTCGCGGGATGAAGCCGCCACGGCGCGTCCAGCGCTTCGGCGGTGAATAACAACGAAACCAGTGCCCGCCCGGGCAGCAGCGCCGTGGTGAAGAAATACCATCGGCCTTCGTGCAGGAAAGGGGTAGTGTCCTTCAGTTGCGGTCCCTGAATCAGCGTCTTCGCATCCTCCCATTCATAAGGAAATCGCCGGGCGCGATAAAGGTCCACGGTCTTGTTGCCCGCCGATTCCGGCACCATCCACCAATCGCCCCCGTGTTCGAACACGCAGGGGTAGCTCAGATGGTAAGGTTTTTCGAGAATGACGCTAGCCTCGGCGCCTTGTTCCAGCGCGGGCATCACAGCCAGCCGGCCGTGGCCGGTCTTGGGAAGCATGTCTTCGTAAAACAGCCACAAACGGTTTTCGTAGGACACCAGAAACGGGTCCGCGGCCTGATGGCCGGGAAAACCGCTGGTCCATTTCCAGCCGGATCGCGGAATCGCTCCGGCGGCACGGGGATGAAGGGCGATGTTCCAGCGACCGGTCGGATTTGTTCCCGGAATGCAAAGATACAGGCTGCGGATTAGTTTTTTCAAACGAAACCAATTCCGCGCCGCCGCATCGGGTTTTCGGTTCGGCGGAAGAATCTTCGAAGGCGGGTCGGCGGGCCTCGCGATTCGTCCCAACCGGCGCAGGATGGCCACGGTTAACAAAGCGGGAGCCGCCTCCATCGCGCGCGCGTGTTGTTCCCGCCAATAGAAACTGGGATCGGGGCCGATGCGAAGTGTGCCTTCCACGCCCTCTTCGGAATTGAGCGAAAGGTCGATAGGATGCGGGCCGCGATTGGCGTGCCAGAAAAACTCGCGCAAATCGCGGCTCAGGCGGCGGCCGTTCAGCGTGAAATGCCAACCCTCGCCATTGATCGAGTCGGTAACGATAATTTCCGGGGGTCCGTCGGTCCGCACGCCGGGAATGCTCTCCGCCGCGGCTCGGCAGCGCCTCAGCCATTCGCTTTCGCCGTCGAACGCCGCGCGAATCGAGGTCACGCCAGTCTCTGGGGTCGTGGAATGCAAAAGCCGTACGAATTCGGAGAACGACTGGACGTCCACCCCGCCATTATGACGGGTTGGTGTGCCGCTTTCCGTCCAAGCAAGATGCGGCCGTGAAGGGATAAACTACTTCGGTGGAGGTGTGGCATGGCTGACGAGAAGAAAGATCTCAACGACGATCGCGAATCCAGTGAACTGAGGCGGCGCGATTTTGTGGCGACGATGGCGGCGGGCATGGCGGCCGCCGGCTCGGTTTCCGCGGCGCTGCCGGTGACCGAAACCAATGTCGAAATCAAGACGCCGGATGGCACGTGCGACGCCGCGTTCATTTATCCGAACACAGGCTCGCATCCGGGAGTAGTCATCTGGCCGGACGCCTTTGGATTGCGGCCTTCCATGCGCGACATAGGCAAACGCATCGCGGCGGAAGGCTATGCGGTGCTGGTGCCGAATCCGTTCTATCGCGTGGCGAAGGCGCCGGTATTCGAAAACGCGTCGAATTTCAATTTTCAGAATCAGGATGATCGGGCGAAGCTCACGCCGCTGATGGGGTCTATACAAGCCGCGGGAGCGGCTGAGAAGGACGCCGTGGCCTACATCGGTTTTCTGGACGCGCAGAAGCAGGTGAATAAGTCGAAGAACATCGGCACGCAAGGCTACTGTATGGGCGGGCCGCTGGTGATGAGGACCGCCGCGGCAGTGCCGGATCGCGTGGGAGCGGGCGCGTCGTTTCATGGCGGAGGGTTGGTGGCCGATGGCCCAAATAGTCCGCATTTGCTCGCGCCGAAGATCAAGGCCAAGATGTATTTCGGCATCGCCTCCAACGACGACATGAGTCAACCGGACGCGAAGGACAAGCTTCGCGAAGCGTTCATCGCCGCGAAGAACCCAGCCGGGATCGAGGTCTACGCGGGCGCGCTGCATGGCTGGTGCGTGCCGGACATGCCGATGCAGAACGGAATGCCGATCTACAACAAGGCGGATGCCGAGCGAGCTTGGGGGAAATTGGTGGCGTTGTATAAGGCCGCGCTGGCATAGAAACGCGTCCACTCCCAATAGCAGGAGAAGTACGATAGGAAATG
Organism: Bryobacteraceae bacterium; assembly: GCA_036521975.1. GTDB lineage: Bacteria > Acidobacteriota > Terriglobia > Bryobacterales > Bryobacteraceae > Palsa-187. Next base: position 16,910 of record DATDGT010000360.1, read on the forward strand.
GATGAGCCGACTGCGCTTCGAGCACAAGAGCAAAGACCATTTGAGTGACGGCGTCGCGGTGAGGGCGCTCGATGATCAGGCTCAGCGCGTTCGATGTAGGGCCGTCGGCCAAATCGCGCATCTTGGCCGCGCGGTGACGTTCGGCGACTGCGTGAAGTCGAACTCCTCCAGCGTCTTCGTCCGCCAGTGGGCGCTCTGCCCGAAACCACCGATGGGCAAGACTATGGGTGCGGAAGTTTTGACGCACATCTTTGTTTCGGAGTTAGCATGGCGGACATGTGGAAGCTCGTCCTAGGGGCCATCCTCGTAGTGGTTTGCATCCAGGGCCAGACATTTCAGGATCTATTGCTTCCCCAGGCGAGGCACATCACCGGTGTGGTTATCGATGCGGAAGGACAACCAGTCGTAGACGCCCATATCGACCACACCGATGATCGCCGCCAGGCGCACCAGACGGACTCGGAGGGCAGATTCGAAGTGGATACAAGAGCGCCCATCCTTGTGATCCGGAAAGTAGGGTTTCGAAGTGAGTTGGTACGGACACAGGGCGTGACGGAGCCAAGGATCACTCTTCAGAAGCTCACTGAGAATCGAGTTTTCCCAACCTGCTCAAACACCGGACAGTACGACGGAATCGATGGATGGGGAGCTTCGTTTCAGTTTCCGAGAACCCCAGTTGTAAAAGCCAGCCGACAAAGCCGGGATATTGACTACGGCGCGCGAAGTTATTACACCGAAACTAAACAGGGGCCGAAGGGGATCACGCAGGGCAGCGGACCACTCTGGAGCTTCGGGACGCCATTAGATGAGTATGTCTGGCGGTCCGTTAAATACGAGGAGCTCACTTACGATGCCGGAGGCCCAATGATTATTGATGCACGAGGGCAATTTCCAAATGGTAACCGCTGGCGGGACCTCGGAAAATTTGGCGAATCCGCCTCGTACTCCGACATAGACGAGGCAACGGCCAAGATTCTCGACCAATTTCTCGACGGCGCTTGCCTAAAGCCCACACCGCGCCGATAGGCATATATGGCGGCCCGGGGTGTTAGAAACGGGTCCACTCCTAGCAGGGGAAGTACGATGGGAAGTGGATGAGCCTGCTGCGCTTCGAGCACACGAGCAAAGACTATTTGAGTGACGGCGTCGCGGTGAGGGCGCTCTACGATGTGACGCTCGAAGCGGGCGAGGGCGAATTTTTGGCGCTGGTGGGGCGAAGCGGCTGCGGGAAGACCACGCTGCTCAATCTCGCTGGAGCGATGGATTTCCCCACTTCGGGGAAGGTTTTACTCGAGGGTCTGGATACGTCGGAGCTTCGAGACGGGGAGCTCGCTCGCATCCGGCGCGAGAAAGTGGGGTTCATTTTCCAATCGTTTCAATTGCTGCCCACGCTATCGACGGTGGAAAACGTCGAGCTTCCTTTGCTTCTGGCGGGAAGCTCGCGCGCCCGCGAGCGCGCGCTCGACTGCCTGCGTTGGGTGGAAATGGACAGCTTCGCGCGGCGCATGCCCTATCAACTCTCAGGAGGGCAGATGCAACGGGTGGCGATCGCGCGCGCTCTCAGCGCCTCGCCGTGCCTTCTGCTGGCCGATGAACCCACCGGCAATCTGGACGACGCTACCGGCGAAGCGATTCTCAACCTGCTGCGGCGAATTGTGGACGAAAAGAAGACCACGCTATTGATGGCCACTCACAGCGCCGAAGCGGCCCGGATGGCCGACGCCGTGGTGCATCTCCGCGATGGGCGCGTGGAAGCCCGGAGCCGGAGTCGAGAAACGGCGTGCGTTCTGTAACGCTCTTCCATCGTCTCATCCTGCGGCCTCTGCGACGCGAAAGATTGAGGACGTCGCTCACCATCTGCGCGGTGGCTCTGGGAGTGGCGGCGGTCGTGGCGATTGAGCTGGCAGGCGAAGCGGCGGCGGGATCGTTTCACTCCTCGATGGAGACGCTCATCGGGCGAGCCGATTTCGAAGCGATCTCGACCGGCGGCGTCGCGCCGGAAACCCTGACTCGCCTGGCGAAATTACCTTACGCTTTGAACCTTCATCCGCGCATCGAGGACTATGCGGTGCTGGAGGATTCGCATCGCACGGTTCCACTACTGGGAATCGATCTGGTAGGGACGCCGGGTGAGGGAATCTGGACGGGAAATGAGCTGGGCTACAAGGCGGGCGATCGCGTGAAACTCCTGGCGGGGAATTCCTCGCGCGAGTTGATGGTTCAGGGCGTACTGGGAGAGAACTCCGGCGAGACCGTGGTTATGGATCTGGCGCTGGCTGCGCGACTGCTCGGCCGCGAAAGATTGGATCGGATTCTGATCGAGACGCCGCCCGCGACTCCTGGGACCGTGGGGGAACCGTGGGAGAAAATTCTCAAGGCCGCGGTGCCCGAAGGGACGGTGATCGAGCGCGAAGGAACGCGCACGGATGAGAATCGGCGAATGCTCACGGCTTTCCGCTGGAACCTGCGCGTGCTGAGTTATATTTCGCTGGCGGTCGGCGCGTTTTTGATCTACAACACAATTTCGGTCTCGGTGGTGCGGCGGCGCGCGGAGATTGGAATTCTGCGGGCTCTGGGCGCGACGCGCGCATACATAATGGCGGCGTTCCTGGGAGAGGCTGCGGCGCTGGGCGTGGTGGGCGCGGCTGTGGGCATTGTTCTCGGCAGATTGATGGCGGAAGGCGCAGTGCGGATGGTGGGCGCGACGGTTCAGTCGCTGTACGTCAGCAGCCGCCCGGCTGCGATTGCCCTAGGAGGGAGCGATGCGGCGCTCGCTCTGGCGATCGGGTCGGTGGTCTCCATAGTTTCGGCGCTGTTGCCGGCATGGGAAGCCGCGCAAGTTGCACCCGTCGAAGCGATGGGCCGCGCGCGGAGGGAGCATGAAGTGCGCCTCCATCGCGGACGCGACCTGGTCTATGCCGGTGTGCTTGCGTTCGGTGCTTGGATCGCTTCGCGGCAAGGGCCGGTGGGCGGCAAGCCGGTATTCGGATATCTGGCGGCGGCCCTGTTGTTGGCGGCCTCGGCGATGTCGATTCCTTCGGTGCTCGCCGGCTTTGGGTGGATCGGGACGCTGGCGCGGCGATGGACGGGCGTGGAGGGTTTGCTCGCCAGCCGCGGCTTGACCGGGTCGCTGCGGCGCACATCGGTGCTCGCGGGTGCGCTTTCGACCGCTGTCGCCATGCTTGCGTCCGTGGGGATCATGGTCGGCAGCTTCCGCGAAACCGTCGTGCGTTGGATGGCGGATCGCGTTCAGGCGGATTTTTATCTTCGTCCCGCGGCGCCCGCCGGGCCGGACCGGTTTCCCACTCTGCCGCCCGGAATCGCGGAGGGGCTGCGCAAGGTGTTCGATGTGGCGGCGGTGGAGCAGATTCGCTCGTATCCGATCTCTTACCATGGGCTCCCGGCGACGCTTGCAGGAGCGGACCTCCGCGTCTCGGAACGCTACGCGACGCGCGCGTTTCTTTCGGGCCGGGCGCCGGCCGAGGTGTTCGAGCAGTTAATGGACCGGGATGCGGCGGTGGTGAGCGAGCCATTCGCCAATAAGCACCACGTTCGCGCGAGCGATTCGATCGTCCTGGAGCTCGCGGGCGGCAAACGCAACTTCCGCGTGGTGGACATTTACTACGATTACTCCAGCGAGCGCGGAATCGTTTTGGTGGATCGCGCGACGTTGCTCAAGTATTTGCCCGATCCCGCGCCGTCTACCCTCGCGATTTATTTGAATCCCGGAACTTCTCTCGACGCAGGGCGGCATGAGATAGAAGCGGCGATTGCCGGTGAACCCGCGACGATCGCCACCAATCGCTCGCTGCGCGAGGAAGGCATCCGCGTATTCGACCGCACCTTTGCGATCACCTACGCGCTGGAAGCCGTTGCCGTGTTTGTGGCCGTGATGGGAGTGAGCGGAGCGCTGTTGGCTCTGGTGATCGATCGCCGGCGGGAGTTTGGACTGCTGAAATTTCTCGGCGCGGAACAGGGGCAGGTGCGGCGGATGATCCTGTTCGAAGCCGGTTTACTGGGATTGCTAGCAGTTGCGGTGGGTTTGATTCTGGGCTTCTTTCTCTCGCTGGTGCTGATTTACGTGATTAACAAGCAATCCTTCGGCTGGACAATTCAGTTTCACTGGCCCGTAGCCGTGCTCGGGTTCGCGTTGGCCACCGTCTATGCCGCGACACTGCTGGCGGGGCTTTATCCCGCGCGCATCGCGACGCGCCTCGTTCCGATCGAGGTGGTGCATGAGGAGTAATGTGGGGCAGCGCCCTGCGCTGCGGCGGGCCCTCGGCCCGCCCGGTTCAGGCGGCCTGGGAGCCCCGCCGCAGGCCGAGGGCCTGCCCCACCGGAAGCCGCAAAGTGGCCGTATATATGAAACCGCGTACTAGAGTTGTGGGCGCGCTGTTCGCGGCTATGCTCGCCTTCGGAGCCACTGAATACCGCCTGGCGCTTCCTGGCTATCGTTACCAATTCCCCCGCGACCATTTCAACCATCCGGATTTTCAGACGGAGTGGTGGTATTACACCGGCAACCTGCACACCAGCGAAGGGCGGCGGTTCGGCTTCGAGCTGACTTTCTTCCGGCAGGGAACGGGCGAGCAGGCGAGCGGCGTTTGGGATGTGCATGATATCTGGATGGCGCATTTGGCGCTGAGCGACATAGACGGGGGCCGCTTCCTTCACACCGAAAGATTGAACCGCGCGGGGGCGGATTTGGCGGGCGCGGCTTGGGCGGATGGAAATGACGCGCAGCACCGCGTATGGAATGGAAATTGGAGCGCGCAATGGACGGACGCGGCATCGCAGCGGCTGGAAGCCGTCGGCGATCATTTCGTCTTCCGGCTTGATGTGAAATCGGCCAAAGCGCCGGTAATTCATGGAAAGAACGGCATCAGCCAAAAGGGAGAAGGAGAAGGGCGGGCGTCGCATTATATTTCGCTGACCCGCTTGATCACAAGCGGAGAAATCGAGCTGGATGACCGGCGATTCGAGGTGGAAGGGCTGAGCTGGATGGATCACGAATTTTTCACCGACCAGCTCGACCTGAATCAAACCGGATGGGATTGGTTCAGTTTGCAGTGGAACGATGGCTCGGAAATCATGCTGTACCGGCTGCGGCACAAAGATGGCTCGACAGATTCTCACTCCGCGGGCACCTACGTCGATGCGCAAGGGCGAAGCCGGTTCTTGAGCGCGAGCGATTTTCTGGTTGAGCCGGGGAAGATCTGGACGAGTTCGGAAACACATGGCCGCTATCCCATCGAATGGCGCATTCGGATTCCGCCGCTGGGCATTGACGCGAACGTGACGACGAAGCTGAAGAATCAGGAAATGACGGCGCAAGCTCCTGGCATTCCGTCGTATTGGGAGGGGGCGATTGACGCGACAGGCGCGAAACCGGGCAGCGCGGAGTACGGCGCGGGGTATTTGGAAATGACCGGTTATGCGTTGCCGACCATGTTAAAATGAGTTTTTCCAATGCCCGCGCGGGTGTGCGGACGTTCGTCCTCCGGTTGCCCTGTCGGGAATCCAGCGGCCACCGACCACTGGCCGTAACACCGAATGTCCTATTTTCAAGACACTATCCTCCAACTCAAGCGCTACTGGGCCGACCGCGGCTGCATCATTCAGGAGCCTTACGATGTGGAGGTCGGCGCGGGGACGATGTGCCCGGAGACCTATCTGCGCGTGCTGGGACCGAAGCCGTACCGGGTCGCCTATGTTCAGCCGTCGCGCCGCCCCGCCGACGGCCGATACGGCGAAAATCCTAATCGCTTGTATAAGCACCAGCAGTTGCAGGTGATCCTGAAGCCCTCGCCCGACGACGTGCTGGATCAATATCTGGGGAGTCTGGAAGCGATCGGCATCGATCTCCGCAAGCACGATATCAAGTTTGAGGAAGACAATTGGGAGGCGCCGACGCTGGGCGCGTGGGGAATCGGATGGCAGGTGACGCTAGACGGTCTGGAGATCACGCAGTTCACGTACTTTCAACAATGCGGTGGAATGGATCTGGATCTGGTTCCCGCCGAGATCACTTACGGCCTGGAACGGATCGTCGCGTTTTTGCAGGGCGTGGAGAGCGTGTACGAAATCGAGTGGGCGCCGGGATTCAAATACGCGGATGTGCGGCTGGAAGACGAAATCCAGTTCTCGCGCTACAACTTCGAGCTCGCCAACGTCGACCGCTTGTGGCGTCTGCTGGGGGAGCATGAAGCCGAGTGCAAGGAGATGCTGGCGGCGCGAGCGCCTTTGCCGGCGTACGATCAGGTGCTGAAGTGTTCGCACCTGTTTAATTTGCTCGATGCGCGCGGGGCGATATCGGTGACCGAGCGGGTGGGCGTGATCAAGCGCGTGCGGGATTTGGCTGTGGGCACCGCCAAGGCGTGGATGAATCAACAGGAGGCAGCCCAGATCGAGGCGGCATGAATTTCCTGCTGGAGATCGGCACGGAAGAGATCCCGCACTGGATGATTCCGGGGGCACTGGAGCAGCTTTCCAGGCTCGAACTGGGCGCCGTTCCTGTCGTTGACGCCACGCCGCGGCGGTTGGTTGTCCAAGCCTCCGGCCTTCCACAGCGCACTCCCGACCGTGAGGAAATCGTCAAAGGCCCGCCCGTCTCCGCGGGCGAAAAGGCCGCGGCCGGGTTTGCCAGGAAGCAGGGCGTCGATCCGGCCGAGGTCAAGGCCATAGGCGCCTACTACGAGCTCCCCAAGCGCGTTCCCGGCCGGAACACTGTGGATATTTTGGCCGAGGCGCTGCCCTCTGCGATCCTCGGCATTCAATGGCCCAAAACAATGTATTGGACCGGCGGCAAGACCGGGCCGCGATTCATCCGTCCTATCCGCTGGATTGTCGCGCTGCTGGGGGATGGAATAATTCCGTTTGAGGTCGCGGGGGTGAAGAGCGGCAACACCACGCGCGGCCATCGGCAGCTCGGCTCGGCTTCCACTCCTGTGACCATCGGTAATTACGAATCCGAGCTGCGCAAGAACTTCGTGATCCTGTCCTCCGCTCTGCGCCGCAAGAAGATCGAAGTTGAGGCCGGCGATCTCGGCGCCAAGATCGACGCCGATCTCCTGGAAACGCTCACCTTTATCACCGAATATCCGACCGCCATTCGCGGCGATTTCGATCCTGCGTATCTTGAATTACCCGCCGAGGTGCTGACGACCGTGATGCGGCATCACCAGAAATATTTCGCTGTCGAATCCTCCCCTCCAGTCCTCGCGCCGCATTTCGTCGCGGTGATGAACACGAACGGCGATCTCGAGGGATTGGTGAAGAAGGGCAACGAGCGAGTCCTCCGCGCGCGCTTTAACGATGCGCGCTTCTTCTGGGATACGGATCAGCATAAGAGACTCGCTGATCGGATCGAGGATCTCGCTCACGTTACCTTCCAAGCGAAGCTTGGATCGTACAAGGAGAAGACCGAGCGCGTTGTGGAGTTGGTGAAAGAGCTGAACGGCGATTCCAGCGCTCAACGCGGCGCGTTGTTGTGCAAGTGCGATCTCACGACCGAAATGGTCAAAGAGTTTACCGATCTTCAGGGAATCGTCGGCGGACTCTACGCGAAAGCCCAAGGCGAGCCGGAGCAGGTCTGGCGGGCGGTTTATGAACACTACAAACCGGTGAGCATGGAGGATTCGATTCCCTCGACCCTCGAAGGACAAATTGTTTCGCTCGCCGATAAGCTCGATACGTTGCGCGGCTGTTTCTCGGTGGGGCTTGAACCAACGGGCTCAAAGGATCCTTTTGGCTTGCGGCGCGCGGCTCAGGGCGTGGTGAAGATCCTGGTCGAAGCGCGGCTGGATTACCGGCTCGATGAACTCGCCTCCGGGGCGCTGAGGGAGTTCCTCATCGAGCGCATTCAGCACTACTTCCGCGAGGTACGCAGATTCAAGTACGACGAAGTCAACGCTGTACTTGCCTCCGGCATTAGCACGCTAGCCGACGTCGAAGACCGGCTCACAGCGCTAGCGGCGATTCGCCCCACGGAGAACTTCGAGCCCCTGGCGGCAAGCTGCAAGCGCATTCGCAATATTCTCAAGCAGGCCGGATTTGTCGGCGACGGTCTGCCAATCCGAGAGGAGCTTCTGGAACCCGGGGCCGAGCGCGCGCTCTACGACCGCGCCGGCGCGGTTGACGGCCGGAACCTGCGCGAAATCGCCTCGCTCCGGCCGCAAGTGGATGCATTTTTCGATAAGGTCCTGGTGATGGATCCGGATCCACTAAAGCGCGAGAATCGCCTTGCTTTCCTCGGCAAGTTACTTCAGAAATGCTCCGTGATCGCCGATTTTTCGGAAATTGTCACTTCAGGAGATCAGAAATGAAAAACTACGTCTACAACTTCGGCGGCGGAACGGCCGATGGCGACGGCAAAATGAAAGACATCCTCGGCGGGAAAGGCTCGGGCCTCGCTGAAATGAGCCGCATAGGGGCTCCCGTGCCTCCCGGCTTTACCATTTCCACCGAGGTCTGCAATCTCTATTTTCAGAACGGAAACAAGCTGCCGGAGGAAATCGGCAAGCAAGTCACGGGGGTGCTTGAAAAGCTCGAAAAACGCATGGAGAAGCGGCTCGGTGACGCGGAAAATCCGTTGCTGGTCAGCGTGCGCTCCGGCGCGAAGTTCTCCATGCCGGGGATGATGAACACGATTCTCAATCTTGGGCTGAACGATCGAAGCGTGGAAGGTTTGGCGAGACGCAGTGGGAATCCGCGCTTCGCTTACGACTCCTACCGCCGCTTCATTCAGATGTTTGGCGAAGTGGCGCTTAATATCGACATGGCGAAATTCGACCATATTTTCGACGAGCGCAAACACAAAGCCAAAGCGAAGCAGGACACGGATCTCGGCGCGAACGATCTGAAGGCCATCATCGACGCATACAAAAAGCTGGTGCGGCAGGAAACCAAGAAGCCCTTCCCGCAAGATCCGCGCGAACAGCTCGATAGGGCCATCGGCGCGGTGTTCCATTCGTGGTGGAATCAGAAGGCGATCTATTACCGAAAAATGGAAAAAATCCCTGATGAAATCGGGACGGCGGCGAACGTTCAAGCGATGGTGTTCGGCAATCTCGGCAGCACTTCGGCCACGGGCGTCGGTTTCACCCGCGATCCGGCCACCGGCGAAAAGACTTTCTATGGCGAATTTCTGCTGAACGCGCAGGGCGAAGACGTGGTTGCGGGCATCCGCACGCCGGAGCCTTTATCCGATCTCGAGAGAGTCATGCCGGACGCATACCGTCAGCTTCATGAGATCACGGAGAAGCTCGAGCGCCACTACCGCGACATGCAGGATTTCGAGTTCACCATCGAAGAGGGCAAGCTGTACATGCTGCAGACGCGCAACGGCAAGCGTACGGGCCCGGCTGCAGTCCGCGCCGCTGTGGATATGGTGAGCGAGGGATTGATCGATCGAAAAGAAGCCGTGCTCAGGGTGCAGCCGCAGCAGCTCGATCAGCTTTTGCATCCGGTATTCGACGGGACATCGCTGAAGAAGCTGACGCGCATCGCGACCGGCATTGCGGCATCACCGGGCGCGGCGGTGGGCCGCGTCGCGTTCACTGCGGAGGAGGCGGTGGAGATGAGCCAGAGCGGAGCGGAGAAAGGAGTGCCCGGTCCGGTGATTCTGGTCCGCAAGGAGACGACGCCCGACGATATTCACGGAATGGACGTCGCCAAGGGCATCCTGACGGCGGTGGGCGGCAAGTCTAGCCATGCGGCCGTGGTCGCGCGCGGCATGGGACGGCCGTGTATCGTGGGCGCGGGGTCGATCGCGATTAATGAGCGCGCCCGGCAGTTCCATGTCTCGCTCAATGGGAAGGCGATTACGGTGAAGCAGGGCGATTGGATCTCCATCGACGGAGCGACCGCCGAAGTCTACCAAGGCCAGGCGGCGACCAACGAGCCCGACCCAACCTCTTCCTATTTCGGCCAGCTCATGCAATGGGCCGACGAATATCGCGGGGGCTTTGGCGTGCGCGCCAACGCCGACATTCCCCGCGATGCCCAAGCCGCCCGCCGCTTCGGTGCCGAGGGTATCGGGCTGTGCCGTACTGAGCATATGTTTTTCGCCGCCGATCGTATTCCCCACATGCAGGCCATGATTTTGGCGAGTGACGAAAGAACGCGCAGACAAGCTCTGCAAAAACTGCTGCCCATGCAGCGCAAGGATTTCGTGGGATTGTTCGAAGCCATGAACGGATTCCCCGTGGTGATTCGGACGCTCGATCCGCCGTTGCACGAGTTCCTTCCCAAGCGCGAGGAGTTGATGGTGGATCTCGCGCGGCTGCCGCATTTGAGCGGCAAGCAGAAGAAAGAGCTATCGGAAAAGTACAACATCAAAGCCGGCGAACTGAAGAAGCGTTTGCCCGAATTGCTGCATCGGGTGGAGGAGCTTCACGAGTTCAATCCCATGCTAGGCCTTCGCGGCTGCCGGCTCGGCATCATCTATCCCGAGATCACGGAGATGCAGGCGAGGGCGATTTTCGAAGCGGCGGTGGAAGCTTCCAAAAAGGGGATGACGGTGATTCCGGAAGTCATGATTCCGCTGGTCGGCAGCGCGGGCGAACTGGAAAATCAAAAGGCGATTGTGACTCTCGTGGCCCAAGAGGTGCTCGAAAAGGCGGGAATGAAAGATCTGCACTATCTGGTGGGTACGATGATTGAGATTCCCCGCGCTGCGCTCCTGGCGGATCAAATCGCCCGGCACGCCGAATTCTTCAGCTTCGGCACCAACGATCTCACGCAGACCACTATGGGGCTTTCTCGCGACGACTACACCAAATTCTCCGGCGCCTATGAGAAGCTGAAAATCTTCAAGGCCGATCCATTCCAAACGATCGATCAGGAGGGCGTGGGCAAGGTGATCGAGATGGGGATCAAGTTGGGACGGGAAACGCAGCCCGATTTGGACATCGGGATCTGCGGGGAGCACGGCGGAGACCCGGCCTCCGTGGAGTTCTGTTATCGCGTGGGCATGAACTACGTCTCCTGCTCGCCCTATCGCGTGCCGATCGCGCGCCTCGCGGCCGCGCAGGCCGCGCTTGCCGGAGGGGACAAGTCGGAGTCGATGCGCACGGCGTAGACGCCTCCGCCAGCGTTCAGAGCTGCTTGCGGTACAAAACCGCGCGCTCTGTTTCGACAAAGCCCAGCGACTCGTGGGCTCGGTGAGACACGATGTTGTCCAGACGGGCATCGGAGGCGAACTCGCGGTAGCCCCGATCGCGCGCCCATCCCTCGGCCGCTTGCACGAGAGCGGTCCCGACCCCCTGCCGCCGCATATCCGCATCGACGTACCAACCTTCCAGGTACGCAACTGGGCTTGTCTCGCATCCATCGGCGTAGTTGCGAGAACCCACTTCGGCGAATCCCCCCAGTCCAGCGCCGTCCGGCCGCTCCGCGACGATCACCACGGCGTCAGACCTGGCGAGCCAGGCTGCCATGCCTGACCGGTGGACCTCTGGGGTGTCCTCGGGCCAGAGCGCGCAGCGCATCTGGAGCCACTCGCGATCGTCAGAGGGAGCGTAGAGTCTTATTCGCAATGTGGTCCAATGATTTCGATACTGGCGCGGCCGGCGGGGCCGCCGAGAGCCTCGACGCGTGCTTCGACCACTCCGGACCACAAAGGCGCCGTAACGCGCGCGTTGACTTGGCGAGTCGAGCCCTCGGCTGGACTAACGTAATCCACCGTCAGCGGAGTTGAGCCCAGAAAGACCTTGACGTTGTTGATATCCGCGTTTTCGGGCAAGCCCTCGACCCAGATCGCGATCGCATCGCCCACATTCAGATCCAGCTCGTTTGGTTTCCAGGTATGCGCGTCGGCAAGTCCGGCAATTGCGATGGGGCCGACATCGGGCGCAAGGTCCACCGCGATACGCTTTCCGTTGCTGGGCCGGCTTTCTCCGATCCTGATGCGAACCTCATGCCAGCCGGGATCGAGGCCGGGCGGGAGCTTGAACTGCACGTACCAACGCTGGGGCCCGTTCGGCTCGAGCTTGATGGGGTTGACGCCGAAATTGTCGACCTCCGGGCGGAGATCATCACGCTGAAGGCTCTCCACGGACGATTGAAAATCGCAGGTCAGATACTCATCGAATCGGCTCTCGAAGTTAATTCCAAAGTTGCGATGATGATAAGCGCCCAGCAGAACCGGACCCGGCGCCGCGTCGAATCTCGGCGGAAGCCAGGCGCGATGGCACGCGACGCAACCGCTGAACTCGAGGACCTCGCGCAGCTCGACGCGCGCGAATCCGGCCGTGCGGCACAGCGCCAGCAAGCAGGGAAGGTTCGGGGCGCACCAATTGTCAGTTTGGCCGCCCATTTCGTCGTTTTCATAGAATTCCATGACCGGCCGTTCGGCGGCGGCTTTTAGGCGATGCTCCTCGCCAAGAACAAAGGATTCCACCGCGGCAAAATCGGTGGTGAGGGCGCAAACGCGTTCCAGAGCCAGCAGAGGATGTTTCAGGTGATAGAGCACGCCCATGAAAAGAACGATGTCGAATTTGCCGATGGGATTGGGCGTCAGCTCATAGATATCGAACCGGCGATAATCGACGCGAGAGTTGAGGAGCGTATGCATTTCGCGGAAACGCGGATTGTCCCAGGAATCGATGGCGACCACTTCGGCGCCGCGCCGCTCCATTTCGAAGGCGAACCAGCCGTCCCATGTTCCGATGTCGAGAACACGTTTTCCTTCCAAATTTTCGGGAATCGGAAAAGCGGCGATGCGCCGCTTCTGAAATTCCAGCGTTGAGACGCCGTGGATCTGTGTGCCGTCGGGCAACTCGAAGCTGTGCCACCATCCCGTGTGCCGCCGTATTCGATCCCACTCACGAATGTAAGAAAAAGGATCCGTTGCGGGCGCGGAAGATCGGCTGATTCGCATTCTCTCCGCCATTTTCCCACCGCTGGTTTTCCGGACGGCCAGGCTTATACTGAATCCCATCGGAAATCGATCGGTGAATCCGCCTGAAGAACTTGCTCGACTGTCGCCCGCCCAACGCTCGGCCCTTCGTCACGTCGAGGAATCGATATCTGGTTACGGGACTTCGTCGTCCCGGTGTGTGGCAGAACTGCTGGAGAAAGCCGGCTGCACTATCGATGCATACAACCAGGCGATAAGCAGCCTCAAAGAGAATGCTCGCGTCGTGATTCACTTCCATCCAGACCGCATTGGACCTAAACGCGCAACTGTAGCGCAGGCGCTTTTCGCCGACGGGCTATACCGAAATCAGTTCGAGACCCGACTGTCGAGCGGGGGCCTGTCTGCCTTTCCCGGGGGTGCGCGGGACAAGTGGGAAAGGACCCTGTTTGGAGGCACCTACCAACGGGACTGGCGTCCTTCATTTGGAGCGACCCAAGTATGGAGCGTTGGAGGTGGTTCGCTATCCGGATGGGCCAATCCCACGCTTCGGATCGTGCTACTTGGTGCTGCGAGCTCGTGTAATCTTCCCGTACCTCATTCACGTTTATGGGAAGCGAGGACCCGCGAGCATCTCAACGGCTCGGCACTATCGAGCGAATGGATGGAGTGCTAAGCGCCTTGCTCGGGGAGATTGTCGAGGGCGGAATCGCAAGGCCACCCTGGCCTCCATTTCGCGCGCCAACGCTTGGCGTTCCTAACTTAACCGTCTCGCGCTTACTGGATCTCCTTTTCGATCTTCGACAGCCGAGGAGCGATCCCGCTCGGGGCAGACCGGGCCGCGTCCTCGATACCGGAATCGAAGCTCAAGTTCATGGACCCGTCTCTATGAACGAAGATGTTGAGCTGCTGGTGGCCGATCCAGCATTCGCTGCGACTCCAACTGGCGCCCTTCTGCGACAAATCGCGACAGAGTACCGATTTCCCTTGAAATGGCATTGCGGGTTCCAACTCGCGGTCCGAGACGTTCCAGACGATTTTCGAGCTCCGGAGATGCCTCGGCTTGCACGACGCATCGCCGGAAGTGACGGGATGTTGGATGCGGCAGCTATAGGAACCGCGGAAGCTTCGTTGCGGGAACACCCTGAATCTTGGGAGGATTGGGGAAGCCATGCTGAATCCATCCAGCACTTGAAGCAACTCTGGCATGTGCTTGGAAATTTCGGATCGCCATACAGTCGCTAGATCTAAGCCGGAACCCATTGCTATCTTGCAGATTTCGTCTCCTTTCCACTTGAATCTTTCGGGCGTGTGGAGTTACGCTAAACAGTGTAAGAGTAGTCCGTCCCGTCCGCGCCGCGCCCCGTCCGCTGGTTGCAGCGATACTCAATTGGACAGCCATGAAAGAACTCATCTTGTGGACCGGTGTGGTCCTCGGGATGCATTGAACCAAGTTGCGGAAAGAGGCGCCCATGTTGCTGCAAGACCAAACTGAATCGACGCGTCTCGAATCGTCAAGAATGATTCGCGCGCCCCGAGGCATCGCGCTCACTTGCAAGAATTGGCAGATCGAAGCTGCGTATCGCATGATCCAAAACAACTTGGATCCGGAAGTAGCGGAGCGGCCGCAAGACCTGGTGGTCTATGGCGGCATCGGGAAAGCCGCGCGGAATTGGGAATGTTTCGACGAAATCCTGGCGCGGCTGAAAGAGCTCGCGCCGGATGAGACTCTGCTGATTCAATCCGGCAAGCCGGTGGGAGTCTTCCTCACTCATCCCGACGCGCCGCGCGTCCTGCTGGCCAACTCCAACCTGGTGCCGGCCTGGGCCACCTGGGAGCATTTTCACGAACTCGATCGCAAAGGGTTGATGATGTACGGCCAGATGACGGCGGGAAGCTGGATTTACATCGGCTCTCAAGGCATCGTCCAAGGAACCTATGAAACGTTCGCGGAAGCCGGACGGAAGCACTATGGTGGAAGCCTGGCGGGGCGTTGGATCTTGACCGCGGGGTTGGGCGGAATGGGCGGAGCGCAGCCGCTGGCCGCCACGTTCGCATGTGCGGTTTCGCTGATCTTGGAATGCCAGCAATCGCGCATCGATTTCCGGCTGCGCACGCGTTACCTCGACAAACAGGCTCACAATCTGGACGAAGCTCTGGACCTGGTGGAATATTACTGCGACCGGAAAGAACCCGTCTCGATCGCGCTGCGAGGCAATGCCGCCGAAGTGATGCCGGAGCTGGTTCGCCGCGCCAAGGCCGGGGGGATCAAGCCGGATCTGATGACCGATCAGACCTCCGCACACGATTTGATCAACGGCTATCTGCCCGCGGGATGGACTGTTGAAGAGTGGAAGGCGGCGGCGGAAGATCCGAGGCAGCACGCGCGGCTGCGCGAGGCGGCGGCTCGCTCCTGCGCGGCGCACGTGCACGCCATGCTTGACTTTCATGAGATGCGCGTGCCGGTTTTCGATTACGGCAACAACATCCGGCAAGTTGCGCGCGACCAAGGAGTCCACAACGCCTTCGATTTTCCGGGTTTCGTTCCCGCCTATATTCGTCCGCTGTTCTGCCAGGGAAAGGGACCATTCCGCTGGGTTGCCTTATCGGGCGATCCCGAGGATATTTTCCGGACCGACGAAAAAATCGCGGAGCTTTTTCCCGCGAATGCACGCGTGCGTCGTTGGCTGGATATGGCTCGGAGGCGCATCTCCTTCCAGGGGCTGCCAGCGCGCATCTGCTGGCTCGGATTGGGCGAGCGGCAGGCCGCCGGACTGGCGTTCAATGACATGGTTCGGAACGGAGAACTGAAAGCCCCCATCGTGATCGGTCGCGATCACCTGGACAGCGGATCGGTGGCCAGTCCGAATCGCGAGACGGAGGCGATGCGCGACGGCTCCGATGCCGTCTCCGACTGGCCGATATTGAACGCGCTGTTGAACACCGCGGGCGGCGCGACTTGGGTGAGCTTTCATCACGGAGGCGGGGTGGGCATGGGATTTTCGCAGCACGCCGGCGTGGTGATCGTCTGCGACGGCACAGCGGCGGCGGCGAAACGCATCGAGCGAGTTCTCTTCAATGATCCCGCCACCGGCGTGATGCGCCACGCCGACGCTGGCTATGAGCTGGCGAGGGAAACCGCCCGCGAACATCATTTAAAGCTGCCGTTGATCGAAAACCGAGCTGTGAAAGCCCAAAGCTGAACACTCGCGCACAAAGGACTCGCCGGGCGCGGCAGAGACCGCTGAGGTTCTCATTCGTTTGACGCCGCGCCCGGCGGTCTGTGCGCTCACGGATACGTCACTTTGCCGTTTTCGGTCTTCGCGAAGGGCGTATAAGCGTGCGGTTTGGGTGAGCCTTTGGTCATAATGTGTTCCACCGCGATCCCACGCGCGGCTAGTGCATCCGCAATCAGTGAGCGGTGACAGCGCCACGGCACGGCTTCGGCGCACATGATGGCCGTGCGGCGGCGCTTCGAAAACCCGGTCAGTTCTTTCAAGCCGAGTTCGAACTCGACCGTTTGCATGTAATCCGCGTACCCGCGAAAACTGGCGTTCCTCCACCCTGTGTTTATGGAATCCTTACGCGGATGGCGAAGTCCTCCGAGCGCCGGCAGGTGAACGTAGCCTATCCGGCGACGGCGAAGCGCTTTCCGTAACTCATCCGAGTTGAACTGTGGATTGCGGAGTGATTTGGGAATAGTTCGGACATCCACAACCTGCTCGATTTCATGCGCCGCCAAGATATCCAGGAACTGATCGATTGCATGGGTCGAGTGGCCGATCGTCATGATCGGCGGCGAAGCGGCTTTCGGGTCCTTCTTCGTTATGACGCCGTCTCCGGAAGAGTCTTCGTCCTATTTTATTCAGATGTTTCGGACCGTCGGGTTTTCGGCCCTAGGGAGAAGGAAGTCGATAGTGCAGTAAACGCAGAGTAATTGGTCGGGCCGCCGGGATTTGAACCCGGGACCTCTTGCACCCCAAGCAAGCGGGGATCAACGGGTTGGCGGGGGGGCCGTTGAAAACAGGGGAGTAAGTGCCGTTCCAGGTGGCACGGACGTGGCGCGGAGCCTCCCGCCGTGCGGGATCTGGCACGGATGTGGTGATGGCACGCGGACGGCGGCAGACGGAGAGGCGGAGAAGCGGGAGGAGGTCATCCTGAGTCTGGGGCCACAGGTGCATCTGCTGGCGGGAATGCGGATGCGGAGGCTTCCGGCCGGACGGGTCAGCTACGAGGACCTGGTCTCTTCGGGTTGGCTGGGGGCGATCCGGGCGGTGGACCGGTTCGACCCGGAGCGGAGCTGCACTTTGGAGACTTACGCGGACCGGCGGATCCGGGGGTCCATGAACGATTACTTGCGGAGCTTGGATCGCCTTACGCGGAACCAAAGGAGGAAGGTCAGGCGGGGGGAGGAGCGGTCGATCCGTGTCGTGGCCCTGGAGGAGATGCGCGAGCCCGCGGACCCGCGCCTGGATCCGGCACGCGGGCCCGCTTTGTGTCGCCTCGACCTGGAGTTGCTATTTCGGCGGGCCGGGCTGCCGCCTCGAATCCGAAGGGTGATGGAGCAGAGAGCGGCGGGAGAGACGAACGCCGAGATTGCCCAACAGGAGGGCGTCTCGGAGTCGAGGATCAGCCAGCTTTACGCCAATGGGATGCGGAGAATGGCGGCGGCCGCTGGGGGCGCAGCGACGTGAGCCTGCCTTACTATCCGATGTTCCCCAAGGATTTCGACGCGAGCGAAAAGGTTCGCGTCATGACATGGTCGGAACGCGGGTTGTATATCACGCTCCTGAATCATTCGTGGCTAAACGACGGGTTGCCCGTTGATCCAGAGCACGTCCGGCGTGTCTGTGGGGCTGATAGAGACGAATTCGCGCAGATGTGGCCTCAAGTCGAACGGTGCTTCCCGGAGGCGGATGACGGGAGGCGCCGTAATCCGCGGCAGGAGGAAGAGCGCGTAAAGGCGTCTGCAAGGCACGCTGAGCGATCGGTCAGCGGTCGCAAGGGCAACGCTAAGCGATGGGGAGAGCGATCGTTCAGCGAGTCGCAAAGCGATCGCTCAGCGATCGCACGCGCGTCTGGTTCTGGATCTGGTGATGGAGCGGAAAAAGGGGGTGCGGGGGAAAAAACCGGAATGGCGGTAGAACCTTCTTTAACGCACACAACGCTTTCGCTGTGCGCTTCGGTGAAGCCGATCCTCGACGATCTGGATGAGATTTACCGCAAGGCGGGAGCGCCCATCCCGGAGAAGCACAAGCAGATCGCCTGGCAGTTGCTGCTGGAGATTCCGCCGGAAAGCCGGGCGCGGGTGCCGAACTACTGCAAATGGGCGCTGGTATCGGGGAAATGGCCGAATCCAGCCAAAACAAAAGCACTGGTGAACGTTTTGCGTGACGGCGATTGGGACGTGGAGATCGTGCCGCGGATCCTGCCGATGCCGGCGCAGGCGAGCGCGCGTGAATTGGCGCAGGAAAGGGCGGCGGAGAAATTCAGGAGGATGCCATGAAGGAAGAGATCATTCAGGCAGTCGCGGAATTGGGTGCGATCCCAGGGTTTCCCCAGGACGAGGACGCCCGGGCGGCCGTGATGCGGTCGCTGGGGTCTTTCATCGCGGATCCGCGGGCACTGCGGTTCGTAGTGGATCGCGCGATCGGAACGATGCGGCGATGGGAGGGAGTGGCGGGGCTGCGCGAGATTCACTGCGAGTACCACGACCGGCTGCAAACCCAACGCCAGATCGAGGAATTCGAGCGCTGGAGGCGCGAGGCCGCGGCATTGCCGGAAGCGGAACGCCAGGCCAATCGAGAATTGATGGGAGCGATAGAAGGGAGAAAAAATGCCCAGGCTTGAAGGGTCGCTGGAGCGGGAGTTTTTTGAAAATCACCCCTACGAGGTGGTTTCCGAGGCGGGGTCGAGCTGGTTCTCGAACCTGAGTTTGGCCGCGCGGACGGCAGTGCAGCGGCAGGGGGTGGTGCGCTATGGCCGCGAACTGCTGAGGTACAGCGAGTGCGTGAGGATCGCGCCGTGAGGGGGCGCGGAGGTTCCCAAGAGCCGAGTATGATGAGGGCGCATCGCGGTTCGTTAAAACGCGATGCCCGTCATAGCTAACGGTGAGGCACACCCGCGGCGCAGCAGGCCGGGTGGTAATCTGTTGGAGTTCATGATTTATTAAGCGCGCGTTTACTGGCGTGGAGCACCGTGATGCGAACTACTTCGCCCGATTGATACCGAACGATGAGGTCGTCATCCGTTAGCTCGCTATCGTTGGCCCGGCTCGGCCTTTTGAAATTGAGATAGAGCGCGTCCGCTTCGCGGTCGTAGTAGGACCAGATCTCGGGAGTGCGCGGGCCCATCCTAAGCGCGGCTATTTTCCGGCTGGTTGCGCTGGGCCAGCTCGACCGTCGTGCGCTGAATGATAGCTTTCGTCAGAGGAACTTTGTAAGCGTTCTTCGCCAGCGGGTTTGCTCCCGCCAGCGCGGCTTCGGCGGCCCTGGCGGCGAGCTCGGGTGTGATGCGTTGGCCCGCCAACAGGCGCTCGGCATCCATGACACGCCAGGGAATCGGAGCTACGCCGCCGAGGACGATGCGCGCCGAGCGACAGAGGTCGCCATCCATTTCCAGAACCACTGCGGCGCTGACCACGGCGTGGGTCCAGGCTTCGCGGTCCATCTCTTTGTGATAGGCGCTGCGCTGGCCGAGCTGGGGCGCGTGGAGCTGGATGGAGACAAGCACCTCATCCTCCCTCAGGACGTTTTCGCGCGCGGCGTTCTGCTTTGGCAGCACGAAGAAGTCCGAGGCGGCGACGGTGCGGTCGCCCGTGGGACCGCCATTGGGAGCAATGATGCGGAAATGCGCGTCGAGGGCGACCAGAGCCGGCGCGGTGTCGGAGGGATGAACGATATAGCTCGGGCCTCCGCCGAATATGGCGTGGAACTGATTCTCGCCGGTGACCGAGAAGCATTGATTGCCGCCCGCCTTGTAGCACGGGAACCCATTGCGGAAATACCAGCACCAGGGGCGCTGGCAGATATTGCCCGCGAGCGTTCCGAAGTTGCGGATCTGCGGCGTGGCAACGGTTTCGGCGGCTTCGGCGAGCACGGCGTAGTCCCGGCGGATGCGTGGGTCGCCCGCCAGCGCCTCCAAGGTAATTTGGCCGGGGATGTTGAGACCGCCGCCGGCGACGCTCGAAATGCGGCCTGCCCCGCCGGTTTGGCGTAAGTTGATCAGGAGGTCGGGCTGGACGATGCGGTCTTTGACCATTCCAAGGAGATCGGTGCCGCCGCTATTGAAATAGGCTGTGCGACCTTCGCTGCGCGCTTGGGCCGCCAACGTTGCGGCGCGCCTGGCATCGCGGGGAGTGGACACGGAGAAGGTTTTCATGCTTGCACCCCCAGGATCTTGTCGCGCGTGATGGGCAAGTCTTTGACTCTCCGCCCCAGCGCATTGAAAACGGCATTGCCTACCGCGGCGACCGCCGGAACTTTGCTCGATTCGCCCATGCTCTTGGCGCCGTAAGGTCCGTAGCCGTCGTCGCTTTCGATGAATATCACTTCGATATCCGGCGAATCGCGGTGCGTCAAAACGCGATGCCCGTAATAGCCGGGGGTCAACGGCTGGCCGCTGCCAGGGTCGTAACGGAGTTCCTCATGCAGAGCCATCCCGATCCCCATGATCGCGCCGCCCTTAATCTGGCTCGCCGCGGTGAGCGGATTCATGATGCGGCCGCAGTCGTGAACCGCGAGATATTTGAGCACGCGCGCACGGCCTGTCTCCGCATCCACTTCCACTTCGACGAAATGCGCGCCGTAAGTGGCGCGCGTCTTGCCGCCTTCCACCGTCGGGTTGGGATTCACGGAGGCGGTAAGCCGGCCGTTGCCTTTGGGCAGCCCCTGAGCCGCGATCTGCTTCTTGATTTCGCGCGCCGCTTCCACCACCGCGTAGCCGGTTTGAATGGTGGTGCGGCTGCCGGATTCGCCGACCGAATAGGGACAGCGGTTGGTATCGCCCCAGACCACTTCCACCTGCGAAAGCGGAACCTCCAGCGCTTCGGCCGCGATGACCGCCATGGTCGTCTTGGCCCCCGCGCCGACGTCGGTGACGCCCACTCGCACCAAATATTTGCCCTGGGAATCGACTTCGATAATTGCGTTGCTGCGGCCCACGCCTGAGCGGAACGCCATAAACGCGAATCCCGCGCCGCGCTTGACAGGGCCGGCATCGGAGCCGGGCTTTGGCCTCCAGCGCTGTTTCCAATTGAACGCTTCCGCGCCGCGGTGGATGCATTCGTCGAGCGTGTAATTGGTGTAAGGCGTCTGGTCGTTGGCTTTCCGCGTCATGTTCTTCAGCGCGAATTCCACCGGATCCATGTTCATCTTGAACGCGACTTCATCCATCATGTTTTGGATGCCGAAATACCCTTGCGGAAATTCCGGGCCGCGAAAATTACCGGAGACGGTTTTATTGGTGTAAACGGGATAGATCGTGGTTTCAATATGGGGGCATTGATAGACTTCGATGCCGCCGATATTGCCGCTGTTTTTGCGGTAACCGCCCATTCCGCTGTAGCCGCGAAGCTGGATGGCCTTCAGCGTCCCATCGCTCGCCACACCGACCTTGTAATATTGCACGGTCGGCCAGCGGCCATGCATGCCAATGAAATCCTCTCTGCGCGAATATTCGAGTTTCACGGGCGCGCCGGCTTGCTTGGCGAGCATCGCGGCGATCAAGTCGGAATCCTGATTCTGATTCTTATTTCCGAAATTCCCGCCCATATATTGACAGACTATGCGCACTTTTTCCGCTGGAATGCCCAGATCGCGCGCGGTGTCGGTCTGGCAATTGGCGATGCCTCCGGTGGGCGTGTAGACCGTGAGATTTTCGCCCTCCCAATGCGCGACGCAAGATCGCGGCTCCATCTGCGCGTTGTGGACGAAGGCGGTAGAAAGGCGATCTTCGAAGACATGATCCGATGCCCGGAAGCCCTCCTCCACATTTCCGCGGCGCTGGCCGATGGGTTTGGCATCGTTCTGGTTATTGAGCGAAAGATTGCCTTCCGGCCAGACCTGAGGAGCGTCGGGCTTCAGCGCGTCTTCGGGCTCGAGAACGTGGGGAAGCACTTCGTAATCGACTTTGATGAGCTGCAAGGCCTCTTCCGCGACGTGGCGATTGACGGCGGCGACGGCCGCAACCGGCTCGCCGACGAAACGCAAGGGGTTGTTGAAGGCGTATCGTCGCTGCTTGGTGATCTTCTTCACCGCGTCGTTATATTGCTGGCCTCCGGCGATTCCGCCCGCGCCCCAAACCACCGTGCAATTCTCATGCGTGAGGATGGCTTTGACCCCGGCGAGCGCGGCGGCCTTCGACGTATCGATGGACCGGATGCGGGCGTGCGGATGCGGGCTGCGGAGAACGCGGGCGTAGAGCATGCCGGGCAGGCGAACGTCGCTCGAATAAGTCGCTTTGCCGGTCACACGCTCGCGGGCGTCGATACGCGGAGTTTCGTGGCCCACGGTTTTGAGCGCGGTCAAGGGCGCGCCGCTGGCGGCGAAGCGTTGCACGGTTTCGGGCGAAGAAACCCCCGCGGCGGCAAGCGTGGCTTCGACGTAGTGATTGTAGTTCGAGCAGCGGCAGATATTGCCGGTGAGCGCGGCGCGGGCGTCGTCCGCCGTGGGGTGAGGATTGCGGTTGAGCAGAGCCTTGGCGCTCATCAACTGACCCGAGGTGCAGTAACCGCACTGCGGCGCGTCATGTTCGATGAAGGATTTTTGCAGAGGATCGAGATTGCCGGATCCGCCCAGGCCTTCGACGGTCTGAATGGAGCGGCCATCCATCCACGCCGCAAGCTGGCTGCACGAGTATCCGGCTTTGCCGTCGATCAAGACAGTGCAGGCGCCACACTCGCCGCGGTCACAGCCGATGTGAGTGCCGGTGAGGCCGAGATGATCGCGAAGCAGCTCGACCAACGTCCAGCGGTCCTCGACCTCGAGGCGGCGCGAGGTCCCGTTGATCGTGACGTGGATGGTGGTGCGAGGGACGGAGGGATCAGGAGCGATGTTAGGGTTTTGCTGGGCCTTCGTCTGAGCTTCGAGCGCGGGTGCGGCTGTAGCGGCGACCAGCGCGGCTCCGCTTTGTTCCAGAAATTCGCGGCGGGAGGTTTGATTACGGCTCTTTCTCACCATGGAGCCGATTGTATCCGATTGGGACGCCGGACGGGGCTTCGCTCAAGAAAGGCGATTGAGCAGCCGGGTCTCCAGATCTTTCGCCCGAGCAAGCCATGGCTCCAGGTGCTTCATTCCATCGTTCACCGCGTGCTGCCACAATTGGCGGGCCTCGCGCGCGGATTCGAGTGCCGCCGGGATGGCGCCCCGCTTTTCACGCGCCAAAGCCAGGTTGTAAAGCGCAAGGGCCAAATTGCTCCGCAGCTCTTGTCGACGCTCCTTCTCGACCAGCGCGCGAGAGACGGCGATCGATTCGGCGTAGGCCGCTATGGCCTCCTCCAGCCGGCCTAGATTCATGAGCGCGACGCCTCTGTTCATGATGGCCATCGCCAGATCGTTCCGCAGCTCTCGCCGATGTTCCTTTTCGACCAGCTCGCGACGAAGGGCGATCGACTCGTTGTACGCCGCTACCGCCTCCTCCAGTCGGCCCAGCCTCAAGAGCGCGTTGCCCCGGTTCATGATGGCCATCGCCAGACCGCTCCGCAGTTCCAGGCGATGTTCCTTTTCGACCAGTTCGCGATAGATATCGATCGAATCGTCGAATGCGGCTAGCGCCGCCTCCGGCCGGTCTAGATCCTTGAGAGCGTTTCCCCGGTTCATGATGGAAACCGCCAGATCGTTCCGCGGCTCCCGGCGATGTTCCTTCTCGACCAGCTCATGAAGGATGGCGATCGACTCGTCGTAGGCCGCGACCGCCTCCTCCAGCCGGCCCAGATCCTTGAGCGTATTGCTCCGGTTCATGATGGCCCTCGCCAGATTGTTGCGCAGCTCCGGGCGACGCTCCTTCTCCGCCAACTCGCGATAGAGAACGATCGACTCGTCGTGGGCGGCTATCGCCTCCTCCAGCCGGCCCAGGTTCCAGAGCGCGAGGCCGCGGTTCATGACCGCCACGGCGAACTCAGCGCGTCCGTCTACCTCGCGCGCGGCCCGCTCGGACAAAGTGTAAAGCGCCAGCGCGGGGCGAAACTGCGTTTGGTTCCATTCTTCATTCCCAGCACCCAGGAAGACGTTGTGAATGCGAGCAAAATCCAGCCCATCGCCGGACCGCTCCGATAGCGCTTCCCGGATGAGCGGGTGCATATCGAAGCTGCAGCCTTCCGCCGCCGTCCCCTCCAGCGCCGATAGCTGATTCGACCGCACCACGCTGGTGAGCAATTGGGCGGCATCCGGCCGGTATGCCATGAGGCCGCTTTGAGGAACCGGCATCGCGGCCCAGGCGACCAGGCGAAGCAGATCCAGTGAAGGAGAATCCAAAAGATCCAGGTTCTGGGCGACGATGCTCAGCAACTGTTCGGATATGTCCAGCCGAAGAAGATCGTTCTGGTCGAGGAAGCGCTGATCCAGCTCGACGCCCTGCTCTCTTTGTCGCAGGTACGCGGCGAACTGTTCGATCGCCATCGGCACGCGATGCAGCTTTTGGACGGTTTGGAGCAGCAGCGACTCGGCGGTTTCGCGGAAGCGGGTGTCTTTCAGGAGCCGGCGCAGGAGATCGACCGCCGCAGGCTCCGGCAAGCCGCCGAGCAGCGTTCCTTCGATGCGGCGCAAGGCGCGATGGCCTTCCGGCGCAAGGTCCGGAGCGAAGTCCGGGGCGTGACGGGTCAGAATGAGAAGCTTGGCCTCGTGATCGTGTTTGCACCAGTCCTTCAGCAGATCCCGAAAATCGCCCGATCCGCCCGCTTGCGCCGCGGGCGCGAGCACCGCCTCCGCGTTTTCCACCACCAGCCAGATCTTTCCCGCCTGGCGGAGGAAATCGAAAAAAAGAGAGCGGAGCCGTGCGCCGTTTTCCCGGCCGTTGCCGGCAGAGGCGCCGGCGGCCGACGCGAATCTCGCCGCGGTGTCTTGCAATCCCGTGACGCGGCCCAGAAGGCTGGAGAACGCGGCGATCCCCGGCGCATCCACTTTCGCGTCCAGCACCGCGATTCCGCTCAGTTCCGTCTCGGGCGGATCGCCATGCGAAAACGCCATCCGCAGCGCGAGCGAGAACACCGCGGTCTTTCCGAATCCCGGCGGCGCGGCGATGGAGAGGATCGCGGGACCCTCCTCGCGAAGGGCGTCGAGCAGCCGTTGCGCTTCATGATCGCGGGCGAGAATTTGTTTTTTGGTGTTCGGGAGGTTGATCCAGCGCTCCTTCACCGGCGCCAGACGGGCATTCGCAAGCGCCTCTCTAACCAAGTCCTGGAGGGTCTTGATTTCCCCCATGATCTGGCCCTGGTAGCCCTGAATGGCCTGGATCAGGATCTGGTCGGAGGGTTTCGCGTTATCGATGGCGGGCTGGGCTTGCCTGAGAATGTCGTCGCGGAGTGCTGCGATTTCTTCACGTAGGCCGGCGGAGTTTCTAGCGGCATCGCCGGCGTGGCCCAGCGTGAGGCTCAATAAGCGCAGCACGAGCGCGGGCCAGGCAAGATCGCCTTTTTTCCAGGCGTTCTTCACCGATTCCCAGAGCTCGAAAGCGAAGTGCTCGCGGAGCTCGACGGCGGCGTAATTGAGCGCGGCATCGAACTCCGCAAACACGGCCGGCCGTTCGGCGACTCCTTCCACGAGCTTGACCCATTCGCCCTGCTCCAGCACCGGAGCTTTCTTGATCGCTTCGGGGTCGCCGGAGAAAAAGTTTGAGACGTTCACTTCGGCAAGGACAGTTTGCGGCCCGATGAGTTCCGCATTCATCCAGGTCTCGCCGCGGAATGCTGCAGCGGCGCTCTTGAGATACTGCGCCCCGGGCTTGCCGCCGGGCGCGCGCCCGACCTCGTGCTCACCCTCGTGTTCTAAGACGCGCGCGATGGTCGCGCCGATGAGCCGGTGCAGGTCGCGGTTCTCTACGCCGCGCGCGGTTTCCGCGCCATCGAAGCGCCTGGCGACGTCGTGGATGAAGTCCCCGACCAGGTGTTCGAACCCCACGTGCGCCACGGAATCCAGGAGGAGCAAGCCCGCTCCGGCCAGAGTTGCGGCCTCGCCGGAGTGGTGAGCCGCGAGGATCGCGGCCGCGCTGACTCCGAAGCCAGCCAGCTTGACAAGGCTCGCGCGTTCGATTTGCACAGGGACATTGTTATCTTATACGCCGCAGACGCGTTGCAAAAGTTCGAGTAACCGCTCCCTGACGGTCGCGGCTCTGTCGAGGAGCCACGCGCGCCGGCTGGACCGAGCTTCGCCTTGCCGGGCGCCCGATTCTTTTGCTGAGCACCCGGTTCCACCACATCAGAGCTCCGGTTGCCGCAAGGAGGGCGGGCGCCAAGCCGAGAATTGTCCATAGCGCTTCGGTTGCGGCGTTGAACCGCCCAAAGTGCAGACGAACGATCCAATAGCGAAATTCGACACTCAGAAGGGAACTCAGAATGCCCGGGAAGCAAAGCAGGATCCCGGAAATTCCCCATATCAGCACAAAGAGGACGCACCAAAAACCAACCGCGCTGTGCAGGCCCCAATTGAAGCGTGGGAAGCGCGCTCTCCAGTCGATGGTCAGCGAGCGCCGCCAGTTCTTGATCCCCGGCCACCAAACAACGGTGCCCGTGCAAGCGAGCAGAGTTACGAAAAAAGCCCCGATGCCATTCCATATGCGGCCGGTCAACCCAGAAAGCAGATTGTCGTGCAGGTCGGTAAGCCATCCAAGGGCCCGGTCCATTCCGGACCTGCGGCCGCCTAAATCCGCTCCTGTGTAGGGATCGAAAAGACGAGTGAGCCGGGTCTTGCGATGTTGTAATACAACTACGTCCGGCTGATCAGGCTCATCGGGTTCGAGAACGTTAAGAATAGCGTCGGATGGATAGACCCGGCTGACGCGCGGCTTCAGTTCTTCAATACTCATCCGCGGGCGGCCAGCGCCGGCAGAGATCAATCTCCGATGCAAGCGGTCCGTCGCCAACTCCCGGCGATAGACGATGGCGCTTCCCGAAACGCTGATCACCGCAACATAAAGCATTACGGCGATGCCCGTCCATAAGTGAATCTGGAAGAATGCCTTGCGAAGCAGCAACTGTTGGGGACGATGCACCCAGCGCCGCCAGTGGGTCATGGTTTGGAGCACGATTGTCCGACAGCCGCTAAGCCCACTACTTCTTTACTTCTGACTTCTGACTCCTGTCTCCTGACTCCTACTGCGGATTGCCTGGCTTGGGTGTCTTGCTGGGTGTTGGGGGCGTGGAAGCCCGAATCTGCTCGAAATACTGCTCGACGAATTGCTGATACATCAACGGAACCTCGTCGCGATGGATTTCGCTGCCCGCTTCGGCGTGATTGGCCTGCTGCGCGATCCATGGCGTCTTGAGTGTCTGCTTGCCCGAGCCGACCTCCATCATCACTTCCCCCGTCACGTTCGCCGACCGCTTGCCTAAAATCTCGGTGATCTTGCCCATGGCCTGAAGCTGTTCGGCCTCCTGCACGGCCTTGTCGCCGTTCTGCGAGCCGATGCCATTCTTGGAGTCCTGCGAAGGACTCTGGCGCGAGGACTTACCCTCCTGGGCATCGGCGGAACTTTGCTGGCCGGCCTCTTGGCTTTGGGTATCGCCGTTGATATCCTGCGACTGCTGGTTCTCCTTGGACTGCTCGCCCTTCTCGACCGATTCCTGTTTGTCACCCGAGGCGCCCTTCTCGGAGTTCTTGTTCTTCGATTTGTCGCCCTCCATGGTCGACTTCATCTTGTTCATCATGTTGGCCACGGCATCGCGCAGTTTGTTCATCAGGCTGGAATCGCTAGGGCTCGAGTTCTGCGAATCCTGGCCGCCGTTCTGGTCGCTGTTCTTGGAATCCGGCGAGGAAGGCTGATTTTGATCGGGGGAATTCTTGCCCTGTCCGGTGGGATCGCCGGACGACTGATCCTGCTTGCCCTGATCGGCGCTGTCTTCGTTGGGATTGGAAGGATCGTGCCCCGCATTGTTGTCATCGGCGGATTGCGAGTTGCCCTTCGTACCTTCCTGTGAGTTCAGGTCTTCGGGAGCGTTGGCGTCTACAAAAGGATCATCCTGGGGGGAATTGCCGAGCTTCGGATCGAAATGCGCGCGCCGCGGGAGATTTTTGGCTTCGTACGATTTGGAGCCGAAGAAGGAATCGTAGGCGATTTTGATCAGCGAAGGCCGCAGATCCATGCTGCCCGTGACCAAATAGCGCACCCCGAAAAGGGCCAGCGCGGCGGCGGTCAAGACCGCGGCGGGAACAAGATAGCGCGGGCGCGCTGCGGGCACAGCCTCGCGCGGATCGATTTCTCGCGCCGCCGCTTCCGCCTGCCGCCTCTGCAGGTCGCAAACCTCTTCAAGATCACGGCGCGGATGCTCGAAAAAATAGACCGCCGTGGAAAGCGCGTCGGAGAGCTTGAGCCGGCGATCGAGCCGCTGCGCCAGGGCATAGAGGCTCGGGGCGGACTTGCGCAGACGATATAACCCAACAGCGGCGCTTATGGCGGCGAGCGGCGCCAGCCAATACCAATCCAGCACTTGCGTGCCGGCGAGAAGAAGTAGAATCAGGCCGGCCATCATGATCGCGCCGGCCAGCACGATCTCATTGGTTGCCAGGCGCACGAATTCGCGCTTTCGAACTTTGGCCAGCAGGTCCTTTAATGGCATGCAGTTGTGTCCGGCATCCCCCGCATCGATTATGACATGGTTCTCTGTTCCAGTCCGGTTTTCGGTGCGCTCATGGCTCCCTATGCCCCCCTTGCGCCCGCCCTCCCACGTTGAGGGTCTCAAAAATTGGCACTTTTAGGAAACGTGCAACGCCGGAGCGTTGTGCCTGTCACGGTGCGGCCTCACGACTATTTCAACGTCCTGATCGAGTTTCACTAGGAAGCGCAGAAGCCGTTCAACCGAGAACTGCCGGAAGTCGCCGCGCAGCATCTTAGATATATCAGGCTGGCGGACGCCGAACAGCGCGGCGGCCTCGGTCTGTTTCATGTGGCGTTTTTTCATGATGGTGTCGATCTTGTAGACCAGTTGCGCCTTGACCAGATGTTCCCCGGCATTCGGCACGCCGATATCCTTGAAAACATTCCGGCCCCCGACTTCGTAATTTTTCTTGCTCATGCCCTTTTCTCCCTTGCTATACGCTCCGCTTCGCGCAGCCGTTGCTTAATCATCTCCATTTCCCGGCGCGGCGTCTCCCGCCCGGTCTTCGATTTTTTCTGAAACGCGTGCAGCACGTACACAGCCCCCGCATAGCGCAGCGTGTACACGGCCCGGAACGTATCGCCGCGATAATCCTTGATGATTTCCACGAGTCCGGCCCCGCCGAAGCCGCTCAATGTTTTCGTGTCCCGATGCTTGCCGCCTTGCTGTGCGACATACAACGCATAGCCCATGTAATCCTGCACCGCGTCCGGGAACTCACGCAAATCCTTGCGGCTCGACCCGACCCACACCACGGGCTTGAAAGACGGTTCATTAATCATCGCCGCATAGTGATTTCACTATATCAGGCCCAAGGCTCGCTCTTGGCCCAACGCGCCGTTTGGTTAGGGTATCCTAACCTTCGACGAGGAGGACGCCATGTTCGCTCGATGCGCGGTGATTCTCTCCTTGCTCCAAGCGATGTTCCAAACCGCGGGGCAGGCCCAATCGGCCCCGGACTTCAAACCGGCCTCGCTCCCCAATCCGTATCGCCTGGTGGAAGGCTGGCCGTCTCTGCCCAAAAGCATGAACGGCGGGCAGTGGGGCGAGGTGATCCGAGTGCACGTCGCCAGTGACGGCAATATATGGGTGTTTCACCGGTGCTTCAACACGGTGCCTCCCGGCCACGCGACTTGCGTCGGGCGCGGCGATTCCAATCCACCGATTTTGGAATTCGATCCGTCGGGAAGGCTTCTGAAGAGCTTCGGCGCGGGGTTGTTCGCGTATCCTCACGGCTTCACCATCGACGGCGAGGGGAACCTTTGGGCCAGCGACGTAAACGATGAGGCGACAGTGCTCGGCATGCCCGCTAAAAACGCGGCCGGCGTGGTGATGGGCCAGGAGGTCCTCAAATTGAGTCCCGAGGGCAAGGTGCTGATGATGCTTGGCAAGGAAGGCGTATCGGGGAACGGCCCGGATACGTTCGACCGGCCCACCGGCATGGCCGTCGCGGCCAATGGCGATGTGTTCGTGGCGGACGGCCATGCTCCCAACCAGCACAACTCGGCTCGCGTGGTGAAATTCTCGAAAGACGGCCGGTTCATCAAGGCTTGGGGACACAAAGGGCCTACGCCTGGCGATTTCGACGAACCGCACGACATCTTCGTGGGCGGTTCGCAAAGCCGCGTGTACGTCGCAGATCGCGGCAACAAGCGCATCCAGGTCTTCGATCAGGAGGGCAACCTCATCGCGGCATGGAAACAGTTCGGTACGCCGAGTTCCGTGTTTGTGGGCGCGGACGACACGATTTACGTGGGCGCTGCATTTCCCGACCCCACCGCGAAGAAAGGCGAGTTGAGGGGCATCGTGGTGGGCAACGCCAGGGACGGCTCACTGAAGGCGTTCATCCCCGATCCCGCCGACCCCGACAAGCTGGATGTGGGGACCACGGCATCGGGCATTGCCGCGGACGCCGAAGGCAATATCTACGCGGCGGACGTCGCGGCGCACAATTTGAGGAAGTACGCGAAGGTCCATTGACCGATCAGGTAGAAGGTTCCGTCGCGATGTTCGGCGTAGTTCCTTGGCCATCGTCCGTTTGGTCTTGCAATCGAAACATTTATAAGAAATTATGTTCTTTTGTGGGGCAGGCCCTCGGCCTGCGGCGGCCTCTTAGGCCGCCTTCCAAAGATCCAGCGGGTCTGAGAGCCCTGCGCAGGCCATGGACTTGCCCCACAAAATCAGGAACTTACGAACTGTCAGGAGAACGTAAGTGACATTGGGCTTTAGCCCCTGCGCGTCAGGACCAGTTCAGCCGCCTCGCAGCCAATCAGTGGATCGACTTAGTCCGGAGCGTCACGCTCTGCGCGTGAGTTTCTTACTGGATCGCGACCTGCACGGTGTTCGCGGCGATGCTCGAGGCCGTGAGTTGCAGCGCCACCGTCCCCGAACCCGCCAAGGATGCCGGCAACAGCACGTTAATCTGATCCACGCCCTCGTAGCCCGCACTACCTGCATACAACACCTGGGTACTGACGCCGTTCACAGTTACTGTAACGTTGGCCAGTCCGGCCGCCTGCACACCCGTGGTGTAAAACGTCAGGTAGACCTTATCCGTCGCCGAGCCCATGTTGATGGGCGCGGCAATGAACGAGCCCTGCGGGTCCAAGGCATACGCCAGCTCCGTGGTTTGCGTTCCGCTCGAAGAAACGCGGACCGCGTAACCCGCCACCAGACCGTTCCCGTTCACGGTGAAAACGGCCGGCGCGACGGGGGCGACCACAACGTTGCTTGCCGTCTGGGTGGATCCGGGCGCCGTGACAGTCACATTAACCAATCCGGCGGCGACGCTCGAGGGAACCTGAAAGGTCACCTGGGCGGGCGAGACGAAGATGACCGGCGCGCTGGTGATGTTCCCTTTGGCGTCCTCGATGGAGACGGAAGTCCCATCGAAGGTTGTCGGCGAAGGCCCCACGATCTCGTTCCCTTCAGGCGCGAGATTTTGACCCATGGCGAAGGCCAGTCCGCCTTGAGCAACCGATGTCACGCTGGGACTTGCGGCCGAGAGGATCAAAGGAACATTGGGCATCGAGGTCGAACTGGGGGCGAACGATATGCCGCGCAGGACCTCACCAGCCACAGCGGTACGCAAAGTGGTGAACGTTTCATTCGCGGCGCTGGCGGCAGTGGTGTTGGCCAAGGTATCGGTGATGGACACCAACTTGTTGGGATCGGCGCCCTGGTCGCCGTTGGCGCTTACCGTCGACGTGACGGCATAAATGGTCACGGTGCCATCGCCATTCACTTTGCCGATGATATTGCGCAGGCCGTCCGTCGCGGGATTGATGGAAATCGGGTAATTCGGGATCGAGTAGGGCTGGCCCAGGTTCAGGCCGTTCTGAAGTACGTAGGCCAGGCTCCACGTACCGTTCGACAGTATCCACTTCTGCAAACCGGCGGTCTTGCTGCCGGCGGCGTCGGCGAGCACGCCGTCGCCTTCATCGCCCACATACAGCGTGGTGGCGTTGGCGAACCAGATCCCGAAGGGATAGTCGTTGGCGGCGCCGGCGGTCTTTGCGGCGGCGACGGGAAGTCCCGGGAGCACCGTGATGGGCGCCGAGGCCGCGCTGGCCGGCGTAGGCAGGGTGCCCGCGCTCCCCACCTGATACACGGTATCGATGCCGTTGCTGCCGCTTCCCTTGGTGACGTAGAGCGTGCTGTTGAATATGGTGAGTCCGCGGAAATTATTGTCCTTGCCCAGCTTGTCCGCGGCATAAGGCATGCCCGTGGCGGGATTGGTTACCTGAGAGATACTAAAGTTTCCGACCTCTGTTGGCGCTGTGTTTGCCGCCTGCCCGGGCGTTGCGATTTCGACGCCGGTCGAGCTCACAACGTTGGCCGGCGTCCCTGTTCCGTTGTTGGAGTTGCCGGTCAGGTAGTAAAACCCGTTGGCCAGAATCGCCGCCCGGCCGTTGTTGCCGCTGTAGCCGTTGGTCGGCGTGACCTGAATCGCCCCATTGGCGCCCACCTGGGCGACGGCCCGGAAATAACTGCCTCCGGACGGATTGGTTGGATCGTAAACTCCAGGTGTGTTGGAGTTCGAGACATCCACGGTGTTAGGCGCCGTCACGTAACCCATGAAGGTGAGCACGCTTCCGTCCGTCGACAGATTCAGTGCCAGCTCGGATTTGGAGCTGAAGCTCGTAACGACCATATTGGTGGGGACCGCGAAGCTGTTGACTGTGGTACCGGACGGAGTGAGCTGGTCAAGAAAAATGGGTGACGTGATTCCGAAGCTTCCGTCGACCGTATCGTTGTTGAAAACGTTGTTGGTGCTGTCGGGCTGCGCATATTCGCCGGTACTGTTGGCCTTGCCCGCGCAGGCGCCGGGCGCCGCGGTATTGGCGCTCGCCGGACAAACTGGCGGCAATGCCTGGCCCAAGACGATGCTGCTCTGATTGCCGGCATAGACACTGCGCGAGAGCACCAAATTGCCCGCGGTGAAGCCGGTAAAAGTGCTCTGACCCGAAATCGTGACATTGTCAAGCCGCCAGTTGCCCGAGCTGTTATTCAAGGGAGTTCCCGAAGCGCTGACACAGTCGGCGCCCGTCGAGGCGTTTACGATTTCAATCGCGAACTTGGGGTTGTTGGCCGCATTCGGATCGCTGATGGTCGCTGTCAGTCCCGGGAACCAATCCTGCCCCGCACCCCCGGTGATCATGACATACGATCCCATAACCGTATTGGCGGAGGTGGTGTTATTCATGACCGCTATTCCGGAAGCAGATCCGGGATTCAGCGCCACATTGTGCCAGGTGCTGCCGTCCGTGGTGTATAAAAGCTGCAGCTTCGCCTCACCCTGATTCGTCGCATACCAGTCGAAGCTGACGGTAATGTTGGTGTAGCCTACTGTGCTTGCGGCGAACATGACGCCTTGAGTTCCGATAGGCGCCTGGCTCGACCAGCCATTGGCTGCCGCGCCGCTAGGACCGGCCTGTGCACGGACGCGCCAGATTTGCGATAAATCCGCAACACCGTTAACGCCTGTGTCTCCCGTGACGCCAACCAGGACGTCGTCAGTGGTTACTCCCACATTGGGGGTCGCGTACATGGCCATGCCAATCGAGGTGGCGGTACCCGAACCGGTCGATGGAGCCGGGTTGTTGTTGACCGCTATCGCATTGTTCTCGAACGTCCAGGCGGTGATGACTTGGGCTTGAGCAACTGGTAGAACCGCGGCGGAAAGCAGGGCGGTGGCCGTGGCGGCAAGCAGATTTGTGCGGCACGAATTTAGCACGTTTCAGAGCTCCTTTTTTTGGGGGGGACTTCAGTACAGAATCGCTGAGTCTATCAATGTTTTGTGACTTTATAGCGAATAATTGGTTACAAATCGGTGACCCCGCATCGATGAGGTATTCGTCGCCCGAATAGTGTCCCCTGATCCACCCACGGCGCCGGATTCTTCTCTCCCGGACAAGCTGCCGGCGACGGCCAGTTCACTTCCACTTGTAGGCCTGCTTGGCCTGCTTTCCCTAGCGAGCTTTGGGTTGCTGCGACTGCTGAACGCTCTGCGCCCCACTAAACGCCTCCCCGCGCACACCGGCAAATTGGCGTAGGACGGCGGCGTCAGGTATCGTCACGCAGGAGGACTACCTGGTCGCAGTCGAGCGCCTGCGGCTCGAGCGCCCCGGAATCCTTTTAGAAGAAGTAGAACGGGAGCTTGGGCTGGCGGGTTGAATTTGATCCGGATGGTCTGGAGGATCTCCGGCGACTTGATCGAAGCGTCCAACGGAGCGTCCTCAAATATGTTCGGGAGCGATTGGCCACACCGGAAGATCCCGCCGTTTCGGTAAACCGCTGAGCGGTGGCTTAAAGAACCTGTGGCGTTATCGCGTCGGCGATTTCAGGCTGATCTGCGACATCCGCGAAGACCAATTGATTGTCCTCATTCTTCGCATAGGTCACCGTCGCAACGTGTACGAATAAGCGCGGCTGCTTGTGCTACTTGCCGGAGTCGTCGCCCAGGCCCAGCGGGCGCTTAGGCACTTCCTTCACAATCTGCTCGCGTTTGCGGGCTTGTCGCCGCGCGAGGATGCGCGCGGCAAACAGCGCGGCGATGGTGAAGAGAATCAGCGGACTCAAGCGCCGCGTGTCGGCCGGCTGAGTCAGCTCAAAGAAGCCGAGCGCTAGCGTGACCGCGAATCCGACGATAGCCGTAATGTCGCGGACCTTCACGGCGCTTTCAACCTCCCTGATAGGGAAAGCGGTTGACGGCCCGCACGCATTCCTCCAGCGCCGCGAGCAACGTCGAGCCCCACCCGCTGGGCGTGAACGGAATGGCTTGCTGATTGGTCTGCCGGTCGGCCTGAGCGAAGAATTTCAAAGCCGGATCCTTCGGCGTGACAAATTCTTTAACTGTAATTGTGAATTCGATTTCCTGGCCGTTCTGGAGCTTCCTCATGGAATAAAAATGAAGACGCGCGAATTGCTCAGCCGAATTCGTTTGCGCGTACACCCATTCATCCACCTGTCTAGTATACTGGTGTTCCTTCAGAGCGCAGAGGGCGCGGCGGCGTCCTCGCGGAGAACAGAAAACGCTGCCGCCGCGTTCCGTTGTGCGCGTTTGATCAGGATGATGATGGGGAGGAACGATGCGCATCCAGTGGATCCCGCTCATGTTGGCCGGCGCCGCGCTGCCGGCGCTTTTCGCGCAAGCCGATCGAGGCAAACAAACCGGCAAAGCAAAACAAGCCAGGCAACCTCAATCCAGTATCCGGCCCATCCCGGCCGGCGATTGGCCTCTCTACAGCCGCGATCTGGCGAGCACGCGCTATTCGCCTCTGAATCAGATCAACACGCGGAATGTATCGAATCTGGCGCCGGCGTGGAGCTATAAGCTGCACTCCGATGCAACGGCCGCGCCCCCCGATGCGAGCGGCGTCGGGCGCGGCGGCGGGAAAGCGAAAGGCAAAGGCGGCGGGGGGATCTCTTCGGAAGCGACGCCGATTGTGGTGAACGGCGTCATGTACGCCCCCTCGGGCAATCGCGTGGTGGCTCTGGAGGCGGATTCGGGCAAAGAGGTGTGGAGCTTCACCGCTCCGGGAAATGTCGGCAATCGCGCGGTCGGATATTGGGGCGGCGATCAGAGCAATCCGCCGCGCGTTCTCTTCACCACCGGCGACAAAATGATCGCCCTCAACGCAACCACTGGCAAAGTGGATCCCGGATTTGGCAATGAGGGGTCGGTGGAGATCCACGGGGGTTGGGGCGGCGCGCCATACGTTTACAAGAATCTGATCGTGCTTGGCATCAGCAACGGCGAAAGCACGGATGGGCCGCCGGGAGATACGCGAACCTTCGATGCGCGGACCGGAGCGACGTTGTGGCAATTCAAGACCACTCCCCAGCCGGGCGAGCCGGGTCACGAAACCTGGCTCGACGACGGCTGGAAGAAGCGCGCGGGACTGAATGTGTGGGGGTGGTATTTCACGGTTGATGAAGCGCGGAACGTGCTGTACATGCCCATCGGCGGTCCCGCGGGAAATTATTGGGGCGGCGACCGGCCGGGAGCGAATCTGTACGGCAATTCCGTGGTAGCTGTGGACGCCAACACGGGCAAATACAAGTGGCATTTTCAGATCGTGCATCACGATCTGTGGGACACGGACCTGCCTCCCGGCCCGGCGCTGATCGATATCCGCAAGGACGGCCAATCGATTCCGGCGCTGGCCGCCATCGGCAAGAGCGCGTGGATGTTCATTCTGGATCGCAACAACGGGAAGCCGGTGTTTGGAGTGGAGGAGCGCCCGGTTCCCAAGGGCGATGTTCCCGGCGAATGGTATTCGCCGACGCAGCCTTTTCCATTGAAGCCTCCGGCGCTGGCGCGAACCAGTTTCAAGAAAGAAGACATGGTGACGGCCGAAGACACGACGCCGGAGCACGCCGCGCAGTGCCAGGATCTGTGGAACAAAGCGGGCGGATTTTACAACGCGGGACCATTCACGCCGTTCCTGTTTCATGAAGCGGGCACGCCTCCGAAGAGCACGCTGCAGTTTCCCGGGAACGGCGGGCCCAACTGGGGCGGCATGGCGGCCGATCCATCCACCGGTTACGTGTATGTCCAGACGAAGGATTCCGCGCTGAGCGGCTGGATCGAAAAGAAAGTGGAGGGCGCCAATTACGGAAGCGGGAACGGCTCCCCCCAGCCCTACGACCGCGGCAGCATCAGCGGCCCCGGCCCGTACAGCGGGTTTAGCGCGATGGGCATGCCGTGCCAGAAACCGCCGTGGGGCCGGTTGTTCGCGGTGAACGCGAATACGGGCGACATCGCGTGGGAAACCACGCTGGGATTGAGCGAGCGCCTGCCTCCGGAAAAGCAGAACACGGGCAACAGCGGAAGTGCCGGCCCGACGGTGACCGCGGGCGGATTGGTATTCATCGGCGCGACCGGCGACGCGCGCTTCCGCGCCTTCGATGCGAAGACTGGTAAGGAGCTATGGGCTGTAAAGATGGAAAAGAACGGCAATGCCAATCCCATGGTGTACCAGGGCACGAACGGCAAGGAGTATGTGGCGATCATGGCGACGGACACAGTAAACGTGTACGCGCTTCCGTAGGGTCGCTTTGAAAAAGCGGATTCACAGCTCGCGGGAAGCTGGACCGTCTGCCGTCTCGCGTCATGCGGCCAACTGAGTGGACGGGACTTCACGGGGTCAAATTTCCCGGTCGCGTTATCTCGCCCGGTCCCTCAACGGCCGTCTCAAAAGGGTTAAGTTTTGAGAATGGCGACCAAACCATTTTTGCCCTACTTTCCGGTAACCCCGCGTTTCGGCCACTACCTTGCAGTCCCGCCCTATCGCGCTGACAATGATATGTACGAAAATGGTATTCGAGAGGCGCAAGTGCCCAGATTCCAGCGTAGCTTCGCACTGTTGCTCTACGTGTCTCTGAGCGCGTCCAACCGATTCGCATGTGCGCAAGATCAGCAGCAGATAGCGTCGCTTGTGCTTCGGTTCCAACAGACGCACGGCCTCGCCGACAAAGAACGGATTTTGAATCTTATCATCCAAGAAGGTTATGCAGCCGGCCCGCCACTCCTTCGGTTGGCGAAAGCGACGAACGATAATGATACACGCTGGCTTGCTATTCGCGGCCTCGGGATGCTCAAATTTGAAGACGCTTCGCCGTTCTTGATTGAATCCCTGAAATCAGACGAACATTACGTCCGGGCGAACGCTGCACGCGCGCTAGGCGAGCTTCGATACTCACCCGCAGGCCCGGCCCTGATTCACCTGCTAGCAGACGAACAGGACGCGGGCGTCATCGAGCAGGCTTCGCTTGCCTTGCGCATGATCAAAGCGCAGAATGCCATTCCAACAATAGAATCCAGGATGTCTTTCAATTCCGCACAGACTCGGTGCTGGCTCTTGGATGCCATTGCGGGGCTCGGCTCGAAAAGTGATGTGCCATTCATCGCGAAATACCTGTACATCTCGGATACCGCTTCGGAGGGCGTTCCGCTGTGTGCGTCCCGTGCCCTGGCAACCCTAACCGGCGAGGACTTCGGTCTTCCTAAGACCGGCGGCCTATTCGATCCCCAGGCACCTGTCTCGAAAGCACGAAAGTGGTGGGAGCAGACGCAGTATAGACCACAATAGTTGCCCCTCACGCTTCTGCGTGTGGAGGTCCGTAGGTTCCGTTCCTCCAAAAAACAGTGATCCGGCGGGAACTGCAATATCCCGATATGGGTTATCGGAAACTGACCGGTTGTTTCATTGGTCCTTTTTGACACTTGCAAAGGTTAGGTCTTGCAACAGAAAGCGCCGCCAGCTAAATTGTTTCCGGCTAAGCCGACGATCCACTCAGAATCAACGCGACCGCATCCACGACCTAGCGCGTTTTTACGGGAACAAAGTGCGCCGGGCGAAAGTTGGGGTGTTCTGGTTTGAGCATGGCCTCAATTCTCTGAAGGCTTTTCGGCGCGGTCGATGACCAGCACATCAACGAGTCCTCTGGTGGACTCCAGCCTCCACTGGAACCCGGAATGTCGCACAAAGGGTAAGCTCTGAGAACGCCCGGAGCCCCACAAAATCAGGGGCTCCGCATTCTCAAAAGTCTGTCGCAAAACGGAAACGCCGTTTGGCGCCCCATGAGAGGCCAAGATTCTCCGGCTGGGCAATATAGGGTGCTTTGCGGGAGCGGCCCGAATTGGCAAATATCCTCTGGCGATAGCGATCGAACGGGCCGGGCCGCAATCGCTCGGATACCGGATGCTGGCCGTAGCCGCGTCGTTCTAGAAGTACCGCCCCGGGACCACTTCTGGGAAGCGCCCTCCAAATCCCCGAACCAGCCCGTTTACGGCTACGGAGCCCGCGCAGAATGAAGGAATCCCCGCCTATACCCAGGGTCCTTGTTGCGTGCATTGCAATGTCGTGTGCATGGCAATGTCGCGTGCATGGCAATGCGCGGCTGGCGCGCGACGACGCTCCGTGCCGCTCACCAAGATGTGTAGCGTCGCGCAGGCGAGCTTATTTGCCGTAGAGTTTCAGTTCCTTGCCGTCCGGCAGTACCATGCGCTCGAGTCTGACGATCTTCTCGCCGTCGGCGAACTGATACCCTATGCCCGTGACCACGTCGCCGGCCTTCACCGTCGTCTTGGTCCAGCCGTTGGCCTCCATCCGGTTGATGGCGGGGCCACCGGCCACCCATTTCTCCGTCTTGCCGTCGGTGGTCTGAACCTCGAGGGTCATCATCGGGTGCGGATTGGCCCAATTGAAGTCGACTACCTTGCCCTTCACTGTTACGAGCTTTTCATAGCTCACCGGCCATGAGTGATGCGCCGATAGCGGCACTACAGCAGAGACCAGCGCAAGGATGACAACTGCGGGAACGCATAAGGCTTTCATCGTTGCTCTCCCTCCTGCACGCGATTCTAGCAGTTTGCGCACCCCCGCGCGACGAAGGGCGAGGATAGAGAGGGCTCCTAGTTGCTGCGAAAAAGGACCGCCGAGCCGGCGTTCAACGACATGGTTCGGAACGGCGAACTCAAAGCCCCCATCGTGATTGGCCGCGATCACCTGGACAAGTCGGATCGATGGCCAGCCTGAACCGCGAGACGAAGGCGATGCGCGACGGCTGAGACGGCGTCTCCGACTGGCCGACTTGAACGCGCTGTTGAATACAGCCAGCGGTGGCACTTGGGTGAGCTTCCATCACGGCGGAGGGGTGGGCACGGATGGCGTACGCCCAGGAGCCTCAATTACCGTCCAAGCAGTGTGTCGATTCCGGCAAGAACAAGTTGCAGTTTGGCGCGCTGTAGCTTGCCCGCTCTCTCGGCCAGTAACCGCCGATCGAGGCTAACGATCTGGGAGACGTTCGCTACCGAGTCTTTTGGCAAACCCGTGAGCCTCGCCGGAAGCAGAACGTTGCCAGGCGATTCCGCCCGTAGCAGATTGCTGGTCAACGGAACGCAAACGGCGGTTGAAATACGGCTTTGGTTGAACGAATCGCCTTGGACGACCACGACGGGACGGCGAAAACCAGGCCCGGAGCCGGCGGGTGCAGGCAAGTCCGCCCACCATACCTCTCCCTGGGCAATCACCATTCGGTTCGTTGCAGTATCCGGCGCGCTGCAACGTCCACGAACGGGTCGACCTCATCGCCGGCTTGGTCGCAGACGCGATTGATGGCCTCGGTCACCTCGTCAGCGCTATGGCGAGCCAGATACTCGCGCAAAGCGTCGCCATATAGCTGGCTCCGCGTTTTGCGGGAGCGACGGGCGAGGCGTTCGGCTCTCTGGAATACGTCATCCGGAACCGAGATTGCCGTCTTCATACTGTGAGTATAACCAACGCGGCTCGACTCCTGGGCCCAGTTGCGCCGGTCAATAGCGGACGTTTCAAGGTCGTGTGCGAATGGAGGAAGAAATTTGATCCGAAATCGTCAAAGCACTGTAATGCGGTAAGATTGCCGGGGGAGCCGCGCGCCCCTGGCCAGACTGAGAGGTTTGTTGCCCGATGAAGATTCTTTCGCGTCTTGGCAGTACGATTCTTCTAGTCATCGCTATCGGTGTTCTGGTTGGCGGTGCTGCTACCTTCTCCGCTGCTCGTCCCGTAGACGCGGGTCTCGATCATTCGTCCAATCTGAGGGCGAAAATCACCGTGCCCGATGGGTCTAGCCGATCGGTAACAGTTCAGGGTGTCGGGTGCAATGTCAGCCTGTGTTCCAGGGTAGCCGTGAGAAGTACGGAACCATCCGCGCGATTGGCGGCTCTTGGCCTCCATAGAGACATAAGTACGTGGCTCGACAGTCTCGCGGCTATCAAAGACATCACCAAGAGTGACGCTTTATTCGTTTTCAAAGACGGATCCACGCGGCGATTGTCCATCGTCGATGGGAATCGCTTCTTCTACTTCGCCAATGCACATTTCGGCTCTGGGAAGATCGACGTGATGAAGGTTCGGTCTATCGAATTTCTTCCCGGTAGGGCGGAGTAACCCGGAACACGCTGCACGGGGGGGAAACTGCCTCACGAAGGGGCGGCGAGCATCCCTTATTCTGAGGGCAGATGGAGGCTTTTCTCGAACTCGCCGGCCAGCCCTTGACTCTGGAACAGATCGCTCGCGTCGCGGAAGGCGAAATGGAAGTTTTGCTTTCTCCAACCGTCCGCGAGCGGGTCGAATCCTCACGGCAGGTGGTGGAAAATCTCCTGCGAGAAAAGAAGGTCGCCTATGGAATCAATACCGGCTTCGGCAAGCTGGCCGACATCCATATTCCCGAAGGCGACATCGAACGGCTCCAGGTAAATCTGGTCCGCAGCCATGCCTCCGGCGTGGGCGAGCCGCTATCGGAAGCGGAAACGCGAGCCCTCATGCTGCTGCGCGCCAACGCGTTGGCGACGGGCCGCAGCGGCTGCCGCATGACGCTGGTGGAAACGCTTCTGAAGATGCTCGCGGAACGGATTGCGCCGCGCATTCCCTCCCGAGGATCCGTGGGAGCAAGCGGGGATCTGGCGCCGCTCGCGCATCTCGCGCGGGCGATGATCGGGGAAGGGGAGTGCCTGTATGGCGGCCGCTGGGTTCCCAGTTGCGATGCCCTGCGCGCAGGCGGGATCGCTCCGGTTCGGCTGGCGGCGAAGGAGGGTCTGGCGCTGTTGAACGGTACCCAGGCCATGGCCGGCGTGGGCGGACTGGCGCTACTGCGCGGCGAACGCGTGACCAAGCTCGCCGATCTGGCCGGAGCGATGACGTTGGAGGCGCTGCGCGACACTCCCACCGCCTTCGACGCGCGCATTCACGACGCGCGTCCGCACTGGGGGCAGCAAGCCTCCGCTGCCCATCTGCGCGACTTGCTGCAAAACAGCGAAATTCGGTTGTCCCATCTCCAGGGCGATCCCCGCGTGCAGGACGCCTACTCTCTGCGCTGTATGCCGCAAGTGCACGGCGCCGTGCGCATGGCGCTCCGGCACGCCCGCGAAACCGTGGAGATCGAGAGCGGATCTGCGACCGATAATCCCTTGATTTTCGCCGAGTCCGCCGAAATTTTGAGCGGCGGCAATTTCCATGGCGCGCCCCTAGGACTGGTGTACGACTACGCCGCCATCGCGCTCACGGATCTGATGAGCATCGCCGAACGGAGGATCGACCGGCTCGTCAACCCCGATCTCAACGAGGGATTGCCCCCGTTTCTCAGCGCCGAGCCCGGAGTGTCGTCCGGCTACATGATGGTGCAGATCTGCGCGGCCGCGCTGCTGAACGAGGCGCGGGTCTTGGCGCATCCGGCCAGTTCCGACAATGTGCCTACCGACGGCGGCAAGGAGGATCACGTTTCCATGGGAATGACCGCCGCGCTGAAACTCCGCGAAATCGTCCAGAACGCCGAGCGCGTCCTGGCCATCGAGCTTATGACCGCAACCGAGGGATTGGATTACCGGCGGCCGCTGCGGTCGTCGGCGCGAATCGAGGCGGCGCGCGAAGCGGTGCGCTCCATCGTGCCGCGAGTAACGGAAGATCGTTCGCTCTCTGGGGATATCGAAGGGCTCGCGGCGGCGATCCGCGGCGGAAGATTCGACGAGTTCATGAGGTGAGTTCTGGGACTGTATTGGACCGGACCCGAATCAGGGCACGACTTCAGTCGTGGGCTTTAGCCCCTGCTACCTTTTGTCTGCGAGATACGCAAAATACTCTGTCATACAAAGTAACTTAACCACTATCGCGATCAATTGAGCGCGGTCCCCCGCGAAAACGTTTCATCTGGTTCATTCTGCCTCCATCTGATTCCAAAACTTCACTTCCGCGATCAATTGACCGCGGTCCCATTAAAAGCTGTTAAGAAGGAACGCTGGATAATGTTCCACGTGGAACAATTTCCGCGATCAATTGATCGTGGCAAGCCCGGGGTTGGACGCCCATCTTGCCCAACTCGACTGCAGAGTGTAAGAGCTTCAGCTCCGGAAAAGCTCTCGCACAGGAAATTTGGCGCCGGGCAGAACGGAGACCGGAATCTTTTCGCCCACGCCGTAGACCCGCGACGGCTTCCCTAGTACGAACACTTCGACCGTCCGGCTCTTGGGGTCCACCACCCAGAACTCACGCGTGCCACCTGAAAAGGCAGCCAGGCGCTGCCGCTCGACTTTGGATCGGCGGTTGGAGGGGGAAAGCACCTCGACGATCAGCGGGGGAGAGTACACCAGATACTCTTCCGTAGCCATCCCTTTCCAGTCCCGGTTGGGCAGGTAGGCGACGGCGGCGCGCCAGAATTGGAGGTTAGGTGTAGGCCGGTAGGGGAACTCCGCGGCGGCGGCTCCGCGGCCTTTCGCGATGGTTCTAAACCCACACTGGAGGAGCATCTGACGGTAAGTGTGCGACGGTTTCGGCGGCGGCACGACCACCACCTCGCCATCGTGCAATTCCAGATGCGTGCCATTCTCCTCCTCGTCCTCTAACTGGACGAACTCTTCCCAGGTAGTGAGGGCCGCGCCGACAGTGCTCATAACGTCTCCATCCTAACCTGAACCAGGCGCCGCTCCGTAAAATAGAATTTATGGAATCCGCCCGGCCGCTTCCCACCTCGGGGACGGAAAGGTTTTTCCAATTCTCGCTCCTCGGCATGCTGGCGACGGGTTATGCCGCAATAGCGAGCTCGGGCTCACTCGATGGGATCTCGCAGGCAGCCGCGCTCATTGCCCTCGCCGCGCGAGCCGCGGTCATCGCCGGCTGGATTCGCTTCCCGAACGGCCCCCGTGCTTCCGGGATCGCCACCTTGGCTTGTCTGCTCTTCTATGCCCTCGACTACCTGTTTCTCTCCCCCACACTTATCGCGGCCACCGTCCATCTGACGTTTTTTCTCGGTGGTCTGAAGCTCGTCGGGGCGTCGGCCAATCGCGATTACGCGTATCTGAAAACCATCGCCGGATTAGAGCTGCTGGCCGCCGCCGTGCTTTCCGCCGGCTTGACTTTTTTCGCCTTTCTGACGGTATTTCTGCTTTTCGCAGTCGCCACATTCTCGAGCGGCGAGATCCGCAATTCGGTAAACCTGATGAATCCGGCAAACGCCTCGCGCAACGGACCGCGCCGCTTGGCACGCCGCTTGGGTTGGTTCTCGTTCGCTCTCTGCGCCGGCATTGTGATTTTAACCGCCGGGATGTTTTTCGTTCTGCCCCGCACCGCTCGCGCGGCAATGGGCCGCTTCGCCTCGGGCCGCTACCACATGCCTGGCTTCACGCGCGAGATCACTCTCGGCGAATTTGG
This sequence comes from Bryobacteraceae bacterium, assembly GCA_036521975.1. GTDB lineage: Bacteria > Acidobacteriota > Terriglobia > Bryobacterales > Bryobacteraceae > Palsa-187. Next base: position 61,257 of record DATDGT010000360.1, read on the forward strand.
CGAAATCAAAGAGGACCACCGCCCCGTCATGCACGTGAGAACCTACGACGGCGAAAGCCTGGCGGGCGTGCGGTGGAAGGGAGCGGCGCTATCCCAATTCGATGGCGTGCGCTGGTTCGCTCCTCCCACACAGGATGTCACGATTCGAGTGGAGCGGGGCACGCTGATCTTGAGCCGCGTGCTTCATGGGCGGCCAGGACGGACTCTCTTGTACCGGGTGCAGTTGGAGGAAGCCGTCGCGGATACTTTATTCTTTGCCGGCACCCCCGAGGCCATCAATATCGATCTTCACACCGTGCGTATTTCGCCTGGCAGCGGATCGATCCGCGTTCCGCGGATGGCGAACGGCATCACTTATAGCGCATACAGTTTCCTGGAAGATGAAGCAGCCGCCGCCAGCGGCCCAGTCCCGGAGCTCAAGCCGCGCCCGCGTGCGGAAACGCTGAGGCTGCCACATTTGGATCCGCGCATTCCCGTATTGGCTCGAAGCCTGACCGAAGGCGCGCGCAGCGATGCAGAAGCGGCCCAACTTCTGGAACGCGAACTGCGGCGCGATTACGCCTATTCCCTCGAATTGCCGCAACTGGCGCCCGCCGATCCTCTGGCGGATTTCTTGTTCGTGCGCAAGAAGGGGTACTGCGAGTATTTCGCGTCCGCCATGGCGGTGATGCTGCGAACGCTCGGCATTCCTTCGCGCGTCGTTACCGGCTTCCAAAGCGGAGTGTTCAATCCGATGACGGGCGCGCAGCTTGTACGCGCCTCGGACGCCCACAGTTGGGTGGAGGCGTGGGTTGAGGGCAGCGGTTGGACGACGTTTGATCCCACCCCCGCCGATCCTCACGCCCCTCCGCCGGAGCTCACGGGGATCTCCATGTGGATGGATTCCGCCGATCAATTCTGGCGCAACTGGGTGGTCAGCTACGACCTGCCCCGGCAGTCGGCGCTGGCTATGCGCATCCGGCAATCGGGCGAGGCCCTGGGACTACCCGCGCTCTCCGCCTGGATCTCCGCGGTGGGCGCCGCCGCGCGCCGGATTGCCGGAAGCCATCGCGTATGGATGTTCGTGAGCGCCGTATTCGCGGCGATTCTGGCGTTCGCGATGTGGAGCGCCGCTCGGAATCTGTGGCGCCGCCGCGAGGAAGTCCGCCGCTTGGAGCGCGGTGAAGGCCATCCCTCCGACGCGACCATGTTGTACCGGCGCATGTTGGGGCTGCTTGAGCGCCGCGGGTTCCCGAAGCCGGCTCACGCGACTCCTTCCGAATTCGCGCGCGCGCTGCCCGTTTCCGAAATGTCGATGTTAGTGGAAGATCTGACTTCCGCCTACAACGGTTTCCGTTTCGGCGGGCGCGGCGATTTGGCGCCGCACATCATCCGGCTATTGGAGCGGCTGGAGAATCTTCAAGCGCACAGCGGAAGCGTTGTGCGCGTTGGAAAACGCTGAGCGTAAGCGCACAGCAAATGCGTTGTGCGCGTTGAGGAGTAAGCGCACAGCGAATGCGTTGTGCGCGTTGAGGAGTAAGCGCACAGCGAATGCGTTGTGCGCGTTAACGAGAATGATGCAGGACGACCGCGAGCGCTGGGGCTGGTATCTCTACGATTGGGCGAACGCTCCGTTTCATGTGACCGTGGTCACGCTGTTCCTCGGCCCTTATCTCACCTCGCTCACCAAGGCCGCGGCCGATTCGCGCGGCTTCGTGTATCCGTTCCACATTCCTATCGACGCCCGCAGTTTCTGGAGCTACACCGTCGGCGTTTCCGTCGCCGTGCAGGTGCTGGTTCTTCCGCTGGTGGGCGCCGTGGCCGATTATGGACGGCGCAAGAAGCAAGCTCTGGCCGCGACGGCCTATCTGGGCGCGGGCGCGACCGCGGCGATGTTCTTTCTTTATGGCCACGACTACCTTCTGGGCGCGGCGCTGTTCATCGCCGCCAACGTCGCCTACGGCGCTTCCCTGGTGGTGTTCAATTCGTTTCTTCCGCAAATCGCGGGCCCCGACGAACGCGATCGCGTCTCGTCGAAAGGATGGGCGATCGGTTATTTGGGCGGAGGGTTGTTGTTGACGCTGAATCTGCTGCTATATCTCGGCAGGACCAGGATCGGCATCTCGGAAGGGCTGGCGGTGCGTCTCAGCTTGGGGTCGGCGGGGATATGGTGGGCGTTGTTCACGATTCCCACGATGATCGCCCTGCGTAATCGTGGGGCAGGGCGCGAGCTTCACGCGGGGCTGTCCGCGGTCGCCGTCGTCGTCCGGCAGCTTTTCCACACGCTGGGCGCCATGCGCGCGTATCCGCAAACGCTCAAATTTTTGATCGCTTATCTTCTGTACAACGATGCGATTCAGGCCGTCATCGCCCTGGCGACGCAATTCGGCGCGGATGAATTGAAAATTCCGCAGGCGCAATTGACGCTGGCGATTCTCATGGTCCAATTCGTCGCCTTCTTCGGAGCGATCGGCTTCGGCTGGATGGCACGGGCGATCTCCGCCAAGCGCGCTATCGCTCTCAGCCTGGCGATTTGGATCGCCGTGCTGATTTATATTTATTTGTCCGTCACCACGACCGCGCAGTTTTTCGTGGTGGCGGGGATCGTGGCGCTGGTGCTCGGCGGCAGTCAGGCGCTGAGCCGGTCGCTTTACGCGCAGCTTGTGCCCAAAGGCCAGGAGGCGGAATATTTCGGCATTTACGGGATCAGCGACAAGGGAACAAGCTGGATGTGCCCGATTTTGTTCGGTCTGGCGCTCCAGTTCACGGGCAGTTACCGTCTGGCGGTGCTCTCGCTGATCGTGTTTTTCGCGGCGGGGTTGCTGGTGTTGACGAGGGTGAACGTGGAAAAGGGCGAGCGGGATCTCGGGGCGTAAGAGCCGCGCAAGCCGCTACGGCTCTCCACCCACCACCAGCACCGGAGCGGACACCTCGTGGCGGACGGCATCGATCGTGTTGCCGAACATCAGGTCCTTAAGGCCACGATGGCCGTGGGCGCCCATGACGATCAGGTCGGGTTGGAGATCGCGCGCCTTGCGCACGATCTCGTCCTTGGGCCGGTCGCCGTGAACGATCGTCAATTCCGCCTCGATGCCCTGGTGCGCAAGTGAATCGACGATTCCGCGGAGATATTCTTCCCCCGCGTGGACTTCCGCGGTGTCGGAAAGCGGTCCGAACAGGCGGCTAGTGACTCCTTCTTCGACGTGCAGCAGGTGCAGCACAGCCTTATGCGGGCGAGCCATGGCCGCGGCGTGCGCGATGGCGGCGCGGTCGCGCGCGCTATGGTCAAGAGGCACCAGAATTTTGCGATATACCGCGGTGGGAAGATTGCCGGCGACTGCTTCCGCTCCGGTTTCCATCCGCGCGGCGTCGGGAGCGGCGTGCGAGCGCCCCGGAGCAAAGGTAATCCAGCCCAACAATCCTACCAGCGCAGCCAGCGGCGGCGCGATCACCCAGGCGTGCCAGGCCGCACTCTCAATCCAGGCGGAAGTGAGGTCGAACGCCAGCCAAAAATTCAACGCCAGAATCACCGCGGCTGTGGCCCAGGCTGTCAGCTTCATGACGGAAGAATTGGCGAATTCGCCCATACGCTTTTCATCGCCTGTGAACCGGATCAACGGAACCACCGCGAACGGCAATTGCATGCTGATAATCACCTGGCTCAAAATCAGCAACTGGAGGGTCGCGCCTTCGCCGCGCCAGTACACCGTGAGCACAGCGGGGATGATCGCCAGCGTCCGCGTGATTAAGCGCCGCATCCAGGGCCGCAGCCGCAAGTCCAGAAATCCTTCCATGACGATTTGTCCCGCGTAGGTGCCGGTGAGCGTGGACGATTGGCCGCTGGCGAGCAGCGCCACTGCGAACAGTCCGCTGGCGACGGTGGTGCCGAGAAACCCAGGCAACAGCAGATACGCCTGCTCGATCTGCTCCACGGCCACTCCGCGCTGGAAGAACACCGCGGCGGCCAACACCAGGATCGCGCCATTGACGATCATGGCGCCGTTCAATGCCGCCACCGAATCGAGGAAATTGAAGCGGCAGGCTTCACGCCGTTCGGCGGCGGTGTGGCCAATCTGGCGGGTCTGCACCAGTGCGGAATGAAGATACAGATTGTGGGGCATGACGGTCGCGCCGAGAATTCCGACGGCGATATACAGGCTGCGATCATTCAAGCGGGGGATGAGACCGGAGAAGATTTCGTGTACGGCGGGATGAGCGAAAAACAGCTCGACGAGAAAGCAGCCGGTCATGAGGGCGATGAGTGAGAGAATCACCGCCTCGATCATGCGGATTCCGAAGCGCGACAGCCACAGCACCAGTAGCGTGTCGAGCCCGGTCAGCAGCACTCCGGCGACCAGCGGCAATCCAAATAAGAGCTTGAGGGCGATTGCTGCGCCGAGCACCTCGGCCAAATCGCAGGCGGCAATGGCGATTTCGCATAAGACCCAAAGGGCGTTGCAGGCCGCGCGGGGATAGGCTTCGCGGCAGGCTTGCGCGAGGTCGCGGCCGGCGACGATGCCCAGGCGAGCCGCCAGAGTTTGCAGCAAAATGGCCATCGCGTTCGAGAGCACGATGACCCATAGAAGCCGGTACCCGAAACTGGCGCCGCCTTGAAGATCCGTAGCCCAATTGCCCGGGTCCATGTAGCCCACGCTGACCAGATAGGCGGGTCCCGCGAAGGCGAGCATCTTTCGCAACAGCGTGGGCCGCGCCGTGACGACGCTCGAATGGACCTCCGGCAGAGACGCCGCGGTAGGAACCGGCGTTCGCATCTTATTCCAATATAGGCGAACCTAAATCCTCAACGCCAGAACGAGCGCCATTTGCGGGAGGAGGGCTTGGTTTTGGGACGAAACGCTTCCACCGATGCCCCTTCCAGCGTCGCACGAGGATTAACGGTGCACAGTAAGTCCGCCGCCGCGGAGCCGTAGTTCGCGGTCATCCACTCATGGGCCTCGTCGAGCCGCGGCGGCCGGTGCTCGCAATCGTGCGCGTCGCTGGCGATGAAGTGAACCAATCCTCGCTCGAGAAGAGCCCGGCAAAAATCCCGCGCCTTGCGGCCGAATCTTCCCATCAGGCTCTGAGCGGTGATCTGGAGCGACGCTCCGTTCTCCACCCATTGCGCGATCTCCTCGATCCGCTGCCGCAGTAAGGGATTTCTCTCGGGGTGCGTGACGATAGGAATTAAACCGGCATCGCCCAGGCGCGCGAATATCTCGGCGGTATTTTGTAAAATCAGGAAATCGGAAAATTCCACCAGCAAATATTTGTTGTGAGCGATGGCGTATTTGGCGGGATGGTCAATCGCATCTTGAATATTGTCGTAGGTCAAATGGCAATCGCATCCGGGATATAAACGCGGAATTCCTGGCGAAGCCGCCGCGAGCTCGTTCAATCGTTCTTGGATGCGCTCCGGGTCGAAAGAGTAGTCAGGACTGGCGTGCGGTGTGGCGACCAAGTCGGTGGTGCCGTGCTCCGCAGCCACGCGGATCATCGCGAGCGAGTCCTCCAGCGTACGGGCCCCGTCGTCCAGCCCGTACAGCACATGAGAATGAATGTCGATCAACTACCAATTTTGGCATAAATGGTGGTTCGAAACCGATGCTATTTGCCGATGCAAAAGGTCGAGAAAATGCGATTTAAGATGTCGTCCGCCGTAGTAGCGCCGGTGATCGCGTCGATGGGCCGCAGCGCTGCATACAGATCCAGCAGCAGCATCTCGTGAGGAATGCCGAGCGCGGTGGCGTTGCATGCCTGGTCCAAAGCTTCGCGCGAGTCTTTCAAAAGCCGCTCCTGCCGCAGGCTGGTGATAAATCCGCCCTCCTGTTCCAGGCGCCCGCGCGGGGCCAGCGTTTCGACGATGGCCCTCCGCAACTCGGCGATGCCTTCGCCCGTCAGCGCGGACACAGGGTAAGCTTCGGGGTATCCCGCGCCGCGCGGCAAGTCGCATTTATTCGCCGCGACGAGAAATTTTCCCTGTTCGCGCGCGCGTTGGATCAGATCGAGATCTTCCGGTGCAGCGGGAATGGAAATATCCACCACCACGAGAGTTAAATCCGCGTCCGCCATCGCCCGGTAACTTCGCTCGATGCCCAATTTCTCGACCGGATCGCGGCCCGCGCGGATGCCTGCGGTATCCATGAATTTGACGGGAATTCCGTCCAGCGATGCCGTTTCCGAGACCAGGTCGCGCGTGGTTCCGGGGATGTCGGTGACGATGGCGCGATCCTGCTCCAGAAGCCGGTTGAACAAGCTGCTCTTGCCCACATTGGGGCGGCCCGCGATAGCGAGCGTGAAGCCGTCGTGCACCAGTTTGCCGTAAGCGAAGCTGGCGATGAGGGCGCTCACCGCGTCCGCGATGGGACCAAGGCGGCCCAGGATCTCCTGGGAAGAGGCGACATCCACGTCATCCTCGGCGAAGTCGATTCCGGCTTCCAGCAGCGCGATCAACTCGAGCAACCGTTCCTTGACCGGCTGAATCCGCCGGGACACCGAACCTTCGGCTTGCTGCGCGGCGATGCGCGCTTGATACAGCGTCGTGGCTTCGATCAGATCGCGCACGGCCTCGGCCTGAGGCAGATCGATGCGGCCATGCACGAAGGCGCGAAGGGTGAATTCGCCGGGTTCGGCCAGACGAGCGCCCTGCTCGCACGCCCGTTCCAGTGCATAGCGCAGCACGGCAGGCGAGCCGTGGCAGGAGATTTCCACCACGTCCTCGGCAGTATAAGACTTAGGCGCGGCGAAAAACGAAATCACCACGCGATCCACCGGCCGGCCTTCCGCATCGCGGAGAGCCGCGAGCCGGCTCGACCAGGACTTCCATTCGCGGTTCGCGGGAAAGCGCAGCATGCGGCTGGCGACGGCGCGGGCGTCCGGCCCCGACAAGCGGAGAATTCCGAGCCCGCCTCGCCCGGGCGGGGTGGAAATGGCCGCGATGGTGTCGCCAAGCTGCATGCGTCCATGATCGCAGCGTCCGCTGCAGCCTTGAGGCTGTGATGAGGCGGGGACGCCGCCCCGTTCTCTATTCCAGCCGCCGCGTCATTCCAGTCGGCGCGTCGAGGGCGTTCTGGTTCCCTCCCAGCGATATTCGAAGTACGCGTCGGGCCGGACGTTCAAGACCAATTTGGGACGGAAGCAAGCGATGCATTCGCCTCCGGCGTGACGAACGCTCCGAAACACCACGCCATTTGCTCCATCCTTCAGCAGCTCGCTAGCGAGCTCTTGCGAAGCTTGGTAGCTATCGGGATCATGTACGCGTTTGAGCGCGCGGACATCGTGAAAGGAAGCATGGAAATCGGCCAGATACAGACGCATCTGAACGCGAGTCTCAAATACGCCGATTTCGGCCAGCTCCTGGGTGCGGTGATGAACGATCTCCGCCTGCACTGTTTCGAATTTTCGCCCCGCATACCACGCTCCACGATCGGCATCGTTGAAACGGCCGCCGCCGCGCAGCGGATGGCAGAAGGCCGCCATCACCACCGTCGCTTGCGGTCCACTCGCCCATTCCGATGGGGGCACGCGATGCAGGATCGCCAGCTCCTGCGATATGCGGTCGTTGGTCCAGGATTCCAGTTCGAAGACAAACGGCAAATCGGCCGGATTCGCGACGCGGTCGAGAATGCCCACGGAAGGATAGCGGCTGGGAATGAGGCGGCAGGTGTTGGTCCAACGGATGAGAACGACGGGCGTCATCCTGCTGATCGCTTAGTTCCTGACCGCGCACAACGCATTCGCTGTGCGCTTAATTTTGATCGCGCACAACGCATTCGCTGTGCGCTCAGTTCCAGCCTCCCCGCCGCGAATCCAGCAGCCGCCGCACTTGATACAAACCGTCCACGCCGCCGCCGATCATCAGCGACAGCGCTGGCCGGCCCCCGAACAGCGGGTTACTGTTGGGAAGCTTCACCCAACGATCCGCCAGATCCGGCTCCGCGTAAAGAATATGGAGATCTTTGTAGATTCCCAGCACCAGCGAGATGCGCGTCAACATATCGAAGGACAGCGTGCCCGGATTGCCCCCTTTATATTTGAAGAACGTCGATTCCGGGGGCCAGCCCAATAACCCGCGCTGTTCTTCGTTCGAGAGATTCCACGCTTGGGCGATATGAAAAAACGTGCGGGTCGCCGGGCCGGACATCTCACGGCGCACGGAAGGATCGCGACGGCGTTCCTCCGGGATTGAGCCTGGCGTCAGCGCTCCTTGCGCGGCAGCGTCCATAGCGGCGTTCTCCAAGGCACCGGATTTCATAGCCTCATTTTCTCCACATCTGTAGTATAGGGTGCAAATCTGATATGTGTCAATCCCTGGACGATTGTTATAGTGAAGGCAAGGCCTTTCAGTGACTTCTTCCTCGAACCTTACCGTTGCGGATGAAAGCGAACTAGTCTCGCGCGCGCAATCCGGCGACAACGAGGCTTTTGCCGAACTGGTCGGACGCTACCAGAACAAGATTTACCGCCTCGCCAGGAACATCACGCAAAGCAATGAAGACGCTGAGGATATCCTCCAGGAGACATTCCTTAAGGCGTACTCGCACTTGGACGGTTTTCAGCGGAATTCCAAGTTTTACACGTGGATCGTGCGGATCGCCGTGAACGAATCTCTGATGAAGCTGCGCAAACGGAAAAGCGACCGGACCGTACCCCTGGACGAGCCTCTGGATACTGGCGAGGAGTCCGTGGCGCGAGAAATTGCCGTGTGGGACGACAACCCGGAACAGCGCTATTCCCGCGAGGAAATGCAGGAGATTCTGGACGAGGCCGTGGAGAGCCTTAAGCCGGATTTCCGCACCGTTTTTATGCTGCGCGACATCGAAGAACTGAGTACAGAAGAGACCGCGCAGATGCTGGATATATCGATTCCGGCAGTGAAGAGCAGGCTGTTGAGGGCGCGGCTAGCGCTGCGCGAGAAGCTGACCCGGAAGTTCAAGCGTAAGGGGGAAGACGTCTTTGCTGACCTGTAAACAGTTCCTGCAGGAACTCAACGATTATCTCGATGCGAGCATCGATCCGGAAACCAAACGCCACCTGGAAGCTCACGTTTGCGAGTGCCCGAACTGTTTCGTCATCGTGGATACCACGATGAAGACGCTTCAGATATACCGCGGCATGGAGCCCAAGGAGATCCCGGGAGATCTCAAGGACCGGCTATGGGCTGCTTTGGAGCGGAAAATGGCCGCCAAAAGCGAAGGCGCCTAACTCCGCCGGGCAGGGGTTCTGGAAAAACGCGCAGCGGCGGCAGCGCTGGCCTGGATTCATCGGGAATTCGAGCGATTCTTGAGCCGCAGCGAGAGATCGAATGGCGCCGCGAGCCGATTCGAGATCTTCTGAAGTGAGACTCACCTCCGCCACATTGCCTGAGAGCGAGAAAAATAGCACGGCGCGATCCGGTAATCGCCCAGCGTAGCGTTCCAGTGCGAGCGCATAAAGACGCAATTGCAATTCGTACTCTCCGGCGGCGGATTCATCGCGGGTCGTTTTGTAATCCACGAGAATCAATTCGCCGCCCTCTTCGAACCACAAGTCGATTTGGCCCGCGACGAGGACGTCCTCCACGACGTCCCCCACGGCGAGCAGAAAATCGAATTCCCGCTCGACCCGCGAGGCTCGCGCGGCGCGCCGGCCAAGGCTGCTCGAGTGGAATCGCCCGGCGGCGTCAGCCGCCTCTGCGCAAGAAGTTGAGCCGCCCGCGAGCGCGCGGTGAACCTCGGCTCCGAAAGCGATTGCATCGGAATCGGGAACGGCAGGTTCGGAATCGAGTCTCAGGTAGCGCTCCAGATAATATTTGCGCGGGCAGGCATGAAACAACACCACGTCGGTCACTGAAACCAACGAGTCGTGGAGGGCGGACTTCAGTCCGCGCGGCGCTTCAGCGCCGCTCATTGAAGGCGAGGCTGAAGCCTCGCGCGGGCTAAAGCCCACCCTCCCCGTCGGTTGAACCTGGTCCACCAGATCCGCCAGTTTCATCCACCGCGACGGCCGCTTACGCTCGGCATAGGAAAGAATCAGACGATCCTCGGCGCGGGTCATGGCCACATACAGCAGACGACTTTCTTCCGCGTCGTCGCACTGCTTCTGATGCTCGGCGAGCTCGCGATAAACGGCGCTTGGTGCACTCGTCCCGCTCACGGGATTCCGCCACTTGATCCCCAGCCCTCGGTCGGGAGCGAAGAGAATCGCGGGCAGCCGCCGCTCCGGGCCGCGATGCATGGCGGCGAGAAACACGACAGGAAATTCCAGACCCTTAGCGGCATGGATGGTCATGATCCGCACGGCTTGGCTCGAGTCGGGCGGCGGCGCTTCGGCTTCGCCTCTCAAGTCCCGCAGCGCCTCCAAATCCTCCAGCATCTCAGCTAACGGCCGTGGCCGCGCGCGATGCTCGCGGCGCAGCCAACCAAAAAACTTGTCCACGTTGGATCGCTCGCGCTCGCCGAGCGTCTCGAAGTAGCCTCGCTCCTGCAAAGCCGCGGCAATCAATCGGTCCGGCGCAAAATGCCCCGCCAGTTTCCGCACTCGTCCGAATAATCGTTCGAACTCCGCCTGCCAACCCTCGTGGGACTCGCGCAGGAGGCGCTCATCCGTCCACGCCGTACCGATCAGTGGGCTGCGTAAAACTGTCACCAGCGCGATTTCGTCCAGCGGATTGGCAAGCGCGGCGAGCAGAGCCATCAGATCTCGCGTCTCGCGAGCCTCCAGAAACGTACGGCCGCCGCTCAGCAGAAACGGAATGCCGTAGCGCGCCAGCGCCTGCTCAAACGGCGGCGTCGAGCCGAGCGTCCGCACCAGAATCGCAATATCTCGACATTCTCTTTCTTTGGAATCCACCCATTCGCGGATGCGCGTCGCCACCAGATCGGCTTCGGCGTCTGCGGCTGACCCCGCCCTGACGGGCGGGGCTGGGGCCGCTCCTTCAGCCGATCCCAGCAGGCGATCGACTACCGCGCCGTGCGCCGCGGGAAAAGCGCGCCGGGCCTCGAGCGCTCGCGGCTCCACGCCCGGCTGGCCGTTCAAAACACGCGAAACGGCCTCCAGAATTTCCTGGCGGCTGCGATAGTTTTCGGTCAATTCCTCGATTTGCGCGGTCTGGCGATACTCTTCGAAAACGCTCCGGTCCGCGTGACGAAAGCCGTAAATCGATTGATTTACGTCCCCCACCGCAAATAAATTCCCGCCCAAAAGATTGATCAAGCGCCATTGCAAACGGTTGGTGTCCTGCAACTCATCCATCAAGACGTGATCAAACCGGCTGCCAACAAGCAAGCGCGCCGTCTCGGTGTTTTCGAGGAGCTCAATTGTTTTCTCTTCCAGACCGGCGAAATCCACCGCGCCTTGCTGCCGCTTCTTCTCTTCGAACCGGCGATGGAGGCGCGCCAGGGCCTCCCTGATCAATTCGGGGACTCCGGCATGCCATTCTTCCAGCCATTGCGCTTCTAATTGCGGGAGAGTTTCCTTCTTCAAACGTGATGCCGCTTGATAGGCGGGGCTGCTTTTCGGAAAAATGCGATTTAAGTTTATATGGAAATTCGCGGCGAGTTCCAGATGCCCGCGCGAGATCGTGTCCGGCAGCGCCAGCAGGCGCTGGGTCCATTTCCGTAAGGCCGCGGCGTCATCGCCGGTGAGGCTTCCCGCCGAAATCGTGCGAGCGAGCTCGCGGGCCTCCGGCAGGACGGGGGAGGGAAGACCATCCGGAGCCGGTCCGCTTGCGTCGCCGCTTCGTCCCGATAGCCGCATCGTTTCGTATAACTCGATGAGCGTATCCGCGAGGTCTCCCTCCAGCGATTCCAGAAGCCGGCGCATGGTTTCCGGCTTTTCCTGGTACAGCTCGTCCAGGATCTCTTCGCCCGAATCCTTGCGCATCCTTTCGGCCTGAGGCCCGTCGAGCACAATAAAATCGGGCGGAAGACCCGCGGAAATCGCGTGCTCGCCCAGGAGCCGGGCGCAAAAGGCGTCGATCGTGGAAAGCCAGGCCGTTTCGATCTTCTCGCGCAGATCGGGCCGATGTGCGAAGCGCTCGTCGAGCCGCCGCTTCATTTCGTTGGCGGCTTTTTCGGTGAAGGTGATCGCCAAAATGCGCCCCGGGTCCACGCCGCGGCTTTCCACCAGCCATGCGAAACGCTCAATCAAAACGCGGGTCTTGCCCGATCCCGGCCCGGCCACAACGCAGATCTTCGCGGCCTCGCGCTCCACAGCGGCACGCTGTTGAGAAGAAAGGGCGCGCTGTTGAGTAGAAGGCGGCATTCGTGAATCCACACCAATAGCACATCGGGAAGAAACCGTCGGGGTAAACCGTCTAAAGTGTCAGTGGTGAGTCTTCTGGAAAAGAATCAGGCGGAGGAGGGTCCCACTCCCCAAGCGGACACGATTGAAGCCTGCCGCCGGGGCGACCGGGAGGCCTTTCGCGCGCTCTATGAAGCTTACAAGGACAAAGTGTATTCGATTTGCCTCTACTATTTTCACGGCGACGCATCGGCGGCGGGCGACGCGGCGCAGCAGGTATTTTTGAAGCTCATCGCCGGGATTGCCCGGTTCCGCGGCGATTCGGAATTTTCCACTTGGCTGTATCGATTGGTGGTGAACACCTGCACCGACGGTAGTCGGGCATCCAGAGCACGCGCGCGGCGGGCGCAAGCCGCGGAGCTAGACCGATTCCCCGCAGCGGATTCACACGAGGACGATTTCGCCCGCGCGCAACAGGCCCGTCGGGTGCAGGCGGCGCTCTCGACCCTGCCGCCGAAATTCCGCCTGCCGATTCTGCTGCGTTATTTCGAGGATCTTTCCTACGAACAGATGGCTTCCTCGCTTAACTGTTCCATGGGCACGGTGGCGTCGCGGCTGAACCGCGGCCATAAATTGCTGGCGCGCAAGCTGGAGGGACTGCGATGAACGAGCCACGGCCACCTCTGATAAAAGCGCCGGACTCTGTTTGGGCGTCGCTGGAGGCGGCGCTCAATCGAGGCGAAAAGCCGCGCGTCGAAAGAACGCGCGGGCGGCCTCCTGTTCTGCCCTTGCTCATCGGATTGGCGGCCGTGATAGCAGCAGTGGGGGCCGCAGTGGCGGCCTACTCGTGGGCGAGGACTCAGAAGCCGCAATGGGAGGTGGTGCGAGTGGAGGGATCTCCCTCCATCGGCTCCCAGCGCATCGGCGATACGGCGCGCATCGCGGAGGGACAGTGGCTCCAAACCGACGGCTCTTCGCGGGCGCTCCTCAACGTCGGCGATATCGGCACGGTTCAAGTGGATCCCAATACGCGCTTGCGGATCGTGGCTGCGCGTCCCCGCGAGCAGCGTCTCGCTCTGGCGCGCGGCGGCATCAGCGCCACCGTGAACGCTCCCCCGCGCCTGTTCTTTGTCGATACGGCGTCGAGCACGGCCGTGGACCTTGGCTGCGCCTACACCATGAACGTCGACGATTCGGGGAACGGAGTGCTGCGGGTGACGCTCGGATGGGTGTCGCTCGAATGGAACGGCCGCGAATCGATGGTTCCGGCGGGCGCCAGTTGTCTCACACGGCGCAAAATCGGCCCGGGCATGCCTGTCTTCGACAATGCGACGGAACCACTGAAGAAAGCCGTGCAGTCTTTTGATTTCGATAACGGCGGCAACGGCTCCGTGGATACGATCTTGAACGAAGCGCGCGTGCGGGACACCCTGACGCTGTGGCATCTGCTCTCGCGGGTCGATTCCAGCCAGCGAAGTCGCGTTTACAATCGCATGATCGCGCTGGTTCCGCTTCCCGCCGACCTTTCCGCGGATAAGATTTTGCGGCTGGATCGACAGGAATTGGACCGTTGGAATCAAGAGTTGGCTTGGAAATGGTGATAGATAAGTCAGCTCTTATGAGATACACGTCCCCGTTCCGCGCGACGGCCATATTGATTGGAGGAACCGTGGGGCTCCATCCACAATCGACGCTGGGAGCGAATAAGGTCAATCCACGGGACGGTCTCGATTACGTGTGGATTACGCCCGCGACGTTTCGCATGGGTTGCCTGGGTCCGGTCGTCGCCAAGCCGAACGGGCCTGGAATCGAAGAGTGCCTGAGCAATGAGTTGCCTAGGCACTTCGTCACACTAACCAAAGGCTTTTGGATTGGTAAGACACTTGTAACTCAGGATGCATACAAAAGGGTGATGGGCGCCAATCCAAGCAGATTCCGGGGCGACCGGCTGCCCGTAGATTCCGTCCTCTGGGAGGATGCAACGGCCTATTGCGAACGAGTGGGAATGAGGCTGCCCACGGAGGCGGAATGGGAGCACGCGGCGCGCGGCGGACTAGCTACTGAACGATATGGACCTCTTGATCAAATCGCTTGGTACCGGGGCAATAGCGGCGGTAGTGCGCATCCGGTTGGTCAGAAACGGCCCAACCCGTATGGGTGATAGAAAGGAGTTCCGATGAACCTGTTGTATTTCTCTTACTCGCGCTGCTGAGTGTTACCGCGGCGCGCGCCAGCGACTTTGTGGGCATCTACGGGATCGTCGACCGGGTTGTTTTTGAGCCGAACGCCGATCATCCTGAACGGGTCCAAGTGTTCGGCGCATTCTCCGTCGCCGCAAACACGAATGGGAGCGAGTATCTGCCGTCGCAGCGCGGCTACCTGTATTTCAAGCTTCCCGATTCCCGGCAGGACCTCGCCTTGCACGAGTGGGCGGATCTCAAAGAAGCCGCGGGAACGGATATGGCGATCGCATTTTCCGGCCGCCTGGTGGGCCCCAACTTTCCGCCGCCGCGCGTCAGAAAGCCCGATGAGAAAGCCTCCACGCCGGATGTCTATCACCTCGGAACGGGGACGACCAAGGTGAGATCGGACACGCAGTACGAACCCGTTCGGAGCTTGCTGGAGTCGCGTTGATCGCTTTAGCTTTGCTGCACGGTTTGATTCTGGTGGTCTGGCCAGTTTGGCCGGTGATGGCTTTGGGGGTGTGGTGGAATTCGAACACCATTTCGCATAATTTCATTCACCGGCCCTTTTTCCGCGAGCGTTGGGCCAATCGCCTGTTCTCCGCGTACCTTTCGGCATTGCTGGGGATTCCACAAGCGCTGTGGCGCGACCTCCATCTGGCCCACCATGCCGATACTTCATGGCGGGGAAAAATCACTGGGCAGATCGCCGCGGAGTCGGCGCTGGTCGTGGCGGTGTGGATGGCGCTGGCGCTGGGCTCACCACGCTTTTTTCTCGCCGTCTATCTGCCGGGCTACGGAACGGGGCTCGGGTTATGTGCGCTGCAAGGATATTACGAGCACTTCCGTCAAGGCGCCGTCAGCCACTACGGAGCGATCTACAATTTCATGTGCTTCAACGACGGCTACCACGCCGAGCATCATCTGTATCCCGGCGCGGCGTGGCGCGAGCTGCCTTCGCGCAAGCTCGATCGCGCGTTCACCAGCCGATGGCCCGCGCTGCTGCGCTGGATGGATGTTTTCAGCCTCGAACAATTAGAGCGGCTCGTGCTACCGCCTCCAATAATTCCAGCTAGGGCGCTGCAATCCTTCGTGCTGTCGCGGCACCGAAGAGCGATGGCGGCGCTGATCCCCGCCGGCGTCGAGCGCGTGACCATCGTCGGGGGCGGATTGTTTCCCCGCACCGCGTTGGCGATTCGCGAGTTGCTTCCGCGAGCGCGGATCGTCGTGATCGAATCGAACGCGAACCACATTGACATCGCCCGCCGGTTCGCCGGTATCGATAACGCTAACGTCGACTTCGAGCAGCGGCGCTATGCGGGGGAACCGCTGGATTGCGATCTGGCTGTCATTCCTCTCTCTTATCACGGTGACCGCGAGAGAGTCTACCAGCATCCTCCCGCGCCAGCCGTGCTGATGCACGACTGGATCTGGCGGCGCCGTGGAACGGGCCGCGCGGTCTCCATCTGGCTTCTCAAGAGAATCAATCGAATATGAGGGCAGCGAGCCTCTTTGTTGCGTTTGTCCTCGCCAAGATGGCGGCGTCAGGAGGCCATGCTGTCGGTCTGTCCTGGTGGACGCCGGCCGCCTGGTTTTGGCAAGACGCTCTGGCCGCTCTGCTCTTCGCTTGTTTCGAGCGGTTTGCTCCGAAACGTGCATCCTCGATTGTGTTTTGGATTCTGGCAGGCTATGCGGCGTTGAATATTCCCGTGATGCGAGCGGTCTCCACTCCCTTGACCCTTCCGATGTGGAGAGCGGCGCGAGGGCCTCTGGCGGATTCCTTCCGTGCCTACGCCACATGGACTAACGCGGGTCTTGTCGTAGCAGTTCTCGCGGCCGCCGCCATTTCGAGCCGGCTTTGGAGCATTCCCAAAACCCGGAGGAGTCTCACGGTCCTGGCGGCCGGTCTCGTCGCGGCCGGGCCGTTCGCCTCGGCGCACGTCGATACCCTGGGTTTCGATCGCAATGTCGTCGCGGCGCTCTTCGCCACCGCGATACCCCATCTGGGAAGGCCGGCATATCTGGCGGCGCGCACCGATTGGCGCGTATCGCGCTTCCCCTCCTTCCCCGCAGAAGATCTCTCCACCTGGCGGGGTCTCGCGCGCGGACGCAACATCGTCCTGGTTGCTTTGGAATCCACCGCCGCGCAGTATCTGCGCCTCTATGGCGGCGAATATGACCTGACGCCCAACCTTAGCGCGCTCGCGGCGAATGCGGTGGTGTTCGACAACGCGTACGCCGTCTACCCGGAGAGCATCAAGGGCTTGTATTCGGTCCTGTGCTCTACCTATCCGTCGATCGACAGCCAGCCCGAAGATACCGAAAAAATCCCCTGCCGTTCGATTGCGCAGGCGCTGGCCGATGCGGGCTACCGAACAGCGATGTTTCATTCGGGCCGCTTTGGATATCTGGGCATGGAGTCCGTGATCCACAATCGCGGCTATCAAACGCTTGAGGACTGCGCGCGCGTGGATTGGACGATAACACTGTGTGGATTATCTACGGCGATCATGGCGAAGCTTTCGGCCAGCATCCAGGCAATTACGCCCATACTTTCTTCATTTATGAAGAGAACGTACACGTGCCGTTTCTGATCGCCGCGCCCGGCGCGATCCACTCGCAGATCCGAGTTCGCAAGGTGGTCAGCTTAGTGGACACGGCGCCGACCGTGCTGGATCTGGCGGGCCTCACCATTCAGGATCCCTATCAGGGGCGCTCCATGCTTGATGGGGGGCTTGCGCCCGAGCCTCGCATGGCGCTCTTCTTCACCGACTATTCCCTCCCTCTCCTCGGACTGCGCGATGGTCCATGGAAATTCATCTATCGGCTCGACACGCGCCGGCCGAAACTCTTCAATCTGGATCGTGATCCCGGGGAGCAAACCGATCTCGCCCGTGAATATGCCGAGCGGGTGGCGTGGTACGAGCAAGTCGTGCGAAATTGGAGCGCATCGCAGAGAGACTACGCAGCCGTGAATCGGGGGCCTTAAACTATACTGTAATTTCATCGATGAAAAAGGCTCTCATTTCCGGAATTACCGGACAAGACGGCTCGTTTCTCGCGGAATTGCTGCTGGCCAAAGGGTACGAGGTTCACGGCATCGTACGCCGCGCCTCCACTTTCAATACCGAGCGCCTCGATCCCATTTACGCCGATCCGCACGAACGTGGCGCCTCGCTGTTTCTGCACTATGGAGACGTGACCGAAGGGGCCAGCCTCCGCCACATCCTGGCGAAGGCGAAGCCGGACGAGATTTACAACCTCGCGGCGCAATCCCATGTGCGCGTAAGTTTCGATCAAGCCGAATACACGGCGGATGTGGTGGGGGTGGGCACGCTCCGGTTGCTGGAAGCCGTTCGCGATTACGCGTCGCCGGGCCAGTCGGGGGGCCAGGGGAATGTCCGGTTTTATCAAGCCGGATCTTCGGAGATGTTTGGCGGGGCCAAGCCCCCGCAGAATGAAACCACGCCCTTTTACCCCCGCAGTCCCTACGCGGCCAGCAAGGTTGCCGCCCATTGGTACGCCGTCAATTACCGCGAAGCGTACGGTTTGTTCATCTGCAACGGAATCCTGTTTAACCACGAATCGCCCCGCCGCGGCGAAACGTTCGTCACCCGGAAAGTCACCCGCGCGCTCACTCGGATCAAGCTCGGTCTGCAGAAGAAGCTGTTCCTGGGAAACCTGGACGCACGGCGCGACTGGGGTTATGCCGGTGATTTCGTCGAGGCTATGTGGCTCATGCTCCAGCGCGATTCCCCTGGCGATTATGTGATCGCCACCGGTGAATCCCACTCCGTTCGGGATCTGCTCGATCTTGCGGGCGAGTGCTGCGGCTTGGACTGGAAGCGTTACGTCGAAACCGATCCGCGCTATCTGCGCCCCACCGAGGTCGATTTCCTTCAGGGCGATTCCTCCAAGGCCCGGGCGGAGCTGGGATGGAAGCCGCACACGACGTTCGAAGAACTGGTGCGCATGATGGTGGAACACGATCTGGAATTGGCGAGTCAGGAACGGACGCTGGCCGCAGCCGGACACGTGGTGGTCCCGCGCGGGGTCTCCCAGGGTTAGCAGAAATACTGTTCTAATCTAACGCGCACAACGCATTCGCTGTGCGCTTTTCCACCCGCTCGGACGGAGCGCAGATGAAGTCAGAATGAGTCAGAATGAACCAGAATGAATGTGCCAGCGTGGGGCGCGAGTGTCCAATCCACGGGCCCGGGCGGGGCTTAACGCTACAAGTCTAGCTTTTTCAGTTTCTTACGTGTTTAGATCCGCGAAAAGCCTGGCCGCAAAGCTGTTTACTTAATTAACTTAACCGAATTAATTAACTTAACCGATACTGGACGCCCAAGCCGTATCTTTCGGCCAAGCGATGGAAGGGTTGTTATTGCAGGAATCGGCTCCCCGTCCGGCTCCCCCTCCTCTCCGAGTGGCTGAGAGGTCTGACCAGATATAGTCATCGACCTTCGGGGCACCTTGGCTGTATCATGATTGGGTGGTTTGCTTTGCCCGGTGCTTGCGGCCTATCATCTTCGGAATCTTCATCTTTACGGCGGTGGCGCAGGCGCAGGATTCCAGAGATGCGGCGCGCGCAGCGATCACGCGCTACTGTACCGGCTGCCACAATGAACGTGCCCGCACCGGCGGATTGGTTCTGAATCCGGCAAGCATTCCGTCTCCTCCGGAGACGTGGGAAAAAGTAGTCCAGCGGTTGCGGATGCGCACCATGCCCCCTTCATCCGCTCCCCGTCCAAACGAGAAGACTTACGGGCAAACGGTGGCGTGGATCGAAAACCAGCTCGATGCCGCCGCTGAGGCAAACCCGAATCCCGGCCAGCCGCTGCTCCATCGCCTGAACCGCGCCGAGTACGCGAACGCCATTGAAGACCTGTTGGGCTTGAAGGTCGACGTTACCGCCATGCTGCCGCCCGACGATTCCGCCTTCGGATTCGACAATAACGCCAGCGTCCTCGGTCTCTCCCCTATATTGCTGGAACGGTATCTGACCGCGGCAGATCGGGTGAGTGCCTTGGCTCTGGCGGATCCCACGACGGAACCAAGCTCCGAAACTTACAGCGCGCGCCAGGATCTCTCGCAGGACCAACATATTGAGGGTTTGCCGTTCGGGACCGTCGGAGGCATGCAGGTGGAGCAAACGTTCCCGCTCGACGCCGAATACGAGATCCGGCTCAGCTTCTTTCGGAATAACCTCGAAATCATGCGCGGCATCGAACGGCCGCATCAAGTGGAGCTGTCGATAGATGGCGAGCGGATCTTCCTGCGGACCATCGGCGGACCTGAGGATCTGGCTCGAATGAAGAATCCCACCGACGGGTCTGACGCGATCGACGCCCGGTTCCGGATTCGCTTGCCGCTGAAGGCCGGCTTGCATGAAGTTACGGCAACGTTCCTCCAAAAGCGCGGCTTCGGCACAGCCCGACTGCAGGGCTTCGTCCGCAGCTCCGTGGATACGTTCGAAGTCACCGGGCGCCCGCATCTGGAAGCCATAACTATCCTGGGTCCGTACAAGCCTGCACAGCACAGTGGCAAACCCGGCCGCCTGAACTTCACCTGTCCTCAGGGCATTTCCTCGTGCGCGCGAGAAGTCCTGGAGCCGCTCGCCCGGCGCGCATACCGCCGGCCAATCACGGCAGAGGACATGCGTCCGCTGGTCGCGTTCTACGAGCGCGGCCGCGCCCAAGGCGGCCCGGATCGCGGCTTCCAGATGGCGCTGCGCCGCATTCTGGCGAGCCCGTCCTTTCTATTTCGCGCGGAAACCAGTCCGGAGCATCTGCCGCCCGGCGCCTTGTACGTTCTCAATCCAGTAGAGCTGGCTTCGCGGCTTTCCTTCTTCCTCTGGTCGAGCATACCCGACGACCGGCTGCTCAAGGTGGCCACTAGCGGCCAACTGGCGCGCCGGGAAGTGCTGGAATCCGAGGTGCGGCGAATGCTCGCCGATCCCCGCGCCCAGCGATTCGTCAGCAATTTCGCGGGGCAATGGCTTCAACTCCGAAATCTGCGCAACGCACGCCCCAACTCCGGCGAGTTTCCGGATTTCGACGACAATCTCCGCCAAGGCTTCCGCGAGGAGACGGAGCTGCTGTTTGCCAGCATTCTGCACGAGGACCGCAGCATCCTCGACCTGCTCAGCGCAGACTACACGTTTTTGAACGAGCGCCTGGCGCGTCAATACGGTATCCCGGGGATCTACGGGAGCAATTTCCGCCGGGTAGCGGTAACGCAAGACGCACGCAAAGGGATTCTGGGCCAGGGCAGTATTCTGACGGTCACGTCCCACGCGGATCGAACTTCTCCGGTGGTGCGTGGAAAGTGGGTCCTCGAAAATCTGCTGGGAGCGCCGCCGCCACCTCCGCCGCCAGAGGTGCTGACGTCGCTGCCGGATAATGCCGAAGGCGCGCCGCCGCAGACACTTCGCGCGCGCCTGGAACTACATCGCGCGAACGCCATTTGTGCCAGTTGTCACAAACTGATGGATCCCATTGGCTTCGCGCTGGACAATTTCGATGCTGTGGGCGCGTGGCGGACGGAAGACTCCGGCGCCCCGATTACCGCAACCGGCCAGCTTGCCGATGGGACCGAGGTAAATGGCGTCATTGGCCTGCGGAACGCCATCCTGTCCCGGCCGGAAATCTTCGCCGGTGCATTCACGGAAAAGCTCCTGATTTATGCACTGGGCCGGGGCTTGGAACCAAACGATATGCCCACGGTCCGCGCTATCCTGCGCCAAACCGCACCTGACTACCGCATCGCTTCCATCATCATGGGTGTGGCGCGGAGTGTACCTTTCCAAATGCGAAAGAAGCCGGAGGATTAAATGTTCATCGCCCGAAAAGCGCTCCCCCGCCGCACATTTCTGCGGGGGCTGTCGGCCACGGTGGCCCTGCCGTTTCTCGACGCCATGGGTCCCGCGCTCAAGGCCGCCGCCCCCCCACCCAAGCGGCTCGGTTTTGTCTACTTCCCCAACGGCGCGATCATCAACAAGTGGATTCCGAAGACAGACGGAGCCGGTTTCGAGTTTCCGCCTACGCTCGAGCCCCTGGCGCCCTATCGCGAAAAGCTGGTCGTGGTCGGCAATCTGGCGCGCGCCGGCACCACCATCGGCGATCACGCGGTCGCTGCCGCCGGCTGGCTCACGGGGGTCTACGCCAAGAAGACTGAGGCCGAAAATGTCCTGGCCGGCCCTACAATAGATCAGCTCATTGCCCGGCAAATCGGGCAGGAGATGGTCTTCCCCTCCCTGGAACTGGCTACAGAGGATTTCACCGGTTACATCGGCGGCTGCACCCCGGGCTTTAGCTGCACGTACATGAATACCTTGTGCTGGGCATCGCCCACCACTCCCCTGCCTATGGAGATCAACCCGCGCGTGGTTTTCGAACGCTTGTTCGGGCGCACAGGCTCCAGTGCGCAGCGCCAGGCACGCCAGGCGGAGGATCGCAGCATTCTGGACAGCATCTCGGAAGAGGCGGCTCATTTGCGTTCCGCACTAGGGCCTCGCGACCGCGCCCGTCTCAGCGACTATCTTGACGACATCCGCGAAATCGAACAGCGGATTGACCACCGTCAGGCGCGAACGGATTCGGCTGAGGTGACCATTGACGCCCCGGAAGGTATTCCGGAATCGTTTGAGGAGCATGTGGCCCTGATGTTTGACCTGCAGAGAGTGGCGTATCAGGCCGACGTAACACGCGTGGTGACGTTCATGATGTCGCGCGAAGCCAGCCAGCGCACTTATCCGCAAATCGAAGTGGACGAGCCGCACCATACGCTTTCCCATCACGGTAACGATCCGCAAAAAATGGCAAAGAACGCGCGCATCAATCTCTACCACGTCGAGCAGTTCGCCAAGTTCGTGGAGAAACTGAACACTACAGCGGACGGGGATGGCAGCCTGCTCGATCACTCGCTGATCTTCTATGGCGCCGGCATGGGGGACGGCAACGCTCACGCCACCGACCCTTTGCCCCTTGTTGCCGTCGGTGGCCTGGCAGGAACCGGCAATCGCCACGTGCTACAAAAGCCGAAGACGCCGGTGGCGAACCTATGGCTGGGGGTCGCCGCAAAGTTCGGTGTGAACATCGACCATCTCGGCAATAGCGATGGTGTCATTTCGCTTTAGCGCCCTGCTGCTGGTCGTGGCGGCGCTCTACGCCGGCGAACCGGATGGCAGTACTCCGCTGCACAATGCCGTTCGCAGCCAGAACACGGCGGCGGTGCGGCAGTTGTTAGCGGCGCATGCGGCAGCCGACGCGCAGAACCGCTATGGCGTGACCCCGCTGGTGCTCGCCGTAGAGGGCGGAAACCTGGAAATCGTCAATAGCCTGATCGCCGCGGGAGCGGATGTCAACCATGCGCTGCCGGAAGGCGAAACCGTACTGATGACAGCGGCGCGCACCGGGAATGTGCCTGTCATCCAGGCTCTGCTTCGGCACGGCGCGAAGGTGGAAACACGCGAGGGCTTCTATGGGGAAAGCGCGCTGATCTGGGCCGCCGCGTCGGATCACGCCGACGCCGTGCGCGCGCTGCTCGACGCCGGAGCCGACGGCAACGGACGCTCCGGTCGCGCGACCTGGCAACGCCCCAATGCCGGGCTGACCCGCCTTTCCATGGGATCGTGGACGCCGCTGATGTATGCGGCGCGTGAGGACGCGCTCCATGCCGGCCGCGTGCTGGTGGAGCGGGGAGCAGACGTCAACGCCACCGACCCCGACGGCGCAACCGCGCTGGTGGTGGCCATCATCAATTACCATTACGATTTCGCGGCACTGCTGCTCGACCACAAGGCCGACCCGAATCTGGCGGATACCACCGGTATGGCGGCGCTGTATGCCGCAGTGGACGTGAATTCTCTGCCGTGGATGTTCGGCCGGCCCGAGATTCCCGCGCCTTCCAAAATCACCGGGGTGGAATTGATCGAATCCCTGCTGCGACACGGGGCCGATCCCAACACTACCCTCAAAGCCGTGCAGTTCCAGCGGGCGCATACGGACGGCGATCCCGCTTTAGGTGCGGGAGCGACCCCTTTCCTCCGCGCCGCCAAGGCCGCCGACGTTCCCGTCATGAAGTTGCTGCTGGCGCATGGGGCCGACCCGAACGTGCGCATGAAAAATGGGAATACGGCGTTGATGCTGGCCGCGGGCCTGGGATATCGCGACGGCAACATGGCCGTGCCCACACGCGATCGCGGCACGCCCCAGGAGGCCATGGCGGCCGTTCAGCTATGTCTGGATAACGGCGCGGACATCAATGCCGCGGGGGCGAACGGGGACATGGTGCTGCACGACTCCGTAACCGGACGAGGCGACCCGCAGATCATCCGTTACCTGGTAGAGCACGGTGCATCCCTTGAGGCGAAGAATGGCAAAGGCCAAACGCCGCTCGATGCAGCCCGCTCCAGCCGCCGTGACCGCAGCGCCGCCGCGGCAGAGCTCCAGCGTCTGGCCGCGCGGCAGTGATTCGGCCCGGAGCAGCCGCGCTCAACCTTCCCAGGACCGGACTTGGCAACAGGCCCCGTCGCAGATCGACAACAGATATGAATGACAACGTCCTTCATCATTCACGACCGAGGTTCGCAGCCAAAAGAGGGTGGCTTCGTACGAGTAGCCCGTGATCCGCCCGGTGTGGTAAACGCTTGCCGGGAGTAATCTCCCAGGCCCGCGTCCCGCTCGTCCGCTGGAGCTGCAGAGAGCGTCCGTTATACAACGCGAAATGTTTGTGTTCGCATTCGCAACGGCGAAGCGAGGAGGATCAGTTTATCTTCTCGCCAGTCGTCGCCAGTCGCAGATCGGCGCCGTTCTTGCCTTTGTATAAATAGACCACCGCGATCAACAGAAGGCAAACGCCGATTGTTTGTTGTACCAACTGAAGATAAAGAACGAGGCTGCCTGTCGTGATTGTCCCTCCGTCCACTAAACTGAAAGGATAAAACCCGACGAATTGATGCCTTATGAGGCGATCAATGAGGACACGTTCTCCCCCATCGAGAAGCCGGGTGACCATAGGCCAGATGACGACGGCCACACCCAACCAGATAAGGCCAGCATCACGGGTTCTAACGTACTTCCGCATCAGAACACCAGCGATCGCAAGGTAGAGCAGCAGGACCACCGCGGCAAAGACAGACGGAATCATCACGCACCTTCCCCGACTCCAGGTTAACATCCGGCGGTCACTTCTAATCCGGCGCAAACACGTTGCCTGGCGGCCCGTTCCTGGCGAGAGGAATGGATGAACGTCTCACAAAGTTTCGCAACGGCAGCCCACACCAATAAA
>DATDGT010000361.1:0-5451 GCA_036521975.1 Bryobacteraceae bacterium
CGATAGAGCCATTGTTCGGAATCAGTTGGGAAACAAAGAAGGGGAGTCAGCGGGAGGCGATCAACACTTGAGCACTAGCGGCCGCGATCGGCCTTAGCCGTGCGGCATGGAAACGGCGAAGTGCGTGCATAATTTAGGTATTACTAAGGACGATTTTCCGCGCTGATCCCGCTCGCTACGGACAAAGAGGCGTCATTCAGCCCTCGTTTTCTCGCCCGGTGTATCACGGTGAGCGGGTATCTCAATTATCGGTCGGCGTATGCTCCACCCGGTCCGCCACAACGTATTCGATGGGAGCCTTACGCGTCTCCAACCGAAGTCCGGTTTTCTGAAGCTCGGTGTTGAAGTGATTCCGCATATCGGTCACCTGGTCTTCGAGGTCCTCAAGCGTCTTGGGCGGAGGATACAAGGATGGGTTGAATTTTACGTCAAGCACGACGTGATACGTTCCTTTGAGTCCGGTCATGTCCACCACCGGCCGCTGGAACTCCTCAGCCAACTCATCGGCAAGACGTCCGAGGCTTGTGCTTGAAAAATCCCAATGGATCGTATCTCGCGACTGCGTGTGCAGGTAGCCGTCCGAATCTCCGCGGCCGCCAGTTGAGGGATTAAGCCGCATCAGATTGCCATTGATCGTTTGCATGCCTGCCGGTTCGTCGGGTCTAGCAGTTGAGGCATCAGCAGGCGCTGAAACCTCTTGCAGCTTCAGTCCGCCCTTGGCCACGACCAACACATCCACGTTTTGCTCTCTGCGCTCCAGATGGTAGACCAGCTTGAACCGGTCCACCAGGAGCGCCCGGAGCATCTCGGGAACCTGGTCTCGGGTGGCTCCCTGAGGCAGCTTCGCGGAGATGTCGAACCGCGGTCCGCCGTAATGGTGCAACCACGCCGGCCCATCTACCTGCTTCTGCGGCAGCCGGAAGGCGTACTCCATCAGTCGCTGCAAGCTGACGCAGGAGATTTCCACTCGGTCGGGATCCATCGTGAACTTGTCCGTGAGGCAGCGGAACGAGTCGGGCCCTCCTGGTCTAACGGAAGCGACCACAAACCGCACCTGCGCCGCGGCGGCCGTGGGAGACGATGGCTGTGCCGGAACCGGCTGCCGGGCCTGGGCGATCCACAGGGGTGATTTCGGCGAATTTGAGGGTTGAAGGGGCGAGGGCAACGGCGGAGCTTGATGATCCAAAGTGATCGCCCCCGCGGCCCAGACCAGCGGAATTCCACCCAGCGCGATCGCAGCCCAGCCCATCCGCGTGACACCTTTTGAAAACCTGCGCCCCTCCTTCAAAAGCGCTCTCACCCGCCTCCCGATATGCGAACCGGCCGCCATGGTCAACGCATGCCCGCGCAAACGTCCGGCTGATATATCCACGACCCGCGTCATTTCGAGCAGCAGACTGGCGTACTGTTTGGGATCTCCGGTCGCCACGACGGACGCCTCGTCGCAAGCCAGCTCCGCCAGGAGAGCCAGCCTTCGCTCCAGCCACCACGCCAGCGGATGAAACCAGAAGATGCAGCGATTGATTCGGGCGATGGCGGCGATTAAGCCATCGCGGCGTCTGACGTGTGCGCCTTCATGCGCCAGCACGGCGTTGAGTTTGAAGCGGTCCCATTCGCGCCATTCGGGTGGCAGTAGAATCGCGGGACGAATCCAGCCGATCGTCACCGGTATGGTGATCTGTTCCGATTCGTGGAAGCCATCGATCAAGGTGCTGTTCTTGACGAGCCTCCCTGCGAGGAACGTCCCGAGCGCGAATCGCAGAAGGAGCGCGAGCGTCACCGACATATAACCAAGCTCGATCCAGTCAATCTGGCGGCGCGGCGGGGCCGAAGGGGGAATCGGCGTGGGCGCGCTGCGCTGTGTTACGAGGTTCCCCGGAAAATCGAACTGTTTCACGGGAGCCGGCATCGCTTGCTCCGGCAGATCTTGCAGCACCCTCAGCGGCAACCTTGGCAGTGCGGAGCTAAACGCAAACAGGGCCAGCATGCCGCACGCCACCGTTGTCCATGCCGCGTGCTGCACGGCCGCGGAACGCCTCCAGGCAACAAGAGACGCGATTAGCGCCAATTCCAGCGCCCGAACTGACACGTCTGCAAGATGAGTGAGCATGTTACTTCTCCCGCTTTCCGATCTTGCGAACCAGTTCCTCCAGCTCCGCCTGGCCCACCACTTCCTTTTCCACCAACCCGACCAGCAACTGCTCGAGAGAGCCGTCGCAAAAACGATCCAGAAGCTGCCGCACGGCTCGCACGGCTACGCTCTGCGGCTGCTCCACGCCGCGATACACAAACGCCTTTCCCTCCAGCTTGTGCTTGACGTAGCCCTTGTCTTCCAACCGGCTCAGGATCGTGCGCACGCTCGAATCTTTCAGCACATGCTTCGGAGCCAGAGCCTCGCGAATCCGCTCAGCCGTGGCCGGACCGCCCTTCCACAAAATCTCCATGAGCTGGTGCTCGAGGCTGCTGAGGGCTTTTCTGGGCGAGTTCGGTTTGGCGGCCATGCCCTGCTACAGTATGTCGCAGGTGTAGCGGAAAGTCAAGGGGTTTGAGCCTCTTCAAATTTCCTGGGTACCCAACCCGATTGCGACCGGGTTTCAGCCTTCGTATTGAAGCACGTTTAAGCCGGCGTTCCAATCCGTGGCATACACGAGGCCGTCGGTGGTGACCAGGATATCGGCGGTCTTGGCCGCGAGCGCAACGTTGGGACGCGGATCGATGAGCTTTTTGGGCGCCGGAGGCGTCCAAAACCCAATTTCCTTGGGGGCGAATGCGTCCCGGATATCGAATACACGGACCCCGGCGACATTGTACGTGGCGAAAATCGTCTCCTCGCTGCGAAACGTGTCGGGTCGATTTTCGTGCAGATTATGCGGACCGAAAGTCCCGAATCCGCAGAAATCTCGCTCCTTGGGCGAAGGCAAAGTGGAAATGGGCACCGGGTTTTCCTCGGCCCGCAAATCCACGATAAAGGTGCAGAACATTCCTTTCGCACATTTCTCCGCATTCGCTTCGTCGGCCACGACCGCCAGCTTTCGGCCAGGGAGGGGAAGGGGAGTGTGCGTACCGCCTGGGAACGGTGGACACCAGTTGATGTGCGAAATCAACTTTGGCTTGGTTGGATCGCTTAGATCATGGACAGTGAAGCCACCGTCGCGCCATGCCCCGTATCCGCGATTTCCTGCCATGATCATGTGATGCAGCGCCACGCGGCGGCCGGGCGCCAGTGTCGACGGCTCACCGGCTGCGCGATTCATTCCGGGCATCCACCAGCGGCCTACAATTTCCGGCTTCGTGATGTTCTGCAGATCGACCATGCAGAGAAAATGATCGGTAAAGCCATCTAAATGCGCGGCCACCGCGGCATAGCGTCCGCCTGCCCACCACAGACGATTGATGCCCAGGCCCGGCATTTCCAGAAAAGCAATCTCCCTCATTTCGGCGGGACGAGAAATATCGTGGATGCTGAGGCCCGATCGGAATTTCTTCCGATTCGTAATGCTGTCGGCCAGCGCATTCTCGAAATAACCGCGGATGTTGTCGTATGACTGCATGGCGACGATATTCGCGCCGTTCGCGAGCAGGAGCAGGTCGCCCGAAACCTGCAGGTGATGTGTCCGGGTAAAGTCTCCGCCCGTGAAGAAGCCGACAGGCTTCGGTTTGCGTGGATCGGCGACGTCAAGAATCGTCACGCCGTTGCTGAACATGTGACCGACATAAAGATGCCGGCGGTTGAGCATCACCTGAACGCTGTCCGGCCGTCCGCCAATGTCGCTGTACGACAGATGACGGAAGCGTCGTCCGACGCCTTCAGCCGGAATGGCAGTTTCCTGCGTGGCAGATTTTCCGGGACGAGCCGCCAGTGCCGCGATACTAAGCAGACCTTTCCCGCAATCGCGCCGAGTGATGCTGGTCATGTTCGCTCCTTTTCCTCAGAACCAGCTTACACGCGGTCACTGTGGCGGGATGAAGACGTCTGGTCGAGTGGGCTTCAGCGTCCCTCGGGCCCTGGCTGAAGCCCAGGTTTCACAGGCTAAAGCCGATACTGTTCACGTAAGGATAGCGATCCACGTTCCCCGATGGGCGTTTTCACGGGATTGATCTCCCGGAGGCCGAACTAGGGGCCTGCCATTTCAATGCGAGCTTCATACGAGTGGCGGTAATCTGCCCGGAGGCTCGGTGTGTTGGTCGAGGTCAGTCGTTCGGGGCGACGCGATCCGCCGAACGAGTCCACACCCGACCGCGTTGATTATTCGACGGCCTTCGCGACATCAACCGCCTTTGGCGGCCAGTCCTGGGTGAGCCGAATAACAGACATCTGTTCAAGCGCTCCGGTGACCTCGTCAACCTCGACTCCGAAGGCGCGCAGACTTTCGATTACACCAATCAAATGAAGCGTCAAGCCGGTTCCAACGTCTCCCTGTAAGGCCATCGCTTGCAGCAGCAAGGCGTTAAGGCCGGGTATGCTACGTGAGGCTAGGGAGAGAAGGCCATCGGGGGCCCCTTTCATCATTCCAAACGACGTTCGGATTGAGCCTTCGTCGTTGGTAGCCCACTCGATTTTGGAACTCTGGCCAAATGACAACAGTGCGTGTTCACGGCGGACGACCCCAAGGAACCGCTTCAGCGTTGAGTACGCTTGTGTCTGCCACTTCGTATCATGCATATCGGCAAGCGTCCACGAGAGCACCGGAGGACCAAGGGATACAGTCGCGGAGTCTTCGGGTCCTCCGGGACCACGGGTACGCACCCTTGGGCGGGCGAAAAACCACCTTGACCTGCTTGGCGTGCAGTGCCAGAACGGCCTGATTCACTTGAAAGGTGGGATACAACGAGATGCTGGCTTCCTTTCTCGACACAATCCCGATGAACATCGGTTCCGATTGAGCCAGGAACCAAGTAAGCGCGTGATCGGGGTAACCGACGGACGTTTCTGCGCTGGATTTGAGCTGGACGACGAAACTGTCTTCGGCGTAGCTGTTCCCATCGCTATCGCGACGAAGCAGGGTGGCGACGGCATCAAGCCCAAAATCTTCAGGCCTCGGAACGTCCGCAACGGCGGCAATTCCCTTCAACAGAAGTAGGCCGAAATGTTCCGTCAGGTTACCGGAGCGGAAGTTGGTGTTTTGTCTGCCCGGCATTTCGGTTCGTCCTAAGGCCCCCCTTTCGAGACCCATTCTACCGGAGGCGTCCCGGGGCCCCTGCCATCTCCGGCCGCGCGGTCGGCGACACGTAGCAGTTTTGGGGCGGCCGTTCGGACGTGACCGGCGTTTCACGGGGTGCGCCGGGTTAAACCGGCATGTTGTAGCGAATAAAGAGTCGTACAAGAAAGGAGCAGCGAATCCATCTTGGCCCCTAATCTTGCGGTCAACATCGCGAGGTGTTGATCGAAGCGTAGGACGGGGGTATCGGTGGGCCGGGCTATTGAGCTTCGAAAAACGCTTGAACAGGGTG
>DATDGT010000362.1:0-20762 GCA_036521975.1 Bryobacteraceae bacterium
CGATCCTCGTTTGCCCGACGATGTCACTGCGCGAAGCCGTCTGAGCACGTCGTGGCGCGGCTTTGAAAGGAGTCTCGACGACTTTATTCAGGCGAATTTGGTAGCCGCGCGAACTTGACCGTTTTGTGAACTTCGTGGCCAGCAAGTGGATCTAGAACTATACAGACCCATGGAAAGTCAACCGCATTTAGGACCTCACGGGCGCAGGTTCTGCGGGGCTCGCATGCGCGGTCGCCGATAGATGCCTGCGCAGATAGCGGTTCCAATACATGACCACTCCGGTGAGACACAGCAGCGGAATGGCGAGACCAAGCGCTGACCATAAGATTTTGAAGCCAATGCCCCAGAAAGTGCCAAAGTGCAGCGGGATTTGCGACCAGACAATCCAGTCCCCGAGACTTTGGTTCACGCCGTATTTCCAAATACCGAGATAACTCCCGTCGTAGGGATTGAAGTACAGCGTATCCGCAAACTCGTCGCCTTGCATCCCCGCGCGCTGCATGGAGATTCTGAGCGGCGCCGTCTGGCCGGCGGGGAATGCGATTTCGCGAAGTGAGGAGCCTGGATCGAGGGCCGCTGCCTGCGCGAGGATCGCATGAAGGCCGGGTGCGGGCGTTGTTGGAGAGACCGGGTGAGCGCGAATCGCGGGAGGTCTCGAGGAGACCAGAGGGGAGATGCGATCGATGAAAGCACGCGCTTCTCCGGACCATCCAAAGTAGACCCCGGACATAGCCCAAAAGGAAACGATCACGAACGTCCAGAATCCCACCGCCCGGTGTAGATCGAAGTTGAGGCGACGCCAGGCGCGCCGGAAGTCGACTGTGAGCGCGCGCGGCCACGTTCTGAGGCCCGGCCACCAGACCACCATACCGGTCAGATTGATTAGCAGCAGCAGGCCCGCCAAAACGCCGTTGACCTGCCGTCCCGTGACTCCCAAGAGGAGTGTTTCATGAAGATTGCGAACCACGCCGAGCCACGCCCAGCGAGGCGGAACCCGCCGCGACATGCGCCCCAGCACTTGGCCGGTGATGGGGTGCAGCGCAATCCTGCTGCGGCCGATCTCTCTCCCGCGGCTTTGAAGCACGGCGACGTAGACGGGGTTGGATTTCGTCGGGGCGGACAGCGAAATCACGCGCGCCGCCGGGAACGCCTCACGGACGCCGGCGATTACGGTGGCTGGATCGGCATAGGGACCGTCGGCCCGAATGCCGCTCCACGGATTCAGTCCGGCCGCATGCTCCAACTCCTCACGAAACACCAGGATAGATCCCGTGAATCCGATCACGATCAGATAGACGGTGAGGAGCAGCCCGATCCACAGATGGATCTGAAAGCACAACCGGCGCAGCCACACTCTCCGCGGCCGCCGCAGAAACGCGCGCACGAAACCCATCGCATTTATTGACGTGCGAACACTTGGACCATGCGCGTGACCGCGGTTTGTCCAGGCTGCTTGGAGTCGGATTGCCAAGTGAGCGTCTTGCCGTCGGCGGAAACGATCGCCATTCCATTGGCTGTGGGTCTACTTGGCCCCTGCACAATGACCTTGTACTGGGTCGGGCTTGCCTTGGTGACCTTCGCGGTCCCGATCTTTTGTCCGTCGGCGTTCGTCACGTCGGCATCCGTGCCGTCGGGACGAGCCGTGAAGCGGAGCGAAACGAATTGAATGTTGTTCACCGGCACGGAGTACGCAAAATCCAGCGCTTTGCCGGCCGCAGTAATCCTCAGCAACATTTGGTTAATCTCAGTCTTGTGGCCGTCGATTTCCTGGCTCACCAGCAGCCATCGTCCCAGCAGCGGCTCGGCGGCTTGTGCCCGCGCGCCCAAGAGTGCGACGATCAGCGCGGCGCGGAGGATGGACGTCCCTCTCATTTGCCGCTCGTTAGCGCCAGGACGGAATGCGCCGTGGCCGCGTCCGTCATGAGCAAGGAAAGAGAAGCTACAATCGCCGCGAAGCAAGAGACCGCGGTCACAATCGTTTTCATGAAGGATCACCTCCCGAATCGCCTGTCCAGACACCACTGCCGCCGCGAGCACGTTGGTTTTAGGGCAACAGCACAGTCCGATTTATCCAAAGAATATTGTCCCAACTGAGCAGCTTCTCTGTGCCATCGAACAATTTAGAATAACTCCCGCCACCGGCTTTGAACGTGAATTCCTTAACTCGATCCGGCGGATTCGTGGTTGCATTCCTCAGAATGTCCAACACCTGCTCTTGTCGCGAAATCTGGAAGAATGTGGGAGTTTTGGCCGAGTAAAACTTGGTATCTGCGACGTTGCCTTTGTTAGCCACGCCACGTTCGTACTTGATGTGCATCTCCAGATGCTCCCCGCCTGCTGCTGCCAATGTCCAATCCTGACTATCGAGAATCGGCAAAGAGCTGCTATTCACAGTCGAGCGGGCCATCTGATGAGTCGTTGCGGCCAGATACACGCCGAAAGGTCCGGGCGAGTCGGCCGTGTCCTCGGTCAGGCCGCCGATCACCAACTGTGCGTTGGCGCCGCTAGGGTCCTTCACGGGAGCCACCAGATATACGAGCCGGTTCGAGCCCTTTCCCACCGGCTTGCCGTCAGGCCCGTTAATGGTCACGCGGTCAATGAACACAGCCCGCAAATTGGCGTCCTTAGCCGCCCCTTGGGTCGCGACGTTCGGCGTGAATCCTGACGGGAAATAAGCCCTCAGCGCCTCGTCGGGCACATGCAGATCCAACTGGAACCGCGCTTCGGAGCTGTACTCCACAGGCGTCTCCGCCCATCCGCTCACGGCCGTGAGCGCCACAAGGGTCACCAGATTGAGAATTTTCATGAATCACCTCAGCTCCTATCGATATTAACGCCGCCGGCGTCGCGAGTCAGCCCCGCCCGTTAGGGCGGGGATCAGCGTTCCGGTTACGTGCAACCGCCGACCCCGCCCTCACGGGCGTGGCTGAAGGCACCGGGCGCTTCGAGGGCTGCGGCTCTGTTGAAGACACGCTCCAGCGCCTTCATCCATTCAGATCAAGCGCGCGGATTCGTGATAAGCTGCATGGCGGAGCAAGCCCTTATGAGACTGAGACTGGTGCCGACGATTTGCGCGCTCGTGTTGCTTGCGACCGGCCGGCTTGGAGCGCAGGTGGTAAAGGATTTTCGTCCCGTTTCCGAGGCCACGCTTCGCAATCCCGCCCCCGGTGACTGGCTGAACTGGAGGCGGACAGACAACGCCTGGGGCTACAGTCCTCTCGATCAGATAAACCGGAACAATGTCCGCCAACTTCAACTCGCATGGTCTTGGGCCATGGACGACACCGGCGCCCAAGAGGCCACGCCGTTGGTCTACAACGGCGTCATGTTTCTGCCCAACCCGCGCGGCGTGATCCAGGCGTTGGATGCGGCCACGGGCGACCTGATCTGGGAATACCGTCCCGGCGCGGATGAAACCCCGCGTCCTGTTCAGAACGCGGGAGGAGAACAGACCGCCATTCCACGCCTCTCGCAGCGTCCAGCGGCGTCCGCAGGCGGAGCTGGCGAATCCGAGGCCAGCAGGGGAATTCAAAGGAACGTCGCCATCTTTGGGGACAAGATTTTCGCCACCACCAGCGACGCTCACCTGATCGCAGTCGATGCCCGAACAGGCAAACTCGTGTGGGACACTCGAGTGGCCGATTCGAAGCTCGGCTACGGATACACCTCGGGCCCCATCGTGGTTCACGGCAAAGTGATCGCCGGAATGGCGGGATGCAGCCGCTATAAAGAGGACGTCTGTTTCATTTCTGGACATAACGCGGAGACCGGCAAAGAAATATGGCGCACCTCCACAGTGGCTCGTCCGGGCGAGCCCGGCGGCGACACTTGGGGAAATCTGCCGCTCGCGTTTCGAGCCGGCAGCGACGCATGGATTCCCGGCAGCTACGATCCTGAAACGAACCTGGTCTATTGGGGCACCGCCCAGGCCAAGCCGTGGGTCCGAGCGGTACGCGGCACCGATGGCGCGGCGCTTTACACCAACTCCACGCTGGCGCTCGATCCGGATACGGGAAAGATGAAGTGGTATTTCCAGCACATCCCCGGCGAAACCCAGGATATGGACGAGGTCTTTGAAAACATCCTGATCGACCTCGACGGACGAAAGTCGCTGTTCAAGATGGGCAAGTTGGGCATTCTATGGCAGCTTGACCGGACCAGCGGCGCATTTGTCCGATCGTCGGACCTGGGCTACCAGAATATCCTCGACGTAGATCCGCGCAGCGGCAAAGTCACTTACCGGCCGGGCAAGGTCCCGTACATCGGTGACGAAGTGGATATGTGCCCCAGCACCTCGGGATTCAAGAGCTGGCGCGCGATGGCCTTCTATCCACAGACCAACGCGCTCTACATCCCGCTCACGCTCAACTGCGAAAAAGCCACCTATGGCGCCATGCCGGACAAAAAAATAGGCGGCGGCGGAACAGGTCCCGCGCGCCGTACGGACTACCGGCATCCCGGCTCGGGTGGAAACCTGGGTGAGTTCCTCGCGATGGATATTCGGTCCGGCAAAGTTTTGTGGCGTCAACGCACACCATCGCCGTCCAACACAGCAGCGCTTGCCACCGCCGGAGGACTTGCCTTCGGAGGCGACTGGGATCGTCACATCTACGCCTACGACGCCGCCACAGGAAAGATCCTATGGCAAACTCGTTTACCAACCTCGGCGCAGGGATTTCCCATCACCTACCTGGCCAAGGGCAAGCAGTACATCGCCATGCCTGCCGGGATTGGCGGAGGAAGCTGGTCCACGCTGATCGCGCCGGAGCTGGCCGGTCAGATTCGCCGCCCAAATTCCGGCAACAGCTTGCTGGTTTTCGCTTTGCCGGAGACAAAATAAGTCACACGATAGCCCACGGGATGAACCGATACGCGGCGTGAGCAGATGCTTCTGCTGTAGGACGGGAGTGGTTAAATACGCGGATGCGCCGCCCGGAGTGTGGGCGAGGTTATTTGCCGACGTCGAGCAACTCCACATCGAAAATGAGGGTCGCGTTCGGGGGGATTACGCCGCCCGCCCCACGGCTTCCATAGCCCAGTGCCGGAGGGATTCGCAACTGCCGCTTTCCCCCGACTTTCATTCCCTGCACACCTTCATCCCAGCCTTTGATGACTTCCCCTGCACCGAGAGTAAACCCGAACGGTTGGCGGCGATCCACCGAGCTGTCGAACTTCTTGCCATCTGTCAGCCATCCGGTGTAGAGGACTTTGACAGGCTTGCCCGCAACCGCAGTGGCACCCGTGCCGACTACGATGTCCCAGTACTCTACGCCCGAAAGTGTAGACTTCGCCTTACCCGTAACCTTTGTTGGGCCGGCATTTTGGGCGAGCAAAGTGACCGCCGCGAGGATTGCGAACGCGCCAGGCGAAAAAAATTGTGTTTTCATTCGGTTTAACTCTAACACGGTGGCTGCGCCAGCCCCCGGTTGGGTTGGGGTGCTTTGCGCTGCCCGAGCCGGCGATGTAGGATTTCATCAAAGGAGGTGAGCATGCCCCTCGGCCGAATTACGCTTTCGGCAACGCTCGTGTGCGCCCCTGCACTTGCGCAATGGCTGAATTACCCCACTCCCGGAATTCCACGGCTCCCCGACGGTAAGCCCAACCTGCTCGGTCCCGCGCCCCGCACCGCTGACGGCCATCCCGATCTCTCCGGACTCTGGGAACCGGTGGGTCCCGCGAACTCCAGTTTTGTGGGAAACTCCGCCCGCGACCCGCAGTTCGCCGACGTCGGTAAAGAGGTGAAAGGCGGGCTTCCCCTTCAACCCTGGGCTGCGGACCTTTTGAAGTCCCGGCTTGCGGTCGACAGCAAAGACGATCCGGATTCCAAGTGTCTGCCCTTGGGACCAATAAAAATGCACCTGCATCCCTATCCGCGCCGGATCATTCAGACTCCCGGCTTGCTCGTGATTCTGTTCGAGCGCGATACCGCCTACCGTCAACTCTTCACCGATGGCCGCCTGCTACCCGAAGATCCCCAGCCCGGCTTCAACGGCTATTCAACCGGCAAGTGGGATCACGACACGCTAGTGGTCGAGACCGTCGGCATCAAAGACGGTACCTGGCTCGATGTGCGGGGGGCGCCTCTCACCAGCGCCGCCAAAATCACCGAACGCTTCCGCCGTCCCAGCTTCAGTAAGCTCCAAATCGATATCACCGTCGACGATCCCAAAGCCTACACCATGCCTTGGTCCATCCACGTTGATCAAGCCTTCGCCGCCGACACCGACCTGCTGGAATTCGTCTGTCTGGAAAACGAAAAGGATCAGTCGCACCTCAACGGAGGAATCAGATGACGATCCAGAGATTCGCTTCAGCTCTGTGTATCGTTGCACCTGTGTTTGCGCAGTGGATCAACTACCCAACACCCGGAACTCCCCGCTTGCCCGATGGGAGCCCCAACCTCTCCGCGCCCACGCCGCGCACCGCCGACCATCATCCCGATCTCAGCGGGATCTGGCAGCTCGAGCCTGCGCCGTGCACCGCCAACGCCATCCAGGGTTGCGGTGGCGATTATCCCGGAGCACCTGAATTCGGCAACATCGGCGCGCGTCTCTCTGGCGGTCTGCCGTATCAATCCTGGGCGGCGGACTTCGTGAAGAATCAAACGAGCGATCTAGGAAAGAATGACCCGGTAGCGTTGTGCAAGCCCAGCGGCGCGCTCCGCCTGCTGACCTACCCTCCCTACCGCAAAATCATCCAAACACCTGTCGTCATCGTGCTGCTGTCGGAACGCGATGTGACCTATCGTCAGATCTTCACCGATGGCCGCCCTTTGCCCAAGGATCCTTCCCCGTCCTGGAACGGATACTCGGTCGGCCAGTGGCAAGGGGACACCCTTGTCGTCGAATCGGTCGGCTTTCGCGACGGCACATGGCTCGATCGTAGGGGCAGCCCAATGACCGAAGCTGCCAAGATGATTGAAAAGTTCCGCCGCACCAATTTCGGCAACCTCGAGATTGAAGTCACCGTCGACGATCCCAAGGCATACACCAAGCCCTGGACCGTCAAGCTGCATCAGCTTCTGGTGCCCGATACAGAGTTGTTGGACTACTACTGCAACGACAACGAAAAGGACGCCGTGCATGCGGTCGGCAAATGACTTGGTTAGCTTGTTAGCGGTCACGGCCGCTTTCGCCTTTCCCATCGCCGCGCAATGGGTGAAGTATCCCACTGCCGGCGTTCCTCGCGGACCGGATGGCAAGCCCAACCTCTCCGCCCCCGCGCCCCGGGCTGAGGACGGCCATCCCAACCTCTCGGGATTGTGGGGCGCCGAGATCAACGTCCCCTGTCCGCCCGACGGCTGCGCGGATCTTCCGCTCAACCGTCAGTTTCTGGTCATCGGCTCGCGCGTTGAAGGCGGACTCCCGTTTCAACCATGGGCCGCCG
The DNA here is from genome assembly GCA_036521975.1 of Bryobacteraceae bacterium. GTDB lineage: Bacteria > Acidobacteriota > Terriglobia > Bryobacterales > Bryobacteraceae > Palsa-187. The sequence continues at coordinate 7,387 of DATDGT010000362.1, forward strand.
CCATCCACGCGAAACGTTCGGCCGATAACGGTAAGCGCACAGCGAATGTGTTGTGCGCGTTAAAGTAAAGACGCGCCTTCCACGCACTGCCTGCCCTACAGTGACATCGAAATGCACACCACTCCCCTCTATCGGAAGGTGGTCCAGATTCCCGGCCTGCTCGCGATCCTTAACGAGCACGACGCGTTTTTCAGACAAATCTACACCGACGGCCGCCCGCTCCCATCCGATCCGCAACCCTCCTGGCGCGGCTATTCTTCCGGAAAATGGGAGGGAGACACGCTGGTGGTCCAGACCATCGGCTTCCGGGATGACCAGTGGCTCGACATGGGCGGCACTCCAATGACCGATGCCGCCAGACTCACCGAGCGATTCCGCCGCCCCAATTACGGACATCTGGAAATCGAAATCACGCTGGACGATCCGAAAGCCTACACCAGGCCCTGGACCACCACCCTGAACCAGTTCCTGGTTCTCGACACAGAGTTGCTCGATTACATATGCGGAGAAAACGAAAAGGACCTGGGACACCTGGTGGGAAAGTAAGGGCAATTTGGAGCAAACCTGTTTCAAAGCGCGCCGGTGTCCACGAAATAGAAATCCACGAAATAGAGGTTGAACCGGCGACGCGCGCATGATAGCGTGGGACCAATGCCGATGCACACCCGCGGGTTTTTAGCCCCAAGTTTAGCCGTCGTCGCGCTTTTCTTTTTCCAGGCGGCGCCGGGATGCGCGCAATCTTCACCGTCCCCTGCTATTTCGAGTGTCCTTTCAGGCCGGGTCAGCTCGGCTGAGGAAGGGCCAATGGAAGGCGTCCTGGTCAGCGTGAAGAAAGCCGGTTCCACGATGACTATTACCGTGGTGAGCGACGAACAGGGCCGATATCGGTTTCCCGCTTCGAAGCTCGCCCCGGGACAGTATGCGCTGAGCGTCCGCGCCGCCGGGTACGATTTAGCGGGTCCCAACACGGTGGAAGTGGCCGCGGGGAAATCCGCCATCGCGGATCTGAGACTTCGCCCGGCTGCCGATCTAGCGGCCCAACTATCGAACGCGGAATGGCTCGCGAGCATTCCCGGCACGGAGCAGCAAAAGGCTTCCATAAGAAACTGCAACCATTGCCATACGCTGGAGCGCGTCATGCGGTCGCGGGCCGGCGAAGACGGTCTGGTCAAAATTGTCGAACGGATGTCCACCTATCCGCAGCTCTCATTTCCGCTAATGCCGCAGAAGCTAGTCGCCGCGCGGATTGGCGGCGGCGAAGATCCGCTGGAGCAAAAACAAGAGGGATGGCGGCGGCAAGCGCAATATTTGAGCACCGTCAACCTGAGCTCCACGGACCACTGGAAGTTCCCCCTCAAGACTCATCCGCGTCCAAGAGGCAGAGCGACCCAGGTAATCTACACCGAATACGACCTGCCTCAGCGTACCCGGCAACCGCACGACGTCATAGTCGATGCGGAGGGATTCGCATGGTACGCGAGCTTTGGAGAGCAGATCCTCGGCAAGATCGACACGAAGACCGGGAAGGCCACGGAATACACGATTCCCCGCCTGAAACCGAATCTTCCTACTGGAATCCTTGCGCTGCGCTTCGATGAGGATCAAAACCTTTGGATGGGGATGCAGTTTCAAGGCGGTGTCGCGAAGTTCGACAAGCGGACGGAGAAGTTCCAAACCTGGAGCCTCCCGCCGGAACTGAACGGCGATTACGTTCAGATCAATCAGGTAAGTCCGGAACACTCGCACGTGGACGGAAAGGTATGGTTGCAAGACGCCGGCACTTACACCGTGTTGCGGCTGGATCCGAAATCCGGCAAATTTGAAGTTTTCACGCCATTTGCGATTCCCAGGCCGAACATCTACGACGTGATCTCCGACGCCGGCAACAATGCCTACTTCACGGTTTTTGGAAGAGGGGACATCGGCCGAATCGACGCCAAAACCGGTGCGATTACGACGTATCCGACGCCTACGAAAGGCTCCGCGCCGCGCCGGGGCATGATCGACCAGGAGGGGCGTTTGTGGTTCGGCGAAAATCGCGGGGACCGCATTGGGGTGTTCGATACCAAGACGGAAAAATTCCGGGAATGGCCGGCGCCTACGCCGGGGTCCTGGCCTTATGATGTGACGGCCGATAAGAACGGCGAGGCGTGGTCGGGCGGGGAGTACACAGACACGGTCCTGCGGCTGAATCCGAAGACCGGTGAGTTGGTCGAATATTTACTGCCGCGCTTTACCAATATCCGGAGAGTGTTCGTCGACAACTCCACCACGCCGGTGACGTTCTGGGTCGGCAACAATCACGGCGCATCGATAGTCAAACTGGAACCGCTGAACTGATCCCTATCTGGGCGATGAGGAGACCGTCCGGGCGGCGGCGCACGTGTGGCGGCAGTGGATCGAGAAATAGGGTGCCGTCGGCGCCGTACACGGACTGGAAAAACGTCTACGGCCGCGGGGTGACGTACCGCTCGTTTCAATTCAATTTGGGCAGAATAGCGACTGCGCGACCATCAGCGTTAGTACTAGGACTGGCAGAAAGGCGGAATCGGGCTATAATGCTGTGAAACACCAAGGTTGAATCGAAGCGGAGGAGATATATGAAAAGCTACGCCGTGATAGGTGGAATTCTAGTATGTGCGGCTCTCCATGTAGTTGCCAGCCCGGTTAATTTCTCCGAGTGTCCGGCGGTCGGCCTCGACACGAGCGGCTGCGAGATTCTGATCACGGTCACCGCTACAAACGGCAGCGGCATCGCCACGGCGTTTACCGTAACCACTTCGAGCCCGGACCAGGGCTCGTACGATGGTGGTGACGGCACGCTGATCGGCATCCTCAACTCGCCCTCTGACACTGGTGGTGTTTTCAACCTCAGCTTTGCGATCGCACCAGGTACCGGGAGCCTTGATTTTGATATGCACGGTGCCTGTTTAGGAACCGGGTCGCCGTTGGAGTCCGCCTATTCCCCAGGACCCACAGCTGCTCAGTGCCTCGGCGGTAAATATTGGACCACTGACGCGATGGACTACGCCAGTGCCAACGTGACGTTCCCCGACCTCAACTCGAACGACCTCGCCGACCTTATCGTTAATATCGGTAGCCCTCTTGGTCCCGGCCAATCCACGTGGTTTTCCCTGCCGGGCGATATCACGGCCAGCCAGATCACCGCGGTCACGCCAGAGCCGACCTCGCTGGTTCTGGTCGGCATCGGACTGAGTGCCCTGTTCATGCGACGGCGTAAGGTTTCAGTTAAGCGAACGATCGGCTAAACGCCGTTTGCCCGCAATCTGCCCGAGGCGCACTTTCCTCTCGCGCTCGCCTTGGCGCAGGGCTACGCGCGACCCTGCGAGTTGGCGACACCGCACCCGACCCGGAACTCACTTGGCCTTCAGGGTCACAGGCTGAGCAAGCGCCACCAAACTGATCGCAACGCGCGGTTTGGGCGGCAGCCATGACGTTCAGATCCCCTGCCCTTACGGCCGGGGCTGGGATGCGAACGCCGTGCCGCGCCTCAGCCGTGTGACCAGCCCCGCCCGTCGGCGGGGTCGGCTTACGGACGGATCACGGTTCGTTTAGGGACAGCGCAGCATTTCGATCCCCCTTGACCCCGAGTTTGCGGTCGGGTAGCCTGACAAGCTAATGGGAGCGTGAAATGAAAATAAGACACTTCATACTGGTGCTGGCGATTGCCGCTGTCCTCGGCGTCATGATCGTGACTGCGCAACAGGGCACGGCGGTGGGCCCGTATAACGCCGCTCAAGCGACCGCGGGCCGGAGCTTGTACCAGGCGAACTGCGCCGGTTGTCACGGGCCCGATCTAGGGGGCCGCAACGACGCGCCTCAACTCGCGGGCGTGCAGTTCGTGGGTAGCTGGGGCAGCCGAACCGTGGGAGACCTGGTCGGCTTCATCCAAGCGGCCATGCCTCCCGGCAACGCGACGCTGGGCGAGCAGAACTATCTCAGTATCGCGGCGTTCATTCTCGACTCCAATGGGGCTCGGCCCGGCAATCAGCCGCTGGCTGCATCGAGCACGCTTGGGATTCGCACAATTGCGACGGGAGTTGTTGCGCAAGTGGGAGCCGGTGTGGCCAAAGGCAAACAGCAGGCCAAGCAAGGTAAGCAAGCTCCCACGGCGCTTCGCGGGATCACCGTCGTGGGCGAGGCGAAGAATTTCACGCCCGTCACCGAGGCCATGCTCCTCAAACCCGATCCCGCCGACTGGCTGATGATCCGCCGCGATTACCGCGCCAGCAATTACAGCCCGCTGAACCAGGTTACGGCCGGGAACGTAAACGGCCTGCAACTCGTATGGACATGGGCTATGAACAACAACGGCACCAATCAGGCCGCGCCCATTGTCCACAACGGCGTGATGTTCATCAACAATCCCGGCAACATTGTTCAGGCGCTGGATGCGCGCACGGGCAATCTCATCTGGGAAAATCGCATCGGCGACAACGACACCGGTAGTTCGCAGCGCGGACTGGCGATGTTTGAAGATAAGATCTACATCACCACGGGAGAAGCGCATATCTACGCGCTGGACGCGCGCACCGGCAAGAACGTGTGGGACACGGCCATCGGGGATCGCACCAAGTACAGTTACTCCACCAGCAGCGGGCCCCTCATCGCCAAGGGCAAGGTGATTCAAGGGCTGGGCGGCCAAGGCTGCTCGTACTATCACGACGAAAAGTGCTTCATCAGCGCATATGACGCGCGAACCGGCAAGTTGCTTTGGAAGTTCTACACGATTGCCAAGACCGGCGATCTTGGGGGCGACACATGGGGCACCCTTCCCGACCTATTCCGTGTAGGCGCGGAAACCTGGATCACGGGAAGCTACGATCCCGACTTGAATATGACCTACTGGGGAACGGCGCAGGCGAAGCCGTGGATGCGTCCCAGCCGGGGTTCGGGCAACGGCTCTACTCTGTTTGCTAACTCTACTGTCGCGCTTGATGTGGATACCGGTAAGCTCAAATGGTACTTCAACCATGCTCCCGGCGAGTCGCTCGATCTCGATGAGGTGTTTGAGCGCGTGCTGGTGGACGACAACGGCCAGAAGATCGTGTTCAGCACCGGCAAGGTCGGCATTATCTGGAAGCTCGACCGTACCAACGGAAAATATCTCGGACACAAGGAAGGTGTCTTCCAGAACATCTACGATTCCTTCGATCCGCAGACGGGCGAGCCGCATTATCGCAACGACATCGTGGAACAAAGGATCGGCGAATGGGTGCAGAGCTGCCCCACTTCCGAAGGCGGCAAGAACTGGCACGCCATGACTTACAATCAGCCGACCAACCAGCTCATCCTGCCTTTGGCGCAGAGCTGTCAGGAGATGCTCGCGCAGAAGGTCGATTTCGTGGAAGACGGCGCGAGCGGCGCGGGCGCCTCGCGGCGCTTTTTCGAGATGCCCGGAACGAATGGCAACGTAGGCAAGCTGGCCGCCTACGATGTCCGCACGCTTAAAGAGAACTGGAAGCTGGAGCAGCACTCGCCCTTTATGACTGCGGTTCTGTCCACCGCCGGTGGCGTCGCGTTCGTGGGCGACATGGACCGGATGTTCCGCGCTGTGGACGTGAAGACCGGCAAAGTGTTGTGGGAAACCCGCCTGGGTACTTCGGTGCAGGGCTTTCCTTTGTCCTACAGCGCGAACGGCAAACAGTACATTGCAGTCAGCACAGGACTGGGCGGCGGCAGCCCTCGAAATGTCCCCAGTGTTCTCGATCCGGACGTCCACTATCCGGCGTATGGCGCCCAGTTGTACGTTTTCGCGCTACCGGATAGGAAGTGATATCGGAAGCTAAAACGGCCTTTCAGCGGAGTCGCGATCGCGCGCCCCTGCGCTAAGTCATTCTCCGTCACTTCAGCCAGAGTACCGCCTGGGCAAAGACGGTTTTTTTCTTTGCGATCTCTGCGTCTTTGCGAGAGGGAAAAAAGATTTCACGCAGAGACGCAAAGGACGCAAAGAAAACCTTACAATCCGTGCAATGCGACACCGGCCACGCGCGCGGATAACGCACCCCAGGCCATCGTGCCGGCTCGCTGTAAAGGCGTCAAAGAGGCAGCCTAGAGACACACCGTCAGGCGCTCGCAATCCGTTGCAGCGGGACGTCTCGCGCATGAGTCAACTCCTTTGACAACGTCCGTTACCTCAAGATCCGTAACCCCTCGTGGAGCCTTCCGACTTCATCTATCGAGCTAGCCGACTACCCCCGCCAACGGCCTTCCACGAAGACCCAATGGCCCCCGCGGTGCTGCCATCGTGGGGCGACCCATACAGCATGCTCGCGCGGCGGTCTTTCCCACCGTCCGGGCGTCCACACGTAGGCATGTCCCTCCCACCTGTGATAACCGCCGATCCAGACGTAATGCGGCCCCGGAGCGGGGGGTCTATGCTCCACCACGGCCCTCGGTGGCGCAACATCCACCACGATCTCCGCTGCCGCCGCCGTTCCGATTCCGATGCTTATTCCTAAGAGTCCAGTAAGAAGAGCCTTTCTCATTTCGCCTCCTGCGACGGTTACTGGGCATCTGCCGTACCATTCGCTCGGCCGTTTGCGGCCCGGTAGTGGAAGCGCTGCTGCATCTCCAATTAAGGCAGTGATTTATGGTTCAACCCGCGTGCCTACGTGGATCGACATAGACACGGAGAAAGCTATTCGCCAAAGTAGGAATTTCAGAGTAGATTGGAAAGACCGATTGAGTTAAGCCCGGCGAAACGCCGACGGTCCGGAAGAGCCCGACCAATTGGACGATCCTTTGCTGGGAACGGAGTATACTATCGCCATGCCAGACGAAAAGCCCGCCGGGGACCTGACGCGCCGCACGGTCATCGTTACCGCCGCGGCCGCGGCATTCGTTCCCCTCTCCGCAATCCGCTCCGCTGCGCAGACCCCGGCCCCGCAACGAGTGTTCTCGGCCGAGCAGAAGCGAACGCTGGAAGCTTTCCTCGATCGGCTGTGCCCCAAAGACGAGCTTGGTCCGGGCGCAGTGGAGATCGGCGCTCAGGATTATATCGAAGTGCAACTCGGCGACTATCTCGCGCCGGAAAAGCAGACGTTTCTGGATGGTCTGGCGGCCGTGGACGCGTACGCCCGCCAGAGTCACGGCAGCCCGCTCGCGGATCTTTCGCCCGAAAAACGGGATCAAGTTCTCACCGACATCGACTCCGGCAAAGCGCCGCAGAATGCCCGCGGCTTCTTCAACCGCGCCCGACGGCTGATGCTGGAAGGCATGTTCGGCGACCCGCATTACGGCGGTAACAAGAACTTTGCCGGATGGGACCTCATAGGTTATCCCGGCCCCCGCCTCGCCACCGGCCCGGAGATGCAAAAGATGGGTGCCCCCATTGCTCCGTACCATCGCTCGGCGTGGGGAAACGAACACGGTGGCCACTAATCTCAAGCCTGCCGATGTCGTGGTTGTTGGACTGGGCGCTGCCGGCGGCGTTGCGGTTCTTCCTTTAACCCGCGGAGGACTGAAAGTGGTCGGCCTCGAGGCCGGCGCCTGGATGAACCCCGCGAAGGATTTCAAAGCCGACGAAATCCACAACAATGTCCGCGGCATGATCACGACGGGCAATAAAATCCGCCGCGAGGCGCCGACGTTCCGCGCCGGCCCGAACCAACCCGCTCAACGTGGGGCCCCGAGTCCCATGATGAACGCCGTCGGAGGAACCAGCGTCCACTACCACGCGCAAAGCTGGCGGCTGAAGCCGTGGGATTTCAAGACCGCCACCGAAGTGAAGAAACGCTATGGCGCGAGCTACATTCCGAAAGGATCGACGCTGGAAGATTGGCCCATCGGATGGGACGACATCGAGCCTTTCTATGACATCGCGGAGCGCGAAGTGGGCGTTTCGGGCAAAGCCGGCAACATTCAGGGCAAGCTCGACCGGGAGGGCAACATCTTTGAAGGTCCTCGCCAACGCGAATATCCGATGCCGCATTTGAGGACCTGCGATTATCTGGAGCACATGAAGCAAGCCGCCCGCTCCCTGGGGTGGAACCCGTTTCATTCCCCCGCCGCGATCAATTCTGTGGCTTACAACGGCCACGGCGCCTGCGGCTATCATGGCTACTGCGATCGTGGCGGCTGTCATTTGCAAGCCAAAAACTCGACCTGTTTTTCCACCATCCCGAAAGCCCTCCAGACCAAAAACCTCACCGTGACCGATCGCGCACAGGTCACGCGCATTGTCGTTGATTCGAACGGGCACGTCACCGGCGTCCAATACATTCGCGAGAGCCAGGAATACTTCCAGCCCGCCAAAGCAGTGCTGGTGGGTTCCTACACGTACGAGAATGTCCGCTTGCTGCTACTCTCCAAGTCCAAGGCTTATCCCGATGGCCTCGGGAACAATCACGGCCAGGTGGGCAAACATTACTTCGGGCATTGGGACGCGCAAGCCGGCGCGGGGGTCACCGCTCTGTTCCCCATGGACCTGAACGTCTGGTATGGCGCGATTCTTTCGCAAGGCGTGGTGATCGACGAATGGGCCGACGATAGTTTCGATCACGGCGGCATGGGCTTCATCGGCGGCGCTAGCATGACCGTGAATACGGAAAAGCACCCGATTGCGGCGGCGGCCTCCAACACATTCGGTCAAGCGCCGCAGTGGGGATCGAAATGGAAAAGGTGGATTCACCAGAACGCCGGCCGATGGGTTTCGGCCTACCTGCAGGCCAACAGCTTTCCCTACGAGAACACGGTTCTGGATCTCGACCCCGAAGCCAGGGACCCGCTAGGCGATCCAGTGATCCGCGTAACCAGCGGTCCCAAGGATAACGAACGTCAGGCGTGCCTCTACGCGCAGGACAAAATGGAGGAATGGTTCAAAGCCGCGGGCGCGATTGCCGTCACCAAGGGCAATCCCACCGGGCCGCGCCTTAGCACCCATACATACGGCGGCACTCGCATGGGCGACAATCCCGAAACAAGCGTCGTGAACAGATGGGGATTTTCCCATGAGGCCCCCAATCTGGGCTTGCTCGGCGGCAGCGTCTTTGGAACCAGCGGAGCCCGGAACCCAACCTTGACGATCCAAGCGCTGGCTTGGCGCACCGCCGATCATTTAGTGAAGAATTGGAAGGCGATCGCAGGATAGATTCCGGCGCCCTGTTCACGCGCCCTTGCCACCACAACCGGGCAGCCGCTTGACGAGTACGAAGCAGGTAGCGTAATCGAAGAGGCAGAGCCCCCCAGGGGTATTATGAAAGCGTGTTGCATCTGCGCTTAAAGAATCCCGTTCCCAGCCAGTTGGCCCACCACGCCCCATACCCGCATTTGCACCCGGAGTTCCCGCTCAAGCCCAGAGTTGAACGCAAGACCGCACGCCCCTTCCAAATCGTCAGTCTTCCTCAAGAGGATGGGTCGTTCGTCGCATCGGTTGTGGAAGCGCCAGAAATACTCATCTACGACCGTTCGCGCAAAAGCGGCGGAAGACAGCGCTGCCAGGGAGTTTTCGAAGAGCCCGGACCCGTATGCTTATAAGCGGCATCCCCTGGGTACCACGAAGGCAGTGACCATTGACATGACGTACGACGACGATGCCGGGGAATGTGTCACTTACGTCAAAGAGTTGCATCGGATGTCCACCTTCGGGAAAACAGAATCTGCGGCGCTCGACAACACCGCCGAGATGATCCGTGGCTACATCAAGTCCATGGAGGGAAATCGGAGGAGAATCCCTCTGACGGCGTCGAAGCTAACGGAACTCAAGCGCACTGTCGGCATAGCCTGATGGCTTCCGACCCCCATGTCATAGGCCTATTTGACGAAGACTTCCATCACTGTGGCCGGCCCGCTGCCGATGTTTCGGAACCCGTGCGGCGTGCCCTTCTCCAGAAAGAATGCCTGGCCTGCCCCGGCTTCCACCGGCGGCGCTGAGCCGATCGTGATTTCCAGTTTCCCGGAAATAGGAATCCATAGATGAAACCGGACATCATCGTGGGTGTGAACCGCTCGCACCGCGCCTGCCGCAACCTCCACCCGGGAGACGCGGACCTCCGGCCTATCCATCAACCTCGCCGGATTCACTCCTTGATTCGCGTTGGTAGTAGCGGGCGCTTGCGCGCTCACCTGAACGCCGTAGACCAACGCGACGAAAACAACCGCAACAATCGCGCCAATTCGCATAGCTCGCCTTTCTTATTTGCCGACCAGGTGGGGAAAATCCTTTTCGTTTTCGAGACAAATCCAATCCAGCAGTTCGGTATTGAGCGCAATGGATTGAGTAAACCGAACCGTCCACGGCTTCGTGTAAGCCTTGGGGTCGTCCACCGTGAGTTCGATTTCCAGCGTGCCGAAATTGGCCCGCCGGAATTTCTCTGTCATTCTTGCCTTGTCCGTGAGCGGACTTCCCCAGCGATCCAACCACTGGCCGTCGCGGAAACCGTTGGTCTCTACTACCAAAGTGTCTCCGTCCCAATGGCCCGTCGAATACCCGTTCCACGAGGGGTTCGGATCCTCCGCCGAAGGGCGGCCGTCGGTGAAGATCTGCCGGTAGGAAGCGTTGGCCTCCGATAGAACCAGAAGCAGGCCAGGCGTCTGGACAATCTTTCGGAGGAACGGTACCGTATGAATCCTCGCCGGCGTGCCTGGCAAGCAATGCGTGAAGGGATCATCTTTTCCGTTTTCTGCCCTTCGCGCCTTCACCGCGTCCGCCGCCCATCCTTGATATGGCAGACCTCCCTCCAGACCTTGGCCAATGTTTGCAAAGTCCCGTGAAACGTAGGTCTCCGGAAGGCACATTACAAGGCCCCGGGCGGTCGGACACATCATCGTCCAGATTCCGGAGAGATCCTGCTTCCCATCCGGCATTCGTGGCGCGGGAGCATTCAGATTCGGTGATCCGTCTGGCTTTTTCGGGACTCCCGCTGTCGGGTAGTTGAGCCACTGGGCGGCTGCCGGACCCCCAGCAAGCAATGCCGCGAGCAATGCCGCAATCACGGCGTTCCGACTCCGGGCCCGAGACGAAGTTGTTCTCACCCGTCACCTCCCTCGACTGCTAGCGGAAATAGTCTATCAAGTTATCCGTTCTTCGGTGGAGACGCCTCGAAGCGCCCGTGGCCCGTCCGTAAGCTCGGAAGGTTCAGCAAACCGCCCCGTTGAAGACGTTTTTGCAGGGCGGACTTTAGTCCGCGCGGGACTTCAGTCCCGCTGGACGAAAGCGAGGCTAACGCCTCTTCGCAGGCTGAAGCGCGCCCTCCACGTCGTCTTCATCCCCTTTGGTTGCCCGCAGTGCCGCGCGGCCGCGCAAGAAACGAGCGACAATCATAGACTGACTGGGAGGTTAATACGATGAGCGCACGCTTGCAAACGAAATTGGCGCGAACGAAACTGATGGGCGCGGCTGCGGGCCTCGGCCTGATGCTCGGAGCACTGCCGGCGCTAGCGCATCACTCCTTCGCGGCGGAGTATGACGAGAAGAAGCCCGTGAAGGTGACGGGCATCGTGAAGAAAGTGGAATGGACCAACCCTCATTCCCGAATGTACCTGGAAGTGAAGGACGCGAGCGGCAAGGTAACGGTTTGGAATTTCGAGTTCGGCAGTCCGAATCATCTGTTTCGCGCGGGTTGGACGCGGAATACCGTCAAGGAAGGCGATCGCATCTCAATCGAGGGCTGGGGGGCCAAAGACGGCGCCAACCTCGCCCAGACGCGGAAAGTAACCCTGGCCGATGGACGGACCGTCCCCGGTTTTGCCGGCGGCGGCGAAAGCGGCGGAGCGCCCGCTCAATAGCATCGGGCGGAGCAAGGTTATGAACCGGACAAGGCGCTTCGCATACTTGATCATGGTTGCATCAGCGCTGGTTTCTGCGCAGCAGCGACCGGCGCAGGAAAAGAATTCCGCGCCGCGTCTATCCGACGGGAAACCCGACCTCAACGGTGTTTTGAACGGCGGCCCTTATTCGCAGGACATTAGCCGCAACCTGCTCCCCGGCGAGCAAATCGTTCTGACGCCCGCCGCCGGCAAACTGATGCAGTCGCGGCGTCCCAAAGAAGATCCGGAGGCTAATTGCCTTCCCGCTGGAGTCCCGCGCATGGCTCCCTATCCGTGGCGGATTGTGCAACAAGCCACTCACATGTTCATTCTCTTTGAGGGCAACATTCACAGTTATCGCCAGGTCTTCATCGATGGCCGCTCGCACACGCCGGAAGCCAATCGATGGCCAAGCTGGTACGGCGATTCCGTTGGTTCTTGGGACGGCGATACGCTGGTGGTCGATACGGTCGGGTTTAACGACCGCTTCTGGTTCGACGCGAAAGGCCATCCGCACACGGACCAACTTCACACGATTGAACGTTACACGCGGAAGGATCTGGTGACATTGGCGGTCGAGACCACGATCATCGATCCGGGAGCTTACGTCAAGCCTTTCAAGGTCGGTTATACAGCCCGCTACGCGCTCAAAGACGATCTGATGGAATACATTTGCGCGGAGAACAACCAGGACGTGACTCACATTACGACGCCGGCGCCATAAGCCTACTCGTGCCGTAGGGCGCGAATCGGGTCCACGCGAGCCGCGCGGCGCGCGGGGAAGTACGCGGCAAAAATGCATGCGATTACTAGACCCAGCGCTGTAAGCACAACGATCGCTGGATCGCGCGGATTGACGCCGTAAACGAATCTGTTCTCCCAGCCCGGCGCAAGCAACCGGTCGAGCATAGGGCTGAGCGTAAGTAGCGCTGGAATCCCCGCGGCAATCCCCGCTGTGGCAAGCGTCAGTGTATCGCGCAATACCATCCACGCGACAGAGCCGGGCCGCGCGCCCAGCGCCATACGAATGCCGATTTCGCGAGTGCGCCGCGCTACCGCGTAGGCCATCACGCCGTAGATGCCGATGGCCGCCAGAATCAGGGCCAGGGAACCGAACACCGCCGCGAGCGATGCCATCAGCCGTTCTTGCGACCGGTCATTCTCGATTTGCTGCGTCGCCGCACGCACATCCGTGACCGCCAGCGTCGCATCCAGGGCGCGAACGGTGTGGCGAATCCCTTGGATCGCGTTCGCTTCGCCTCCGCTGAACCGAATTTCAAACTCGATAGGCGCCGAGGGGCGATGAACATCCGCCGGGGCCGGCGCGGCGCCTGGCCCCCTGCCTTGCGGCGCTTGCAGAAAGGACCTGTAAGTCGCCGTTAAAACCGCCGCCCGCAAATGATCGAGGTGCCAGTCCGCGCACACGCCGACGATGGAATAGGTGAGGCCATCCGATCCCTTTAAAGGGTTCCTGTCCCAAGAGTGCAATTGAAGGTGAAAGGTTTTGGATGCAGCAGGTTGCTGGCAGAGTGGGCGGCCTGAATCTCCGATACATCTAATCTTTCGAGGGCTGTTGTTGACAGTCCGCGAAAGGAAGAGGATCGAGG
>DATDGT010000363.1:0-6650 GCA_036521975.1 Bryobacteraceae bacterium
ACCCAAAACCCAAGAAAGGAAATCGGCCGCTGCGCGGCCTCCTCATCCTTGTCAACTACTTTGCGTCATCAAGTTCTTTCATGATCATTCTTGGATTGGAAAATGCTGTGTGGGATCGTAGCAGCCGGCCCCACAGGCCCACCGCTTGCCCGCCTAGCGATGAGGCCACCTCAAGTCCCCCGGCGGAAAAGATTCCGCCGGGAACGCCCCGCGTGATGCAGCGATCCCGCACACTCATGTATTCCCAGGAATCGGAATTATGGCGAGATTATAATCGCGGCGCGCTTCGGCCGAGGCGGTCGCCGGCACGCGCCCATCAGGCGGATTCACGACTATCGAGGTTTGCCGCGTGGCGAGCACTTTGGTCCCGGAATCGAACCACGTTTGATTGTACGAGCCGACGTCGCCCGGCTGGGGAGGCCGATCCACGCGATTTTCCGCGGACCGCCGCTCCAATGCGGCGGCTTCCTGTTCGGTCAGAAACGGCTTTCCGACGAGCTCGGCCGGACGCTGGAAGGGCGTGATGGTGGCGTTGGTCCAAACGCCTTGCAAATCCGCTTGGCCGTCCGGCGTGCGCGGCGCGGTCCACTTCGCGGATTGAGCGGATAATAGGCCGCCGCGGGTAGCAATGGGCGCCAGCCCAGAATTTTCCTGGTCATCGATGCCCTCCTTGATGGATGTTATATTTTCGGCAAATGGGGAGCACCCGCCATCAGTTTTCGTCCGGCCGTTCGGCGTAATCGATGATGATGGTGTCGAACGGAGCCGTGGCAGGTTCGAGCTTGAGGCCGAGCTGTTCTTGGATGGCTGTGAGGAGACGCACCCCCCGGCTGCCGTTTGTGCAGGAGCTACACCGGGACCGAGCCGTATAGGCCCCTCCAATGGCGACGGTCAGCAACAAGACAGTTCGGACCCCGGTGCATTCCAAAGCGCATTGTGTTGACTCCGTTCTCAAGTGGTATCGCAAATTTAGTCGGGTGACGGTTTGATCGCGCCGTCAATCACGAGCACGCTCATCGGCAGTCGCCGCGCCTCGAGTCTCAGCCCGAGCTGCTCCTCGATCGCGGTAAATATCGAAGGCCCGCCGGCGCGGCTTTCCCATTCTCGCAAAGGTTAAGTTTTCCAACAGCCAGTCCTTTCAAAAGGGGCGGTCTTCAGTCTTCCGTCGGTGCCTTTTCGAAGTGGGTTACGATGAGCATTTCAATGGGGGCTTTGCGCGCCTCTAGGCGGAGCCCGTACTGCTTTACTGCGTCTAACACCGAAGGGGCGGGCTCGACGGGTGTTGCCGCGTCGTCCACGGCAGGGGTATGCGGGCCTTCAGTTTCAGCCGCAAATGTCAGCCGGAACTCGTATTGACCTTTGATCCCGGTCATATCGACCACGGGCTTGCCAGTGAAACGGGACATCAGTCCTACCAGACTCTCGATACTCGCAGAAGGTGCCGTAATAGTTACAGCGCCGCCGGGCGGAAACATGAATGACATCATTGGCCTAGGCTTGCCGTCTGGTCCCAGAGCCTTGGGCGAGTTGTTGTCGGCTTTGACTTCAGTCGGCTTCAACCTGGCTCCGCCATTCCCGACCAACAGAGCGTAGACGCTTTGTTCCTTTGTCTCCCGCCGCATTTCTAGCTTGAACCTTTCGGACAGCAGCGCCTTGAGCATCTCGGGAATCTGATCCGGGGATGCGCCCGCTGGAAGCTTGGCGTTGATTGTGAAACGCGACTTGGTCATCCAATCAGGCCCGACGATCTGGAAATCCCTCACCAGGTATGCGCCGCGGATGCAATCCCGCAGGGTAATATTCGTGTATTTCACCATCGCACCATCGGCGCTCATACCGATGAGCGTTGGCATTTCTGGATTGGGATCGGACGGTTTGATGGATGCTACTTCGAATCTGGGTTCCTCTAGTGCGTGCTGGGCGAAAACTGCTGACAGAGCCGCCGCCGTGAAAAGAGCCAAGGTGAGACTGCGAGGCATATCGAGAGATGCTACTGTTTCCACATTTGTACCATAGCCAAAAAAGTGCTTCAAGCGTAGGGGTTCGCCGGAAGCCCCACCGGGATTCCGCAAAGGCTGCCGGCTTCGGCGCTAGCGCTGAAGCCGGCCGCGACGGGCATTCGGCGAGTGATGCAGATGCGGGAGTCCGTGCCGCCTGCGGAGCATCGGAATCACCTCCGTGCCTCTTCCGCGATTTCCCGTGCGTCGAAACCGGCAGGAACGAGAGACCCAGTACGGCAAAGCCGCCTCACCGGAAAGGCGTTTCATCGCTAACCACTGTGCGGCCGCCGCGGAGATGAGTCACAATCGGGTTGGTAGGAGGGTCCCGACCCTAGTGCGGTCGGGGCCTCTGCATCGGGTCCACTAGCAGGATGGGTTTTCCGGGCACCGAATTCGTAACCGTCAGAAGAGCGGGCGTACTTCGCGTTGGATCAATAACGCCGCGGTGATACCTTTGGTCAAGCGTGAAGGGCCCGTGTGACGGAAGAAGTTGCTCTCTTCCAACAGATCGGGAAGTATTCCTGCGCTGAACTGGGCGGCTTGTGTTCTTGTGTGGGAGTAGCCGGGTAATGAGCTCCTTACTCGCTCCTCTCCGCCATCGCTGCCCCGCCGGCTCGGCCCACCATGCGATCACATCCCATGTGCGTCCCGGAAGAAAGGAACACGGAAAAAGGAACGGCTGTCCCGCGGTTAAAGTATTATAGGCTGCGACCAGCGGCGGGGGACGCCGCGATCGTAGGTGCTGCGCCTGTACCCCCCGTGGCGAACTCGGGAGATGACGACCTGGTCGATTTTCTCCTGGGCCGCTGGACTCAACTTTCTTGCTCCGCGACGTGTGCTCATTTTAGCCGTTTCGCCGTAGCTGGCGGCTTCGGCGGTGTGGGATCGTAGCCCAGCCGTCCCCACAGGCCTACCGCTTGCGAGCCCAGCGACGAGGCCACTTCAAATCCCCCCGTCAGCGACGAAACCGCCGACCGAATGCTTTCCTCATCCAAACCCGCTTGCGCCGGATCGACTTGCCAAAGCCGGCTGTCGTCCAAAACCACCCTCCGGCCGGTTTTCGCGAGAACGTCCACAATGGGAAGTTTCTCCGGCTCGTTGGCGCCCGCGAAGACCACCGAACGAATGCCCATCGATTGGGTCAACAGGTCCTGCAGCGCGGAGCGCGATTCCGGGGAAAACGATCGCAGTCCCAGAGCGATATCCACGCCATACTGCATAGCGGTTTGAGAGATCGTTCGAAGCGCGGGGAAAGCGCCGCGATCGGGAAAACGATCGAATACAAGCTGGAGACGGTCGAAACGATCGCGCGCGAGGACCGCGAGATAAGCGCGCCAGAAATCTTCGGAGCCAAACCAGGAAACGGACGGATCGGCGTTCGCTTTGACGCCGCGCGGCGAAAGGAAGGGCGAGGCGCGTGTAAGTTTCAAATGGCCCAGCGTGCGCATCTGTGCGGCGGCTTCCAACAATCCGTACATGAGGCCGCGCAAGTCGCCTCCGGAAACGCGCCCCCCTCCCGACGAGTAGGGATCGATGCGGAACGTTTCGGGCGGATCGGTGTTTAGCTCGGCGACGATTTTGGGTTTAAATTTTAAATTGCGCGCGGCGATGGCGGCGTTGAGTTCGGCCATGCCGAAATCGGCGGGCCCCCCGGCGTAGACGCAGGAGGCCACCGCCAATGCCGCCCATATCGGCTTACTCCGCCACATTCCAGCCTCTCCTGGAAAGATCCCAGTAAATCACACTTAGACCGGCGAATCCCAACGCGAGCAGCGCCACGGCCGGACCGATTTGGTGCAGCAACAGCTTGCCGGTGCCGAACAACACGCCGTAGATCAACGCACATCCGGCCACCCAGTCCAGCAGATTCGAAAGGCCATCGCGCGCGGGTTTCACGTCCGGCGCCAGGCGCGCGATGGGCGCCCATCCCGCCGCCGAAGGACGCGTGTGGCGGTAAAACTTCAGCAGCACTTCTTTGGGTTCTGGCTTGGTGAGGAACGTCACGGCCAGCCAGACGGCCGTCGCGATCCCGACGGTGATCATCATGAGCCATGCGAAGTCCACCGGTTTGTCGCTATCCAGCTTGAACCCAAGCTGGAGCGTGATCGACACCACGAACGCCGCGATCATCGCCGAGACCTCGCTCCACGCATTGATGCGCCACCAATACCAACGCAGCAGAAGAACCCCTCCGGTTCCGGCTCCTGTAACCAGCAACAGCTTCCACGCTCCCGCGATGGAATCGAGATAGGATGTCACCACTACGGAGACCAATGTCAAGAAGATGGTCGCCAGCCGCGAGACAACAATATAATGCCGGAGATCCCCGGCGGGATGCAAAAAGCGGCGGTAGAAATCGTTTACCAGGTAGCTGGCGCCCCAATTGAGCTGCGTGGCGATGGTGGACATATACGCTGCGGCGAATGCGGCGACCATCAAGCCCCGCAGCGAAGCCGGCAACGTCAGAATCATCACGCGAAGGTATCCGGTCTCCGGTTTGGCCAGACCGGGAAACAGAATCAACGACGCGAGCGCGACCAGAATCCACGGCCAGGGACGAAGGGCGTAATGCGCGACATTGAACCACAGCGTAGCCAGCAGCGAATGCCTTTCGTCGCGCGCGCTGAGCATGCGCTGCGCCACATAGCCGCCGCCGCCGGGCTCGGCTCCGGGATACCAGGTCGCCCACCAGTTCAGAGAAATGTAGACCAGGAACGCGATCAGGGGCATCCAGGCAGAATTCAAATCGGGGACGAAATTCAGCACCGATCCTTGCGCCCCGCGCGCCGCATCCACCGCCGCGAGCTTCTGCTTCATCCCTTCCATTCCGCCTACCGCCCGTACGGCGAAGACCGCCAGCACAATCGCCATGCCCATCTTGATGACGAACTGGAACAGGTCCGTCACCATGACGCCCCATAATCCGGAGAGCGCGGAGATGAGGGATGTCAGCGCGACGATCCCGAGAACTATGGCCAAAGCCTGTCTTTCGGTGACGCCGAGGACCAGCGTGAGGATATCCACCATCGCCTTGTTCACCCACCCGAGAATGATGCAGTTGATGGGAATGCCCAAATACAGGGCGCGGAAGCCTCGGAGAAACGCGGCGGGCGGACCGGAATAGCGGATTTCGGCGAACTCGATATCCGTCATGACGCCCGACCTTCTCCATAGACGCGCGTAGAAGAAAACCGTCAGCATGCCGCCGGCGGCGAAGCTCCACCACAGCCAGTTGCCGGCGATTCCCCCGGTGGCCACCATCCCGGTAATCGCCAGCGGTGTGTCGGCGGCGAAGGTGGTTGCCACCATCGACGTTCCCGCGAGCCACCATGGCGCATCGCGCCCGGAGAGAAAGAATTCGTCCACGCTCGATTTGGCCCGGTTTCGATAATACAGGCCCACGGACAGATTGAAGAGGAAATAGAGCGCGACGACGCTCCAGTCGAGCGGGGAAAGCGGCACGGTCAAGGCGATTATAGCGGAAGAGGCGCGACCGCTCCCGACCGGGAACGGTTTGCTGAACCCCCCGAGCGAGCGCCGGCCGTTGCGGTCCTCCCAATGCGTTTGATAAGATCGATCGGTACGTAGCGCAACCCTGCAGCATGTAGGATTTCATGCGGCGAATACGCGAATCCAAACAGCGATTCAACATCGGGAATTTGC
Source organism: Bryobacteraceae bacterium (assembly GCA_036521975.1). Lineage (GTDB taxonomy): Bacteria > Acidobacteriota > Terriglobia > Bryobacterales > Bryobacteraceae > Palsa-187. The sequence continues at coordinate 5,664 of DATDGT010000363.1, forward strand.
TTGCGATCGGGATGGCGGTTGTGTCGCTTCCGGCATCGTGCTGGGCGCAGGGCTACACGATCACCACTGTCGCTGGCGGGGGGCTCGGCTCTGATGCTCCGGCTTCCGCACAGCCTGTATTTCCCTCCGGCGTCGCCGTTGACTCGTCCGGCAATCTCTACGTTGCGGATTTTGTCAACTCGGTGGTTTGGAAGATCACCCCAGGCGGCGCCACGTCTGTATTCGCGGGGGTTCAGGGCCACATCGGCTACTCGGGGGATGGTAGTCCTGCCGTCGGGTCGGAGTTCAACTTTACGTCTGGGGCCGGTTTGGCGTTTGATTCCTCGGGAGACTTATACATCGCCGACTCTGGGAACGGGCGCGTCCGTAAGGTGAACACGAACGGAATTGTTACGACCGTGGCTGGCGGCGGGCTTTCGAGCCCGACTTACGGCGTCGGAGGACCAGCCACACAGGCATACCTGAGCGTGCCGCAGGCCGTATTCGTCGATGCTTCCGGCAACCTTTACATTTCGGAATTGTTCGCGGTGCTTAAGGTGGTCCCCGGCGGAACGATCACAGTCTATGCCGGGAATGCCGAGGGTCCCCTCGCCAACATAGGCGACGGAGGTCCCGCCACCAGCGCTGGGCTCAGTATCCCGGTTGGTCTGGCCATGGATTCCAGCGGCAACCTGTACATCGCCGATAGTTTCGAAAACCGCATACGAAAAGTCGCGACAAACGGGATCATCACCACGGTCGCGGGTAGCGGGTCGGGGAGTTATTCCGGCGATGGCGGCCCAGCCACTCAGGCGGGCCTTTCGATGCCCCAGGGAGTGGCGGTCGATGCCGCGGGCAACATGTACATCGGCGATCACTCGCGTCCGAATTAGCCGTTTGAACGTCCAGGTGGCAATGAAAACTCAGGAGATAACCCCGGTTTGAGCCGAGGCGCACGCATGGCGCTTCAGCTTGATCCAAAGTAAGTGCCTTCGGCGTTTTTGAGCG
>DATDGT010000364.1:0-3310 GCA_036521975.1 Bryobacteraceae bacterium
TGGGTGACTCCCGAAGATCGGATTGCGAGGATGCGGTCCTCGCGTCTCTTCTGTATTAACGCAGGATTTTCGGGGTCCCCAAATGGGGTGCGATCTAGGGCGGCTCAAGCCGGGTTCAGTTTACCTGCATAATCCGGCTTAAACAAAGCAAAACTAAATGCTTAAGAAAATCAAACTAAAGAGGAGAGAACTTATATGGATCACGTCACGTTTCCAAACGGCTCGATACGGATTGCCGCCGATCTCCACGCTCCGAAGGATTTCTCGAAAGACCGCAGCTATGTGGCAATCGTCTGTGTTCATCCCGCAGGCGGTGTCAAGGAACAGACTGCCGGGCTCTATGCCGCCAAGCTGGCCGACGCGGGTATGGTCGCGCTCGCCTATGACGCGTCCTACCAGGGTGAGAGCGGCGGCGAGCCTCGCCAAGAGGAAGACCCGTACGCTCGCGTCGAAGACATCCGCGCCGCCGTCGATTATCTGACCACGCTCGGGTTCATCGACCAGCAGCGGATCTGCGTCCTCGGTATCTGCTCCGGTGGCGGCTATGCCATCAACGCGGCCATGACCGACCGGCGCATCAAGGCGGTTGGCACCGTGAGCGCGATCAATCTCGGCGCAATGTACCGCGCCGGCTATGAGGGCACCATCCACGACATGAGCCAGGCCTTCACGCTTTTGGAAATGGCGGCGAAGGCTCGAACCGCCGAAGCCAGGGGGGAACGGATGGCGATGCTGCCATTCGCGCCGCAGAAGCGTGAGGAGGGGCAGGCACCCGATTACCGCGAGGCCTGGGAGTATTACCATACGCAGCGCGCGCAGCACCCCAGGGCACCGAGCGTTGTTCCGGTGCACAGCTTGGCACGGTTGGTCGGTTACGACGCCTTTCATCTGGCGGAACAGCTTCTGACACAACCCCTCCGGCTCATCGCTGGCAGCAAGGCCGGGTCACTGTGGTTCAGCCAGGATGCCTTCAAACGTGCCGGGAGCCGCGACAAGAGCTTGCACATCGTGGAGGGAGCGACCCACATTGCCATGTACGACACGCCCGAGTTCGTTAATCAGGCCTTAGCCCATCTGGTACCGCTTTACGAGAACGCAGGTAAGGCTTCGTCGTCGAGCAACCTCGTCGGGCCTCTGAGCGCGCACCCTGCAACGGACGTCGCGGCCTGAGCGGGAGACCAGTTCATGAGTAACCACGCCAGTATTTCCCCCAGCGAAGCCGCGGACCGCCTAGCCATACGCGAGCTCGTCGAGGCCTACGCCCACTGTGCCGATCGTCGCGATGCGAAAGGCCAGATGTCTCTCTTTACCGCAGACACGCATTTTGTGGTGTACATGAACGCCAAGGATTCGACGCCTTCACAAGAACTGCACTCGCGCGAGGCGCTCGCTCCGGTCTTCGCAGAGCTGAACAAATACAACGCCACCACGCATTTCGTCGGACAGAGCACGATCTTCACGATCACGGGCGAGCGGGCCACGGGGGAAGCCTACTGCCTCGCGCATCACGTCACAGTCGAGGGTGGAAAGCGACGATTGATGGTCGCATCGCTACGATACCTCGATACGTTCGTGAAGATGGACGGTGCATGGCTCTTTGCGGAGCGCCGGCTGTATGTCGACTGGCTGGAGGAGCGCTCGCTATCATGAACGTTACGGCGGTGGGAGAGACACGCCTTGTGATCGTGGGGGCGACCGGAATGGTCGGCGGATACGCTTTACGCTACGCGCTCGATCACCCTTCCGTGGGAACCGTCACGGTCATCGGCCGCAGGAAGCTCGGCATCTCCCACCCCAAATTGAGAGAGGTTTTGCATCAAGACTTCGCGGACTGCTCCACACTCGCCGAAGCGCTGTCGGGGCAGGACGCGGCGATCTTTTGCCTGGGCGTTTACACGGGCGCGCTGCCTGACGCGGAATTCCGTAAGATTACCGTCGACTATCCGATCGAGTTCGCGCGGGTTCTGCGCGCCAGCAGCCCCGGCGCTGCCTTCTCATTCTTGAGCGGGAGCGGCGCGGACCCGGCGGGACGGAGCCGGATGGCCTTCGCACGCTACAAAGGAGAGGCCGAGAATGCGCTGCTCGCGGCGGGATTCCCCCGCGTTTACATATTTCGGCCCGCGTACATCTACCCCGTGGAGCCTCGGAGGGAGCCGAATTTCAGCTACCGCCTGTTGCGCGCGATTTATCCCGCGTTTCGGGTGCTGTTTCCCAACCAGGTAATTCGGGCCGACGACTTGGGCCGGGCGATGGTGGATGTTGTAGTCCGGGGAACAGTGGAACACGAAAATCTTGTTTTCGAGAACCGCGACATCCGAGCCATGGTCAAGTCGTATAGGGAACCGCAAATACGGACCTAGCCGATGCGATACTGTCCCCCGTCCACGACAATTGCCTGCCCGGTGATAAAGGCAGCATCATCGCTCGTCAAGAATAGAACTGCACCTGTGACATCCTCAGGTTCCCCCAGGCGCTTGATCGCCTGCTGTTCCTAGGTGCCGCGTTTTTGCTCTTCCGATTGGGGCGCGATCGCCAGTGTATTCGTCAGACCGGGTAACACGGCGTTCGCGGTAATGCCGTCGTCGGCAACATCATTCGCCAAACCCCCTCATGAACCCGATGATTCCCATTTTCGTGGCGATGTAATGACTCATACCAGGTATTGCCAAACCAACCATGTTCGATGAAATACCGATGAAGCGTCCCCACTTCTTCTTCCTCATTGCCGGCAAAAAGTATTTCGCGCTCAAAAAGTGGGAGTCCAGGTTCGTAGCGAACGTTTTTCGCCACGTCGCCAGATCCAATTCGTCGATGGAGCGGTTTGGAAAATAGCCCGCGTTATTCACAACGACGTCCACCTCGCCCACCTCTCGTGTCCGGGCGGCTACGGAACGCCACTGCTCTTCCTGTGTCACATCGAGCTCAAGTGCGTATGCCGTGGGACCAATCTTACTCACGGTTTCGTTCGGGGGCTTGAGGTCGGTCGCAATTACCTGTGCGCCCCGTTCTGCCAATGCCAATGCGATCGCCTGGCCGATACCTTGGGCGGCGCCGGTGACCAACGCGACTCGTCCCTCATGTGTTCTTATTGAGGTTTTCAACGGCATTTGCTAAGCCTAGTTCAAACCATCTCTCGCCGGCACTTTGGGCAAGGAAATTATTGCGCACTCCTTAGTCCGGCCGCACAAATAACTGTTATCGAATTGTCGTTCCTATTTCATAATCCGCCTTCACTGCCCCGCTGAGTAGCAAAGGCCAAGTTGCCTCGCGGCGCCTTGTGGGCGTGCTTCATTGTCGTTGGACTCGGTGG
>DATDGT010000365.1:0-4078 GCA_036521975.1 Bryobacteraceae bacterium
GCGTGGAACCATTCGGCCCATGCTGGCAACACCGGAAGCCCGAAGCGCACGGCTAGGCGATGTAAAACGAACTCCGGGGCGTCGTCAAACAGCACGGTCAGCCGGGTCTCGGCATTCGCGCCGAGAGTCGTCTCAAGAAAGACCTGTGAAAGAAATACGACGTGGCGAACAGGCCGCTTTCGTCCGGGGATCTGAAGCGATGCCTTGTAAATAGCCGGCTTCTCGCCGAGCGTGCCAATAAAGTCCCGAGGTCCGAATGCAACTTCGAATCGAAGTCCCTCATGCGCGGCTGCAATCACTGCTCCAATATCCTGGTCGCCGCCGAACACCGAAATTAGATGCAGCGCAGTAACAGTCCGCGAATCCGTTGGCCGCTCAGCCACCGCGCAATTCAGGCCCACCGTCACGTTGGTGACCGTATCCCGAGTCTGGCGGACAAAGGTCAGCTTGCCCATTCGCAGATGCGCGTTCTGCATCGGCGTCATCCTTTCTGGACGGCTGTCCCGCCGCTTTCTCCGATAGCAAAGCGATCCGCCCGTCGGCGTAAAGCAGCGTGAGGCGCTGCGAGAATCTCTCTCGTTCGTGAATCACCGTCGCGCCGTCTTCTTCGTCTTCCCGCTTGTCGACCACTTTCACGCTTTCCCAGTAGGCGACGTGCCGGTCCTTGCCCTCGCCGAAGCAGCCATTCATCATTCCCGATGTGCATAACAGCGCCACGTGCCCCTGGTGTAAGCTCGTGAGCGGCCGCCCGGCGAATTCCGCCTTCGGGGCGTGCGTCACCCGCTTCGCCTGCCGCCATGCGGGAGAGTTCGCAAGGAGCTCTTCGATCTCATCCAGCGGAAGCCCGCGATATTCAAGCTTCGCTGGCGGACTCGGCGGAATGGCGAAGCAGCGGTCCGGGGCATCAGGAAGGGGAGGAATCTGCTCATACGACCGGGTCAGGCTGTTCAGTTTCAAATGCGCCTGATTGACGGCACTGTCAGTCAGCCGCTCGCGTTCCTGGCGTGTGCGACGAATCCCAAACACGACCGCCTGCTTGTAGGCGACAGCGTCCGCGTCCATGAGCCGGTAAATGGCCTTATCTTTGAACTGCGGCGTCAGGACGGTCCCGCATTCGTGAACGCGATTATAAGGGACCACCATCAAGAGCACGCCGCCTGGCCGGACCCAGCGTCCCACATGCTCAAGGAAGAGGCGCTCCATCCGTTGGTTCCTCCCCTCGCCGATTTCAAAATCGTAAGGCGCGTTGAGATACACGAGGCTGAAGGAGTCCACGGGGGCATGCGCATCGAACGCACTACCCTGAATAACTTCGTCCAAAATCTTCCGGGCCTCCGCGGCACGATACGCGTCGAGTTCGATACCGTACCGCCGCACCGTAGCTCCTTCCGTAAGCAAGCACAGTGCCTCTCCAGTGCCAGCGCACGGATCGAGCACGCTGGCTGGCTCTGGCGGGAAGTGCAGATACTTCCGGATTCGCCTGCCCTCGGCGGGGGCGAGCGGGTAAAAACCCAATTTCAACTTCGCCTGAACCCGCAAATTTAGCCTCCTTCATGCAGCGTTGATGATGATGATGTTGTTGTTGTTGTCTGTGACTTGAACCATAAAATGGCAGTCACTTAACGGCAAAGTTAGTGCTTAAGCTACAAGGCCGACGGAGACGACGACGAAAGGGGTTTCCGCCGACGATGGTCGGAGCGTTCCGTGGCGTGCTCCTTCACCCATCGGCGCGTATAGCTTTGCAGTCCTTTCAGCCATTCCGCAGAGTCCTGCGATTTCAGGAGAATGCGTTCGTCTTCGGTAAATCCCTGGTCGCCGGCCTGCCGGTCGCTGGACCGCTTCATGTACTCGGCCAGTTCGCCAGTCCGTCGGGCCATCGGGATGTAAAGCCAGGCTGGCGTCATCGCAAACGCGAGCTTATCGGCGAAGCACAACCTGCTAACGGGCAATCCCATCCGCCGGGACCAATAGCGTGAATGCGGGTAGCATTCGTCCGCCCAGATGGGTCCGAAAAGCGCTCCCATTATGCGCGCGCCGAGAATTACGTGTTCCTCGCCGTCTTCACCGTCCATGTCCCGGCGACCGATATACCCGATGTCGTGCAACCTCCTAAGACGCTCTTCGTACTTACGGTCATGCTCGTCCCCCTGGACCGCACCTAGTGTCGGCTGATCTTCTCCTCGCGAATGCGGGTGATCGCCTCCGAAATCTGATCGCCTGTAAGCTCCCATTCTTCGGCGAGCCCGGCGACAACCTTGAATTTGAAATCCTGATAGAGCTTTAGCGCAAAGCCGCGATCCCGCGTATAGTCCAACAGCAACGCGAGTGCGGTTTGGGCCGGTCCGCTCCCACCGTAGCCCCATTCGAATCCGTCCGGGCTATGATTGCGCAGTTTCAGGCTTTTGAGCGGTGACAGTCTTGACCAACGTCCGCGGCCCGGAATACTTTCGTCTTTACGTTCAATGATGCAGCCGCTCGGCAGCCTGCGGCCCCGATATCGGAACACCCGTCCGTAACTCATATCCGTCCTCCTTTTCAGCCAATACTTCTGGCTTGACTGTTCGCTTGTTGCAGAGCCTGTCCGGACGCGCTCAACGGCGCTGCGTTTGATCTGACTCACTTGGCCCTCCGAGATATGAGGCGGCGGCGATCATGCCATGCGCGCCGGAAGGCCACACTCGCAGGGGTGTAGCGTCGCATGGGTCGGGCACGCCTCCCAGGTACCAATCCTGTGATTAAAATGCGTCCCGGCTGATTGTCTCGGCCTGAGTTCTGGCTAAAACAGGCTAATCAACAGCTGTTCGAACTGGATCTTCGTTCGCCAGTACTTCGCGAGCGGGTGTCTTACGACGGAATTGCGGTGGTAGCACTCGTCGGTAGAGCGGCCACAAGAGAATCGTCCCCGTGAGGGCGCCCGTTAGCGTCCCTAATGGGTTCATCCGGCCGGAGAAGAGCGCCGTGAGGAACAAGAACAAGCAAATCTTCAGTCCAAGCGCTTTCATGTAGTCCTCTCGATCAGCCCGTGGCAATGCCGACAGTTCACGCAAGAAACTCCGGCCGTAACGGCCTTGACGGCCTCGACCAAATCCTCCGGTATCGGCTTCACTTCGCCGGCGCGGGTGAAGAATTCCGGCGCCAATCCCTGCTTAAGAAGTTCGTGCGGTAATTGCCCGTCGATGCCGCGGAGCACGACCACTGATTCGATGGATGGTTTCCGTGCGTCGCAAACTCTGATCCGATGCCGCGCGATCAGCAGTTGATATGTCTGCTCGATCCTCGCCATCTCCACGCTCAGCAACTCGGGAGCGACCACGACCGCATGAACGCCATTGAAGCCGATTCGATCCAGCCGCTGGAGCCAGCTTAGTCGCCCGCCTTCCGGCGAGAAGAACGAAATGTACCGCCCCGCTTCTCTGTTGCTTCCGCCGCTTTCTACGCCACGCAACACCCATCGACCGGCGCGGGCCTGCTTTTCCACCGTGACCCACGTCTGGCAGTACACTCCCGCGGATTCGAGCCGTCGCATGACGGCCTTCGGTAGAACCAAACGAGCCGGAGCTTTCGTCATTCATCCATCCTCAGCGGCGCGCGATGGGAATCGGCGCGCCGAGCGCAGCGCGGATCTGCTCCTTTGTGCAGCCTGCCCAGCAGATGTACTTCCAAGGCTCCTCGACCGAAATGGCCAAGTTATCTTTACTGCGATCTCGGCCTTCGGATGCGCATGATGGGCAGCGGGCAACCCAGTTGCGGCCCACTCGACGCCTGGTTCCGATGTAGTCCAAGATCGCGAAATGGGGTCGATCCAGCTTCACCGAGTTGTGGCACCGAGCGGCTGCGGGCGGAGGCGGATCGTCCGGTACTGTTGCAATCAACTCCCGCATCTGCTCCTCTGTGACGCGGCGCAGGTTCCGAAGATACTCCATCTGTGCTTCGAGTGCATAAGTCGCCCCGTAAAACCAGTAGCGCCGGTTCGCCGCGCGATGGATGCCCAAGGGTCCTCGTATCGCGTTCCCGAACTGGCCGTCCTCAACCAAGTCCTGCTTGGGGAATAATTCGATTCCGTCCCCGGTGCCCGAAC
>DATDGT010000366.1:0-5009 GCA_036521975.1 Bryobacteraceae bacterium
AGCAATCGATGACGTGGTATTAGGAAACCTCACGGGATTGCTGGCAAAGATCAAACCGGCCATTCCGGAAACCAAGTTTGACGGGGAGAGGTCGAGCAAGAATCCGGCTTACGTCGACGCGGTAGCACGAACGAATGTTAAGTTAGGACTCGAGACGATTCGGCAGCGCAGTTCCGTGTTGGCGGACCTGGAAAAAAAAGGGTCCATCCAGATCACTGGCGCCATGTACGAGCTCGCAAACGGCATGGTAAATTTCATCAGTTAGTGGCTGCGGCGGGAGGCCTGCAGGCCAGGAATCGTACGAGAAACCCAACTATTGATAATCTTCTTCAGCCATCCTTGGAGCGCAAGGTTCCTGAAAAGAGCATCGGTGGCCCATGTGTCAGGCCCGGGAATTCTCGGGAGCGCGCGGCCGAATCTATGTGATGATGTCGATTCAGGATTGGAAAGGAGAGGCTCGTATGCCGTGGCTCTTACTTTTTTTGGCCGGGCTCTTAGAGATCGGTTGGGCGGTCGGACTAAAATATACAAAAGGCTTTTCTGAACTCTGGCCGACGGTAGGGACACTGGCGGCTATGGCCGCGAGCGTGACCCTGCTGGGCATAGCCATGAGAACCCTGCCGGTCGGAACCGCCTATGCCGTGTGGACCGGCATCGGCGCTGTTGGGACCGTCGTGTTGGGTATCCTTCTGTTTGGAGATTCTGCGGGAATCTCACGACTGGTGTGTGTTGCGTTGATATTGGCCGGTATCATCGGACTTAAGCTCGTAGGCAATTAAGCGGACCATCTCTGCAATTTCTAGGCGCGCACCTCAATCGGTTCCACGAGTGAACGGGAAGTCTGGTAGTCAAACCGCGAACACGCTGTTGCCCACGCCCATCGTAGAGGCTCTTTTCATGGACTACTCCTTCGTTCACTCTTGCTGCAATTGCGATCTCTTCAGTTTGGAGTAGGCGGAAAGATTAGCAGCCAGGGCATCGCTCAAAAGCTTGCGAAATCTTAGTGGCGTGTCCTGGACTTCTTTGACGGGACGTTAACTGATTTTGGTGACTAATTAACAGCATAACGGGAGAAGTTCGCCCTGGCACCAATCCTCGCGTTTTCAAGCACCTCTTGCTATGTATTGCGCGGCCGTCCTGAGATCCATTAACTGTAGTGAGCATTGCAGAAGCAAAGGTAGCGTAAACGTGTTGAAGGCTAAGGGATGAAAGTGGTCGGGGCGAATGGATTTGAACCATCGACCTCCTGGTCCCGAACCAAGTCGTTACATCCCATCAACGCTTTATTTGGCGTCGCTTACGGGACAGGGGTCCTTATTTTCCCTCTCTTAGTTGTCCGTAACCTGTACGTAAATTGAGCAACTCCATTACGTTCTCACGTACGTATCCAAATTTATAACAGCCAAACTAGTCACACTCGGTGTCGGTATTCGGTTTGAAAGAGCCCTATTGCAACAGCAGCCTATGGACGTGCTCAAAGTCCAGCTCGAACTCGCGCTTTTACGCGTGTCCGAGGAGTCGAGGTTTCACAGCGTCGTTCAGGCCGACGGCGCCGCAGAGGTTGCCTTCCAGAGAGAATCGTGTTTACCCGGCTGCGAACGATTGCGGCCACAAGAGCACGATTTCCCCGGGGCGCAATCAGACGTCCGCGAAGTAGTCTCATTCTCTTCCGCTATTTCTTCTGCTATTTAGATTGACAATAATACTGCCCAGTGATAACGTCCCTCGTCAAATAGTCCCCGGACTTGGCGATGCGCCGCCTACTCATCGTTGTTGTCGTGGTGCTTCTGGGAGTTCTTGCCTATAGCGGTTACCGCTATGCCCGCCGAAATGCTGTCGTCGCCCGCGGACCTCTTCCCGCTCCATCAAATGAGCTGAAGTTTGCTGGCAAACTTCCCGAACATCCGTTCCAGTTGCAGGAGGGAAATGTGTTGTCGCGGGTGGAGTTCGAGACTCCGGCGCCAGCCAACTCGCAGATCGAGATTCGTGAATTTATTCTGCCACCGCATGTCGAAAGCAGAATCGCGGCTCTACCCGGCCCAGCCATCGTCGAGGTATCCGGCGGCCAGGGCAGTCTCGCAGTTGGCGAGAAAGAAGAAAAGGAACGACTGGTACCCGGTGACGTAAAACTGGTGCCTGCCGCCCAGGTGCTCAAGTTCGGGAACGACGCGGCTTATCCCCTGGCAGTGCGAATCTACCTGTTCGAGGCCAAATAACGTGCGACGCGAGCCTCAGCTGTGTGCGTTTCTTCTGATTGCCAGTGCGACAGTCGCCGGCTGTCAGGCGGCGTGGCCGAACTACCGTGCCGAGACCGGACGAATGGGCCAGCAAATCCTTGCTTCGAAGCTGTCCGATCCCGACGCCGTACCTCATCTGAAGGTCGGCTGGACGTTCACGCCTCCGGATCCAGGAACAAAGTTTCAGGGCTCACCTGTCGTCTTCGACCACACCGTCTTTGTCGGGAGCTTGCAGGGCGTTTTCTACGCCATCGACGAAAAGACGGGGACACTCCGCTGGAGATTCCCCTCGACCGGCTCCTTGCTTCTAACGAGCCCATGCCCAACAGCATTTGGCAACTACGGAATCAAATCCAGCGCAACGTTTGCCGAGATTGGCGGGCAGGACGCGGTAATTTTTGGAGCGCCGGATCCGGCAGCTTCGCCGGCGCTCGGCAGTGCCGTGCTGTACGCCGTGAACGCAGCTTCGGGAGCGCTCATCTGGAAGAGCGACGTGGTCGCGACGGTGAACGGCTGTACGACGGCTTACTCGACGATTCTCTCCTCCCCTTACTACACCGAGCTCCACGAGCGAATCGCTTATTCCTCGCCGCTCGCCTATGGAGGCAAGGTGTACGTGGGAATCTCGGACAGCGGAGATGATCCCATTCAGAACGGCAGGGTCGCCGCGGTTGACGAGGCTACCGGAAAGCTCGTTCCGGGGTTTTCCTACTTCTCCGTTACGGCCGGCAACCGCGGAGGGGGCGTCTGGAACGGTCCGGCAACCGATGGCCAGGGCCTGTACTTCACCACCGGCAACACGCGATTTCCGCCTGAGCCCGAGCCGGCCGTCAATCGCGGGCTGAGCATGATGCGAGTGGATCCGAATACCGGCTCCGCAGCCTGGCAGTTTCAGCCCGTGCCGTATGCGCAGGACGACGATCCGGACTGGTCTGCTGGAGCGGCCGTGATGTATTCGAGCAGCGGAGAGCAGATTCTCTCCGTTCAGAAAGACGGTTGGGCCTACGGCGTCGAGGCTTCGACCGGGAAGTGCCTGTGGCAATATCCGCCCACGAGCGAGCCGAGCTGTACCTTTGCGCCTTCACCCCCCAATACCCTGCATAACGACTATCATTACAAGGTGCCGGGAGCTGTATGGGGCGATACCTTTATCACCATGGCGGGCGGATGGGACCTCGTGATGGGCCCTTCCCAGGGACCGACGGCGGGGTATACGAAGCTCTACTCTTTTAACGCCACCGCTCCAGACGCCTTTCGGGTTAGGTGGGTCGTGGACGTTCCGGACACCGCTCCCGGCCATGGATACAACATCGGCGCGCCTTCTGTGACTGGTGGCATCGTCTACGTGACGACGAGTCAGGGACATCTTGTGGCTTTTGCCGATCCCTTGATTGCGATACCCCAGGGGATTGTGTGTACCTACGATTGGATCAACCCGGCGAGCGTAGGCCCGACGTGGCCGGCCTTTTGCATTGCCGGAGGTGCTCAAGTCGCATTCGTGCCGGCCCAGTTGGTTGATTTGGCCTTGCCGGATGGCACGAGCGGTGGAGGTCCGGTCGGGCTGCGAATGGAGCCGGCCATCGCCTACGGCAAGTTGTTCGTGAGCACACAGGGTGGCCACGTCTACGCGTTGTGGCCGCAGTAGGAGGTCTTGCGAATGTTGCCGAGAAAACATCGGCCGTTCACACTGGCCATCGCCTCGAGCTCGCTGCTGCTTCTGTGCGCGGGTCTCTACGTGGCTGCGGCGCAAGACCAGAAGAAGGCAGCCAAGGAAGAGCCCGCCGGCGGTCTCGAGGTCACGACAAAGCTCTCCGACACAGTTTCGCTCCATACTCCGAAAGGCGGCAAGGTCTCACTGCACGTTGAGCTGAAGCAGTGGTACCTCACAAACGTCAGGGAGAGTGCGACCATTCCCGTCGAGGCCTTCACCATTTTTCACGTGGTCGCTGGTGACGTTGTGGTGCGCATCGGCGATAAGGCTGAGGAGCTTCGTCATACCGGCGATTACTGGACCGCCGAAAAGGGATCCCGAGCCGTCGTTTCTCTGAGTCCGCCCCAAGAGTCCGCCACGCTAGAAACGCTCACGGCGAACTCCGGCCACTGAGTCTCACTCATCCGCTCTCCTGCACACGCATTGGTTGCCGACCATCCGACCATCGTGGAGTTGAGCGACTTCGTTCTACAGTACGCCACGCCGTTTTTCGCTCGTTCGGAATACCGAGGGTCACCTACCGGCTCGAGCCGAGTGACTTTGCGGTCTCGATATCGGCTCAGAAGGGCCGATCCTCAAGGCGCGAGCGGCTGTCCCGATAAGCGACCCGGACCGGGCCGCCTATGCCGAGTTGCCCACGGTAGATGGCGGGGTTGAAGACTCGGCTGTTCGACGTCAAAATACTGCCGAGCTAAGTGCCCGCCGGGCGCGAGGCGATCCTTTCACATCGGCCCGGTTTTATTATCCTCAGGCTCGAAAGGAACTCGAATGGGACACTATTGCAGGATCTGTGAGCGCGAGCGGGCAACGAGCAGTTTCCAGGCAGGGGCACAGAATTCATGTGTGTAAGGGCTGCCAGAGGTCGCCAAAGAGCGAACGCCGAGCCATAGAAGACCGGGACGATATCTTCGGCTTTATGCTGTGCCTCGCCAAATCGTCGTACACCCACAAAATGAATGATTTGGCGAGGCACAAGGTATAACGACAAATATCGGCGTAGGGCTATTCCCCTAGGGAACGACGTTCCAAGTCCGAAGGTCAGCGAATATCTTTTTGTGCAC
>DATDGT010000367.1:0-37650 GCA_036521975.1 Bryobacteraceae bacterium
TCGTCCTCCCTACGTTCAGCGGCAGGCAAGACCGTGGGAGAAGCCGAAGATATTCCGTTCTTCTTCACATTGATTCCTGTTCTCGCCCTGCTCAGTAATTAGGACCAGGAGAACTGTCTCATCAATATTGGCACGGAGGGGTGATTCTCACGCGATTCCAGTTCAATAACATTTAGAGCTTTCAGCTTTCAGCGATCAGCGTTCAGCAACGGCCCCCGCGTGAAACGCGGATGGAACAAGGTCGAGGCCGCTCGTAGCATTTGAAAAATCGTGCGGCCTCAGATGAGTTGGGACAGTTCGTGGCTATGCTGTTCGGCCAGGTTTGGGGTGGTCAGTTGGCTTATGTCCCACCGTTATTGAGCTCCTCCTTGTTCTCTTACATTTTAGGCAGGGGAGTCAATCTAGTGTGGTGTTCGGGTTAGCTTTTGACAACTTCCTCGCGTCGCGGCTCAGAATCAATCGCGTCTAATCGCCGTCTAACCGCGCCGGCCGTGATAAGCAATGATAATGGGTACTAATTGCGCGCGATTGTGTGGTACACCTCTTGACGACCTTGAACGTCTGTAATACACTAACTCAGATCCTGTAAAGGATAAATTGGGGTCAGTTACGCACGCTTCACAAAAAGGGGAAGCAAAGGCGCCATGCAATCCTAGTCCATGGCGTTTGAGGAGAAGAGTCTATCATGTGCCGGCGTTTTACAACCCTTTTGTTTGTAACGGCTCCCGCTCTGTTTGCGCAGGCGAACCAAGGTACGATTACCGGAACGATTTCCGATCCCGCGGGAGCGGTAGTTCCCACGGCTCAAATTGAAGTCAAGAACAGCGGCACGGGCGTCATCTACCGCGGCGGCACGTCCGCCACGGGAAACTACGTTCTCCCGGTGCCGACGGGCACCTACGAGATCACGGTGAATGCCGCTGGATTCAAGAAGTTTGTCGAGCAGAATGTGCAAGTGGTTTCCGCCGGCGATACACGCAAAGACGTGAGGCTCGAAGTCGGCGCGGCAACTGAAACAGTGACGGTCACCGAACAGGCTCCGCTGCTCAAGACCGAGAGCGGCGAAGTCAGCCATCTGGTCACAATCGCGGATGTGGACGACCTCCCGGTTCTGACCCTCACGGGCGGGGGCGTGGTAGGGGGCGCGGTAGCGGGGATGGGCGAACTCCGGAACCCCATGCAGTCCATGGAACTGCTTCCCGGCGTGACTTTTTCCAATGACGATGCAATCGTCGTGAACGGGTTGCCAAGCAACAGCGAGGCGATTCGTATCGAAGGCCAGGACGCCACCGGAAACATCTGGAAAACCATCCAGTCATACAGCCAGGGCGCGGGCGTCGACGCCATCCAGGAGGTTTCGGTCCAGACCAGTAATTATGCGCCGGAGTACGGTCAGGTAGGCGGCGGCTTTATCAACTACACAATGAAGTCGGGCACCAACCAGTATCACGGCAGCGGCTACGACTATTTCGTCAATGAATTCTTAAACGCGGGCTTGCCGTTCACCGATGAGGGCACGCAAGACCCGGCCAAAGCGGGCCAGCACATCCGCAACGCAAAGCGCCAGAACGATTATGGATGGACGGTGGGCGGGCCGATCCGCATTCCCAAGGTGTACAACGGCCAGAACAAGAGCTTCTTCTTCTTCAATTTCGAGCAATTCCGGCAGAACGTGACCACTTCCAACAGCCTTCAAACCGTGCCTACGCAGGCATATAGAGGCGGCAATTTCGCCACATCCATCTTTCCCGTACCTATCACTAACACGGCAACGGGCGCGGCGGCGGTAGACCCGGCGGGCCAGACGGTAGCCTATGGGGAGATCTTCGATCCCAACACGAACCAGACCGTAAACGGGTCAGTGGTCCGCAGTCCTTTCCCCAACCAGCAGATTCCCGCCACCAGGTTCGATCCGGTGGCCCTTGCGATTCAGAACTTTTTCCCGTTGCCGAACCTATCCGGCGCGATCAACAACTACCTTCAGCCGGCCTACCAAAACTGGTTGCACGATACCAACTGGTCCTTCAAGCTGGACCACTCTATCAGCCCGACCATCAAGCTTGGATGGTACTTCTCGCGGCTGGAAAACAATTCGCCTAATGCCGACGGCGTCGCACAGGCTTACAACGCGCCGGCGCCCGTCGCTCTGCGGAACATAACCACTCGCGTGAATTACGACCAGAGCATTACGCCAACCCTGCTGCTGCACCTAGGCGTCGGCTACATTCAGCAGTATCAGCCGACAGACTATCCGAGTTTCAATGAGTCCTCCATAGGCATGAACGGGTATTTCCAAAACAACCGCTTCCCGTCGATTGGCGGATTCTTCGACGGCGCCGGCTCCCCGGAGAACGGCGGACTCTCCTTCGGCCTGGAGAACATCTTCACTGGCGGGTATGGGGGCCCGGCCGGCGGAGGCGTGGGTCCGGCCTTCATTGCGTTCCTATGGGAAGAGAAGTCGACCGCCAACGCTAATTTAACTTGGGTTAAGGGGAATCACACCTTCAAATATGGCTCGGAATTAATTGTCGATGGATATCCCGAGCACAGCGGATGGCGGGCCAATGGAGCCTTTGGCATTAACGCCGCGGAAACCGCCGATCCCTGGCAGAATCTGCAGCCTTTTAGCTTCGCCAACCCCTCGGGGTTCCCTTACGCCAGTTTCTTGTTGGGCCTGCCGGACGATGTGGAGATTAGTCCGAACACCCAGACAAAGACGGGCCAGCACAGCATCGGGCTGTACGCGCAGGATAGCTGGAAGGTGACGCGGAAATTCACGCTGGATTACGGCTTGCGCTACGACTTCCAGACCTATTTGACGGAAGAACACGGCCGCATGCCGATTGCCTCTTTTTCGACGCCGGATCCGACTGTAGGAGGTCTTGACGGCGCGGTCATCTACGGAGCCACCTGCAAATGCCAGATCTCCCACAATTACCCCTGGGCCTTCGCCCCGCGCCTGGGAGCGGCCTACCAGATCAACTCGAAGACTGTGCTGCGCGGCGGCGCGGGCCTTACCTATGGCATCGTTCAATCCCCGAGCGGCCTGCAATACAGCTTGGCCGATTACTATACCTTCAACGCCCTCGGATATGGGATCCCTCCGGCCACCAGCGCTTTCGAAAACAATCCCTTCCCCACTGTAACGTGGCCGAACTATAATCCGGGCAAATTGCCGATATTGACCGACGGGCTGTTGCCGCCGTCGTCTCCGAACACAATCTTCAATTCGAGCGCCAGGCCGCCGCGGACCTTCCAATGGAGCATCGGCGTGCAGCGCGAATTGCAAAGAAGCATCGTCGTGGAAGCCTCGTATGTGGGCAATCGGGGAGTCTGGTGGTCCGCGGAAGGCCTCGACGAGTACCAATGTAACTGTCTGACCGACCAGACTCTGGTGCATTACGGCCTTAGCCGCACCAATCCGGCGAGTCTCGCTTTGCTCACCGACCTGATAAGCTCTCCGCAAGCGATTCAAGCCGGATTCGGGCCAGCCTACCCGGGAATGCCGCCGAATGAAACGGTCAACCAGCAACTCCGTCCGGTGCCGCAGTGGGCGACTGGTGGTCCGACCTCATTCCTGGGACCTCCCATGGGCAAAACATGGTATGACTCGCTGCAGACCAAGGTCACCAAGCGGTTCTCTCATGGCCTCTCGGCGCAGGCCTCGTTTGTCTGGTCCAAAGCCACGGACCTTGGCGCGGGCTCCGAAGCGCCCATCTTCCTTACCTACAATCCGGTCATCGAAGACATTTACAACTTGGGGGCCAACAAGCAGCTCAACCAGTTGACCAGACCGCTGGCCCTGGTCATTTCCGGCTCCTACACGACGCCCGGTCTTCAGGCGAATAGCAAGGGAATGAAGGCGCTCTCCCAGGTAGTGCGGGGCTGGCAGCTCGGCTGGCTGCTGCGCTATCAGAACGGCGCTCTGATTCAGACCGCGTCATCCGCCAATCAGCTCGAGAACGACTTGCTACGGCAGGGTGGTTTCAACGGCGCTCCTTCCGACAATGACAACCGTGTTCCGGGCGTGAATCCGCTGCTGTTCAATCCGAACTGCGGTTGCTTCAATCCTCAGACCCAGCTCGTTCTCAATACCGCCGCCTGGAGCGATCCAGGACCGGGGCAGTGGGGGAGTTCCGCTCCGTTCTACAATAACTACCGCTGGCAGCGGCAGCCGGCGGAGAATATGAGTTTCGGCCGGAACTTCCGCGTGGGCAAGGAAGGAAGGTATAATCTCCAGGTTCGCGCTGAGTTCCAGAACGTCTTCAACCGGCTCTTCCTCTCGCAGCCCACGACCGGCACGACTACCACGGCTCCGGCTTATACCAACAACGCGACCACCGACAATGCCAATGTGTTGAGCGGCGGTTATGGCTACCTCGCTACCCTCAACGGCGCCGGCGCGCAGCCGCGCTCCGGGCAGCTCGTGGGGCGGTTTACTTTCTGAAAGCACGAAGCTCTCTCGCAAAGCTCGCAGAGATCGCAAAGAAATCCCTTGCGTCGGTTGCGCGCCTTTTGCGAGCCGCTCTTTGCGAGCTACTCTGGGGACGGTCTCGACGCTATGCGACGTCGAGGTCTTCGAGCTTCGTTCCCAGGCTGCGCCTCAAGCTGCGCCGGGCCGCTTGAATCCGGCGGAGAAACCGCGGATCGCTTTGCAGGCGGTAATTGAACCAGTCGTCCTCGGACTCGAACCCGATGAAGATGCCGGCGGGCTTCCCGTGCCGCGGGAGCGTGCGTCCAATCTCTTGAGCCGATGGAGAATGGTCGTCGAGCGGTTTACCTTCTGATTGGGGTCCGATGTCCGCCGGGCTCCGGCCTCTGATAAGCCTTCTCCGTTTACGACCATCTGCCGGATCGCGGCCGTCCCTCACATTAACCTGCATGCCGTATCAAGGATCTTGATATCGACTATCAATCGGAAGCCGATTGACGTCCACGAGCCTGAGCGATAGACTACTTCGAACGGGTAAGAAGCCTTACAAGGGGTAAAAATCCTTACAGAGAAGGGGAAGGTATTATGTCGAAGGTCACGACGCTTGCGATTCTGACGGCTGCGGCCCTGTTTGCGCAGTCCAACCAAGGTACGATTACCGGAGCTATTTCCGATCCCGCGGGCGCCGTCGTGCCGACGGCTCAGATTGAGGTCAGGAACACCGACAGCGGCGTGGTCTATCGCGGCGGCACGTCCGCCACGGGAAATTTCGTTCTCGCTGTTCCGCCTGGCACCTACGAGATCACGGTGACTGCCGCGGGCTTCAAGAAATTCGTCGAGCAAAACGTCCAGGTGATCACCGCGACGGATACGCGCAGGGACGTGATGCTCGAAATCGGCGCGGCCAGCGAGGCCGTAACCGTAACCGAGACGGCGGCCTTGCTCAAAACCGAGAGCGGAGAATTGAGCCACCTGGTCACTTCAAAGGAGGCGGATGATCTGCCCGTGCTTACCATAACGGGCGGCGGCGTTAGCTTCGAGAGTAGCCTGGGCGACATTCGCAACCCGCTTGAGATTGTCACCCTGCTTCCCGGCGTGAATTTTACCAACGACACTGCCATGGTGGTGAACGGGTTGCCAAGCAACAGCGAAGCCATCCACATCGAAGGCCAGGAGGCGACCGGAAACATCTGGAAAGCCGTACAGCAGCTCAGCCAGGGCGCGAGCGTGGACGCCGTGCAGGAGGTTTCGGTTCAGACCAGTAATTTCGCGGCGGAATACGGGCAAGTGGGCGGGGGCTTATTTAACTACACCATGAAGTCAGGCACCAATCAGCTCCACGGCGCCGGCTATGACTATTTCGTGAACGAAGCTCTGAATGCCGGCTTGCCATTTACAGATGCCGGCACGCTGAGCCCGCTCAAGGAGGGCCAGCACATTCGCAACGCCGTGCGCCGCAACGATTATGGATTCACGGTAGGCGGGCCGATCCGCATTCCCAAGGTGTACAACGGCGAGAACAAGAGCTTCTTCTTCTTCAGTTTCGAGCAATACCGGGAGAACCGGACGTTCTCGAACAATATCACCACTGTACCCACCGCCGCCTATAGGAGCGGCAATTTTGGCACATCTGGTTGTTTCAACTATATAGCCGCAACGAACACATGTGCCTCCACCCCAGCGGTCACACTCAACGGCGCGCCGGCGACAGACCCATTGGGCCAGACGCTGGGTTACGGGGAGGTCTTCGATCCCAACACCAGCCAGATCGTGAACGGATCGCAGGTCCGCAGTCCTTTCCCCAACCAGCAAATCCCGCTCACCAGGTACGATTCGGTGGCCAGCGCCATCCAGGCGTTTTTCCCGATGCCGAACGCAGCCGGGATCATCAACAACTACGTTATTCCCACATACGCGAACTATCGTCACACTACCAACTACTCATTCAAGCTCGATCACTCGATCAGCCCGACTAAGAAGCTCTCCTGGTACTTCTCGCGCCTGTTGGATAATTCGCCTAATTCCGACGGCTTCACGGGCGTTTATGCGGCGCCTGCTCCCTGGCACGGCCGGAACATTACGGCGCGCTTGAATTACGACCAAAGCCTCCGGCCAACTCTGTTGCTCCACGTCGGCGTGGGTTACATCCAGCAGTACCAGCCCACGGATTATCCCTCCTTCGATCAATCGACGCTAGGTCTGAGCGGATATTTCGTCACCAACCGCTTCCCCAGTATTGGCGGAGCTTTCCCGGGCGGCTCTTTGGGCAACGCCAATACCGGTGGATGGCTTGCGAACGGGGGCGGTGTCGGTCCGCAGTTTATTTCCTTCCTCTGGGAAGAGAAGCCGACTTTCAGCACCAGTTTGACCTGGGTTAAAGGGAATCACTCCTTCAAGTACGGCAGTGATCTTACCGTCGACGGATATCCCGAGCACAGCGAATGGCGGTCCAATGGAAGCTTCTCCATCCAGAACGCGGAAACCAGCGATCCCTGGCAAAATCTGCAGCCATTCAACTATACCAATCCCACTGGTTTCAACTACGCCAGCTTTCTGTTGGGTCTGCCGGATCGGCTTCAGCTCAGTCCCGTCACCCAAACCAAGACGGGCAATCACAGCATCGGGCTGTACGCGGAGGATAGCTGGAAGATTACGCGAAAGCTGACCCTGGATTACGGGCTGCGGTACGACTTCCAGACGTATTTGAAGGAGGAACATGGCCGCATGCAGGATGCCTCCTTCACCACGCCCAATCCGGTAGTAGGAGGCCTTTTGGGCGCAGTCGTCTATGAAGGCTATGGCGGAGGACGCTGCAATTGCGAACTGTCGCACAACGACCCTTGGGCGTTCGGGCCGCGCCTGGGAGCCGCTTATCAGATCAACACGAAGACGGTGCTGCGCGCTGGCGCAGGCGTTACGTATGGGGTGGTTCAGACCCCGAACGGCCTACAGTACGGCTTGGCCGATTACTACACTTACACCGGCAATGGCTATGGGAACACTCCGCTCCCGCTTGGTTTGGAAGGCGGAAATCCGTACCCCAATATTACGTGGCCGAACTTTAGTCCGGGCAAAGAACCAGTTCTGACGAACGGGCTGTTGCCGCCCTCGGCTCCGACCCATTTCTTCGACCCGCACGCTGTGCCCCCGCGGACCACGCAATGGAGCATCGGCCTACAACGCCAAATGAGTAAAGACATCGTGGTCGAAGCTAACTACGTAGGCAATCGCGGAGTCCACTGGCCCGCGTCCGGACTTGACCAGATGGCCTGTGATTGTCTGACCGACCCAATTCTCGCGCATTACGGGCTCAGTCGCAACAATCCTTCGGACATGGCTTTGTTGACTCAGTTCATCGAACCCAACGGTCAAATTAACCAACAGGCCGCTGCCCACGGCATCTACGCGGCTTATCCGGGAATGCCGCCGAACCAAACTGTGAACCAGCAAATCCTTCCAGTGCCGCAGTGGACGGGGGGCTTCGGCGTGACCCTGGGGCCATTCCTCGGCAAAACCTGGTATGACTCTCTTCAGACTAAGGTGACCAAGCGTTTCTCTCATGGCTTGTTGGCGCAGGCCTCGTTCGTTTGGTCCAAAGCCACGGATCTTGGTACGGGTGCGGAGTCCCCCACCCTCCTTACCTACAATCCGATCTTCGAAGACATCTTCAACGTGGGAACCAATAAGCAGCTCAACCAGTTGACCAGGCCGCTGGCCGTGATCATTTCCGGCACCTACCAGACCCCCGCGTTCGCGTCGGACAGTAAGGGCATGAAAGCGCTATCTCAGGTGGTCCGGGGTTGGCAACTCGGCTGGCTGCTGCGCTATCAGAACGGCGCCATGATTGAAAGCGCGACGTCCACCAATCAGCTCGAGAGCGAGTTGGGACGGACGGGGACCAACTTCGACAACTACGCTCCGGGAGTGAATCGACTGCTGGTGAATCCGAATTGCGGATGCTTCAATCCGCAGACCACGCTGGTTCTAAATCCCGCCGCCTGGGCCAATCCGGGGACGGGGCAGTGGGGAACTTCCGCGCCGTTCTACAGCAACTACCGTTGGCAAAGGCAGCCGGCCGAGTCGGCGAGCCTCGGCCGGAATTTCCGCATGGGCAAGGAAGGAAAGTATAACCTCCAGGTTCGCGCGGAGTTCCAGAATATCTTCAACCGGCTCTTTCTTTCGGCTCCCGCGACCGGCGCTACCACCACGGGCGCCGTTATTTCCAACAACCTCAGTACCGGCTTTGCCAACGTGTACAGCGCCGGCTACGGTTCCATCGCGACCATCAACGGCGTGGGGGCACAGCCGCGGTCCGGTCAGCTCGTCGGGCGGTTTACTTTCTGAGGAACGGGACGCTCTCGCAAAGACGAGAGAGACCGCAAAGACATTCTGTAATCCGTCGGCAGGCTCGACCCCGCCGCTACCGGCGGGGCTGAAAAGCCTCACCCGATAAGCCTTCTCCGTTTGCGGCCACCTGCCGGTCCGCGGCCGTCCCCTCACATTTTGGTGTCTGGCGAATCAAGGATCTTGATATCGACTATCAATCGGAAGCATTTGACGTCCACGAACCTGGGCGATAGACTGCTTCGGGAGCGGGTAAAAAGCGTTACAGAGAAAGAAGGTGTGTATGTGCTCGAGGTTCACGACGCTTGCGATTCTGACGGCTGCGGCCCTGTTTGCGCAGTCGAATCAAGGCACCATTACCGGGACCATTTCCGATCCCGCCGGCGCCGTCGTTCCGACCGCCCAAATTGAAATTAGGAATAACGAGACCGGCGTTATTTATCGCGGCGGCACGTCCGCCACAGGAAACTTCGTCCAAGCCGTTCCGTCTGGCACGTACGAGATTTCCGTGACGGCCGCCGGATTCAAGAAGTTTGTCGAGCAGAACGTCCAAGTGATTTCCGCGACCGATACGCGCAAGGACGTAATTCTCGAAGTCGGCTCCGCCACCGAACAGGTGACCGTAACCGAGACGGCGCCCTTGCTCAAGACGGAGAGTGGGGAATTGAGCCATCTGGTCACAAGCAAGGAAGTGGACGACCTTCCCGTGCTCACCCTAGGGGGTGGCGGCGCTAGCTCGATCGGAGGCTTGGGGGAAATCCGGAACCCCTTGCAGTCCGTGGAATTGCTTCCGGGCGTGTATTTTTCCAGTGACTTCGCGATGGTGGTGAACGGGCTGCCGAGCAACAGCGAGGCCATTCGCATCGAAGGCCAGGATGCCACCGGAAACGTTTGGAAAATGAATCAGCAGTTCCAACAAGGCGCGAGCGTCGATGCCATCCAGGAGGTAGCGATTCAGACCAGCAATTTCGCGGCGGAGTACGGCCAGGTGGGCGGCGGCTTATTTAACATCACCATGAAGGCGGGTACCAATCAGTTGCACGGCAGCGGCTACGATTATTTCGTGAATGAAGCTCTAAACGCTGGTTTGCCGTTCACCGATGCAGGTGCGCAGAATTCGGCAAAGGAGGGCCAGCACATCCGCAATCCGGTGCGCCGTAACGATTGGGGATTCACGCTGGGCGGACCCATCCGTATTCCCAAGGTCTACAACGGAACCAACCGCAGCTTTTTCTTCTTCAATTTCGAGCAATACCGGGAGAACAGGACAGTTTCTAACAGCTTTCAAACGGTGCCTACGCCTGCCTATCAGCAAGGCAATTTTTCTACCGCCGGTTGTTTTACTTATATCGCCGCAAGCAACACTTGCAGTAGCCCCGCGATTGTGAACACGGCAACGGGCGCGCCGGCGGTAGATCCGGCGGGCCAGACGATATCCTATGGCGAGATTTTCGATCCCCTCACCACGCGAACCGTGAATGGATCGACGGTCCGCAGTCCTTTCCCCAACCAGCAGATTCCACTTTCAAGGTTCGATCCGGTAGCCACGGCGATTCAGGCTTTTTTCCCCCAGCCGAACCTCGCCGGCATTATCAACAACTACCTTGCTCCGGCCTACCAAAACTGGCAGCACACCACCAACTGGTCCTTCAAGCTTGATCACTCCCTCAGCCCGACGAAAAAGCTCGGCTGGTACTTCTCGCGGCTGGAGGAGAATTCGCCCGGCTCCAACGGAGTTACGGAGGCTTACAACGCCCCCCAACCCACCGCCAACCGGAACGTGACCACGCGAGTCAATTACGATCAGAGCCTCAGGCCAACCCTGCTGCTGCACGTGGGCGTTGGTTTCATCCAGCAGTATCAGCCGTACGACTACCCGAGTTTCGACGAAGCTTCTCTCGGCGTCCACGGGTATTTCCAGACCAACCGCTTTCCCTCGATCGGCGGAGGCTTCGACGGCGGTTCATCCACGCAGACTGGCGGCAGCGGATCCATGTTGAACTCCGTCACCGGCGGGTATGGGGGCCCGGCCGGCGGAGGCGTGGGTCCGGCCTTCATTTCCTTCCTCTGGGAGCAGAAGTCGACGGCCAACGTCAATTTGACCTGGGTGAAGGGGAACCACAACTTCAAATACGGAAGTGAACTTCTAGTGGATGGATTTCCCGAGCATAGCGGATGGAGGGCCAATGGAGCCTTTGGCCTTTCCAACGCGGAAACCTCCGATCCCTGGCAGAATCTCCAGCCCTTCAACTTGACCAATCCCTCCGGGTTCAACTATGCCAGCTTTATGTTGGGCGTGCCGGACGATATTCAAATCAGTCCGAACACCCAGACGAAGACGGGCAATCACAGCATCGGCCTGTACGCGCAGGATAGCTGGAAGATCACGCGGAAGCTGACCCTGGATTATGGCTTGCGGTACGATTTCCAGACCTATTTGAAGGAAGAACACGGCCGTATGCAGGATGCCTCCTTCACCACGCCCAATCCGGTGGTGGGAGGCCTTTTGGGCGCCGTCGTCTACGAAGGTTACGGCGGAGGGCGCTGCAACTGCGAGCTGTCGCACAACGACCCTTGGGCCTTCGGGCCGCGCTTGGGAGCGGCCTACCAGATTAACCCGAAGACGGTGCTGCGCGCCGGCGCGGGAATTACGTATGGGGTGGTTCAGACCCCGAACGGCCTACAATACGGCTTGGCCGATTACTATGTGTACAACTCCCTCGGCTATGGGATCGCTCCGGCCACCGGGGCTTTCGAAAACAATCCTTTCCCCACGATCACGTGGCCGAACTTTAGCCCGGGCAAACAGCCGATTCTGACGGGCGGGTATTTGCCTCCCTCGTCTCCCACCCATTTCTTCGATCCGCACGCTATCCCTCCGCGGACCACACAGTGGAGCATCGGGATTCAGCGTGAAGTGAGCAAAGATATCGTCGTGGAAGCTACCTATGTGGGCAATCGGGGAGTCCATTGGCCCGCGGATCCCCTCGACCAGATGGCTTGTAATTGTCTGACCGATCAGACCCTGGCGCATTACGGGCTCAGCCGCAACAATCCGGCGAGCCTCGCTTTATTGACCGATCTGATTAGCTCTCCGCAGGCGATCCAAGCCGGCTTCGGCCCAGCCTACCCCCTAATGCCGCCGAATCAAACGGTGAACCAGCAACTCCGTCCCGTGCCGCAATGGGGGGCCGTTCCCGGCCCCAACTTGGGGCCTTTCATCGGCAAAACGTGGTATGACGCTCTTCAGACCAAAGCCACCAAGCGTTTCTCGCATGGGCTCTCGGCGCAGGCCTCCTTCGTGTGGGCCAAATCCACGGACCTTGGCCTCGGCTCAGAGAACAACGCCTTCGTTTCGTACGTCCCCATCGTCGAAGACGTCTACAACTTTCCGAACATCAAACAGCTCAATCAGTTGGTCCGTCCGCTGGCCGTGGTCATTTCCGGCGCCTATACGACGCCCGGGCTCACGGCTGACGGCAAGGGCATGAAAGCGCTATCGCAGGTGATCCGGGGTTGGCAGCTCGGCTGGCTACTGCGCTATCAGAACGGTGCTCTGATTGAAAGCGCGGCATCCACCAATCTGCTCGAGAGCCAGTTGGAACGTACGGGCACCAACTTCGACAACTATGTTCCCGGTGTGAATCCGCTGTTGGTTAATCCCAACTGCGGATGCTTCAATCCGCAGACTACGGTGGTTCTCAATACGGCCGCATGGGCCAATCCAGCGACGGGGCAGTGGGGCGTTTCCGCTCCGTTCTACGGCAACTACCGTTGGCAAAGACAGCCGGCCGAATCGATGAGTTTCGGCCGGAACTTCCGCGTGGGCAAGGAGGGAAAGTACAATCTGCAGGTTCGCGCGGAGTTCCAGAATATCTTCAACCGGCTCTTCCTCTCGGCTCCCACGACCGGCACTATTACCACGCCTCCGGGCTACACTAACAATTCGACCACTGACTTCAGCAACGTGCTCAGCAGCGGCTATGGCTCCATCGCTACAATCGGCGGCGCCGGGGCCCAGCCGCGGTCCGGCCAACTCGTCGGCCGGTTTACTTTCTAAGCGCCACCACGGGCGGCGTCGGGGGTTCGCGACGTAAACGTGGCGACAGCAGGGTCCCGTGGCTGAGCCGGTAGCCGCGCTTCCGGTGTTATACTCAACCGGGTTGTTTCGTCTACTCGCATTACCGCTCACGATTATGCTCTGCGCCTCCGGCGCCGATTTCGTGGGAAGTCAGGCGTGCGCCGCATGCCACGCCGCCATCTACCGCGGCTTCATGGCGACGTCGATGTCCCGGAGCAGCGGGCGCGTGGGAACCGGAGAGCTGAAGGAGCGTTTCGATCGCGCGGAGTTTCGCGATTCCCAAGGCTCGTTCGTGTATCGTGTAGAGCAGGAGGGCGGAGCCTACTTTTTTGAATTTTCGCAGCAGCGCGCCGGGCCGCCTGGCCGTCCTCCGATTCAGGGACGTCGTCAACTGCAATACTTCGTGGGAAGCGGCGCCCATGCGCGTAGCTATGCGCTAAACGTCGATGGGTTCTTATACGTGGCACCACCGACCTACTATGGCAACTCGGCGTCCTGGAATCCCTCGCCGGGATTCGCCTCCACCGATTATCCGTATTTGACGCGACCTATCCTGCCGGGATGCCTGGAATGTCACGCAAGCGGCGTTCAGCGGGTTCCCGGCACGCAAAACGCTTATGCTTCGCCGCCGTTCCGCGAGGGCGTGGCGTGTGAGCGGTGTCACGGACCGGGCAGCGATCACATCGCTCTCGGCGAACCGATGATAAATCCGGCGAAGCTTCCGCCCGCTGAACGGGACAGCATCTGCGAGCAATGCCATCTTTCCGGCGAAATCCGCGTGCCGAAGGCCGGCAAAGACGATCAGTCCTTCAGGCCCGGGGACCGCCTTAGCAACGTTCTTACGACCTTCGTGCGGTCCGGCGCCGCCACCCAGATGAAAGTGACGAGCCATGCTGAAGATCTTGCTGCCAGCGCTTGCAAGCGAGCGAGCGGAGAAAAACTCTGGTGCGGTTCGTGCCACGATCCGCATTTCGTTCCGTCCACCGCGGAGAAGGTCGCGTATTTCCGGGCCAAGTGCTTGAATTGCCACGAAAGCAAGGATTGCCGCGCTGCGCAGACCTCGAGGCAGGCTAACGGCGACGATTGCACGGCCTGCCATATGCCACGCAATCCGCCCAGCGACGTCGACCATGTCGTGTTCACCGATCATTCGATCCCTCGGCTTGCGTCGTCTTCCAGGGCGCGCGCAAACCGCTCGCCCCGCCAGGATGCCGATCTCGTCCCCTTCGGAGGCGACGAGACGACGACGCGTGATTTAGGTCTCGCCTACGCAATGGTGGGCTTGAGGGAAGGTATCGCCGCCTACCTTGATCGCGCATTCGAAACGCTCAAGGACGCGGCGGGACGGGGAAGCGCCGATTCCCTAGCGCTCGCGTATTTGGCGCAGTTCTATCGCGACCGCAAGGACGATGTGCACGCGCTCCCTCTGTATGAAGAGGCCTGGAGGAAGGACCAAACACAGTCGGCCGTGGCTGCGGCGCTTGGCGCGTATCGGATGCAGCGCGGCGATTTGGACGAAGCGATCCGTTTCTGGGACCAAGCGCTCGCCATCAGCCCGGCGTTGCTCCTGGTGCGCGCGAATCTAGCCGAGGCCCTCCTGCGGAGGGTACGCCCGGAGGAAGCACGCACTGTCTTGCAAAAGGCGCTGGAATTCGATCCCACATTCGATCGTGCGAGAGAACTTCTGAACCAGCTCGCGAAGTGAGCTATCTTCCTACCTGCTGCAGCACTTGAAGCGCGGCCGCGCGGGCCTCGGCATCCGAGCCGCTCACGGCGATTTTCAAATGTTCGATCGCGCCTGTCGAATCGCCCCGGCGTCCCAGCGCCATCCCCAGCTCGAATTGCGCGCGCCACAGGTTCGGCTGCAACCGCACCGCCGATTCCAACTCGCGCACCGCACCTGCCAGATCGCCGCCGTCGGCTAAAAGCCGGCCATAATCGAGCCGCGCCTCGGCAACATTAGGATTCAATCGAACGGCCTCTGCGAATTGAAACCTCGCTTCGGCCATCTCGCCGCGCGACGCGAGCACTCGCGCCAGATTCAACCGCCATTCCCCGACCCCCGGCTGAATCCGTAAGGCTTCGCGAAAGTGGCGTTCGGCCTCCGCCTGCTCGCCCATGCCCCACAAGACCGAAGCGAGGTTGTTGTGCAGCTCCGGCAATTCCGCATCCAGCGACACGGCCTTTTCCAAATCCGCCCGCGCCTCCGCGCCTTTGTCTTCCTGCCAAAGAACCCAGCCGAGCGTGCCCCACGCCAAGGGTTCGTCGGGCGACAGCGCGACGGCCCGCCGCAACGTCTCCTCGGCTTTCGTGAACTGCTTCGCTTCCATGAGCGCATTACCGAGCTGGACCAGCCGGTATCCGGTAGGCTCGCGCCGGGCGGCCTCTTCAAATAAAGGAACAGCGCGCGCCGGATCGCCCGAAGCGCGATAGCCCTGCGCCAGTTGCGCGTAGTAGTCCACCCGCGCCGGACGATATCGATCCACCAAACTCTGAAGCCGCGGCAAGCCTGCGCTCAAGTTGGTCCGATCGCGAACCTGTGCAACCGCCATGTAGAGCGAGTCTTCCGTGGTGTCCTTAAGCGGCGCGGGATAGTAGGCGACCACCTCTCCCTGATATTTGTTTTCTGTGCTTTCTTCTATCTCCGGCTTCGGCGCTGTCGGATCCCCTTCCGGTTTGCGCCGCTGAATCCAGTGATCTGTCATTGCCACATGCACTACGTCGTCGGTTCTGCGTTTCGGCATGTGGCAACTTACGCAATCGGCTGCCGCCGAGTGCACGGTTGAGGCGGTGCTCTGGACGATGCTTGCATGGCAGCTTTCGCAGACGCCGTTGTAGCGAGCGATTGCCGCCGGTCCTCGCGGGATGTCGTGCGGATTGTGACAAGTCGTGCAGCGAAGCTTGCCTTGGCTCTTTAAGAAGCACTGAGACTCGCGCAGCCTGTAGGCGGCTTGCGCGATCTCGAACCGGCCGTTGGGCATTCCGCCGGCGCGATCGAACTCCAAGCTGAAATTGCTTAGCGGCTCCCTAGGTGTGTAGGAAAATGGGGCCCGGTCAAAGCGGCGGATCGAGTGCGGGAGGTCCAGGCTGGTGGTCTCCAGGTGACATTGCATGCACACTTCCATCTCCCGATCGGGTGGCAAGCGGCTGGGGTTCACGATGGCGGCTCGAACTTGCTCCGCCGCGGCGCCCGCCGACGCGAGTTCGACGTGCCTTTGTCCCGGTCCGTGGCAGCGTTGGCAATCGATGCCCTCTGGCAACGGCTCGGAAAACGTCATTTCCGCGCTGGCCGCGCGCTGGGAGGATTCGGGAATCTTCGGATAGGCGTTATGGCAGAACATGCATTCGTAATGCACCGGACGCACGGACCCCGGATAGTCCGGTTGGTCGTAACCAGGACTCATGTCCCAATAGCCACCCTTTTCCGAATACCAGCTCAACGGCAGCACTTGCAGCGTGTTCCGTTGTGTCCAATGGAGAAAAGTCCGCGCATGATTGCCGCTCCCGATGACAAAATCCACCGATTTTTCTTCGATATTCGTTTCTTTTCCGTCAAAACCGACCTGCCAGCGGCGCTGATAATATTTCCCGCCGCGCTCGATCATGGCGAAATAACTGCCGGATGCCGCGTGATGAAACGACTTGCCGAAGGTTACGGTTTCGGGCGGCGTCGTTTGCCGTACTCGGGCGAACGACCGGCCCATGCCGGTCTTGCGGTAGGTTGCAGCGATCTCGCCGTGACAATCCCCGCAAATCGCCGCATCCACATACGTGTTTGGCGGAGCCGGCGCGGCCCGAGGTTGGCGTCCCCAGTACGCCCAGGCCGCTGCCACCGTGGCCGCGACCGCCGCCGCGGCCATCGCCGTCCGCAGCCGTCCCCATCTTCTCAACATGTTTCACCAGTATTGCATCGGCCCTGGTGAATTGCGGTCACGGTTTTGCGAGCCGGCCCACGCCGTGTCTCATAATAGCTGAAGAGCGCTCAGGCAGAATCGCATGCATATTCCCGACGGATTCCTCAGCCCCCCGGTGTGGGCCACGCTCGACGTTTTGAGCGTGCCCGCCGTCGCCTGGATAGCGCGCCGCGCGCAAAAGGACACGGAAGAGGGCAAGATCCCTCTGATGGGCGTGATGGGTGCTTTTGTCTTTGCGGCGCAGATGATCAATTTTCCGATTCCGTTGGGAACCAGTGGACATCTGGTCGGCGGCGCGTTGCTCACCGTGGTGCTGGGCCCGGCCGCCGCGTCGATCGTGCTCACGGCCATTCTGGCCGTGCAAGCGCTGGTGTTTCAGGACGGCGGCGTCATGGCTCTGGGCGCTAACGCCATCAACATGGCCTTGGCGGGAGTCCTCGCCGCGTATCTTCCCTATCGCTTTTGGGGAACGTATTGGCGGAGCGCCGCCATCTTCACCAGCGGATTGCTGAGCGTGCTGGTCAGCGCCTGCTTGGCGTTATCGGAGCTTGCGTTTTCCGGCGTGCCGATGCCGCGGCGCGTGCTGTGGCTGTCGCTGGGATTATTCGCGGTGAGCGGAGTCCTGGAGGGCGCGATCACGCTAGCGGCGGTGCGCGCGATCGAGCGGCTGAATCCGCGCTGGGTACGCCCGCCCGCCCGCGCCGGTTCGCGAACCGCGGGCGCGGTGGCCTTGGCCGCGGTGTTGCTCACCAGCTTCGGAATCCTCGCCGGCTCCGCCGCGCCGGAAGTGATCGAAAAACTCGCCGCGAGTTTCGGCATCGCCGCTCACGCGCCGGCCTGGATGCACGCGCCCTTGGCGGATTATGAATGGAAGGGATTCGAGTGGGCGTGGCTGCGGCGAGCTGCGGCCGCGCTCACGGGCTTGGCTTTGATCTATGGCGCATGCGCGATTACCGGAAGACTTCTGGCGCGTCAAAGGAGCGCCTGAGCGCGGCGCATGCATCATCTCGTCGTTGAGGGTTGGAGCCGCGCGGAAAGCCCGCTGCATTCCCTGGACGCGCGGGCGAAACTTCTTGCGCTGCTCGTTTTCTTGATCGCGATTTCCCTGACTCCTTCCTCCGCGCAATTCGCGTTTGGAGTCTACGCCGCGCTGATTCTGGCGGCGATGGCGGCTTCCCGTCTTCCGCTGGGACGGTTGGCACGCCGCGCCGCGCTGGTGCTGCCGTTCTCGGCGACCTTCGCTTTGATCACCTGGTGGTCGGGCCAGCCGCTGCGCGCCGCCGCACTCGCCGAGAAGAGCTTTCTTTCCGGACTCGGCGCGCTGTTGCTCATCGCGACTACTCCTCTGAATCGATTGCTTGCGGCGATCGAATCACTGCGCGCGCCGCGCGTCTTGACTCTGGTGGTGCAGTTTCTGTATCGCTACCTGTTCGTGATTTCCGAGCAGGCGCAGCACATGCGTCTGGCGGCGCAGTCGCGCTCGCCAGCCGGTGTGAGCCGCGCTTTGGGATTTCATGCTTCCGCCGGGGCCGTCGGCGTGTTGTTCGCGCGGTCCTGGGAGCGCGCCGACGGCGTCTATAATGCGATGCTTTCGCGCGGTTATTCCAGACAGCCAGCGGCCAGCGGCGAACCGCCAGTGGAAACCGCTCCCGCTACCCGATTGCTGATCCGGGTGCGCGGCCTCCGCTATCGATATCCGGACGGCACGCTGGCCCTCAACGGCGTCGATTTCCATCTCGACGAGGGGGAATGTGTCGCACTTTTCGGCGCCAATGGCAGCGGCAAGACCACCTTCGCCCTGCATTTGAATGGGCTGCTCGAAGGCGAGGGCTTAGTGGAGGTGTGCGGCATGCGCGTCGCCAAGGACACTGTGTCCCGGATTCGCGCCAAAGTTGGGCTGGTATTTCAGGATTCCGACGAGCAGCTCTTTATGCCCACGGTGCTCGAAGACGTGGCGTTCGGGCCTGGGAACCTGGGCCTTGCGCCGGAGGAAGCCGCCGCACGCGCTAAGGCCATGTTGGAACAAGTAGGAATGGCCGCCACGGTTCACAAAGCTCCGTATCATTTGAGCGCCGGCGAAAAACGGCGCGTCGCGATCGCGGGTGTGCTGGCCATGCAGCCCGAAATTCTGGTGCTGGACGAGCCGACCACTTTTCTAGATCCGCCGGCACAGCGCAGCTTGGGCGCGCTGCTCGCCCGTCTGCCGCAAGCCAAGCTCCTGGTGACCCATCATGTCGAGCTAGCGCGCGCTCTGGCCACTCGTGCCGTGTTCTTCGATCAGGGCAGAGTCGTGGGAGAAGGCAGCGTGGATGAAATCATCCAGCGCTTCGATTGGGTCCCGCGGTTCCAGTAACGCCACCACGATTTCGACCAGCGCGGCAGGGGACGGGGCTTCGCTGCCCGCCCGGTTCCGGGGGCTTTTTTCTCGCGCCGGAGCGCTGGCTCTCTGCCGCTTTGCGGATGTCGTCAGCGTCGGCGAGAGCACAGGGCAGAGAAGCCGCAATGCGGAAGACCACGACTACCGGGGAGTCAGGGATTCCGGTGAGCGCTCGATTCACAGGCTGAAGCCTCTGCCACGATCTTGCCCAACCCAACCGCACGGAATGCTATTGCCCCGCGGGCGCTCCGCAATTCCGCTGACACTTCGTTGGCATGACGAATTTGTCTTTGATCTTATCGCGGTAGGCCGGATACATCGTTTCCGCCCCGCCCATCTCCGCTTCCTGCGGTATGCCGTAGAGCTTGGTCATCTCATTGAGGAACGGGTTCTTCCCCGGCAGATTATGCGGAACCCGGCCCACCTCCACTCCTTCGTCGCCAACCAAGCACGCCGGAGCGCCCAGATTCATGGGATTCGTGGTCATCACGAAGGTCCGGGTGATGTAGTAAGGCTCGGTCAAATAGATCGGGTCGTCCATCTGCGAAGCCAGCGTCAGCATCTCGCCATGACGAATGAAATGCGTGATCATGGTGGCTTGGTCGCTGGTCATGGCGCCGTTGCGCCGTAGATAGCCGGTCTCCATGTGAGTGGTCGTGGCTGTGAGCACATCGCCATCCCACACGCCGGTGGTGAAACCCTCCTCGCTATGCGGCGCGTTCTTGGAGGGATGCGGCCGGCCGTCCATCCAGATTCTCATGGTCGCGCGATCCTCCCAAGGGGCCACCACCCACGCCACGGTCCTTCCCGTCACCGGATCGGATTCGTTCCAGATCTTCACGCCGAACGTTCCGATCATCATGTGCCACTGAGAATAGAAGGCGCAAATGCGCTCCGGCATGGAGATCTGCGATTGCGAATAACTGAGAGCCTTGGCGCGGCCGGAATCGTTGAACGGGATGCCGGCAAAGTCCACCGGATTCGGGCCCGCGCCACGCTCCAGCGCGTCTTCGTGGTTTTTCGATTGCCACGATCCCGACAATTCCACTTGCGCCAGCGCGGGCAAGCCCGCGCACAGCAGGGCCGCCAAAGGGAGGGTGATTGGATTACGTGTCATACGGGATTCCTTTCGTCATCTACCATCGGGCGGAGCACGGCGACGGCTTCCACCCCGTGTTATCGGCCTGTTTCTTGAAATGAGAAGTAATAATAAACGGCTCGCGCAGATACCGCGGGTCCGTGGTGACGATGGTCACCACCAGCATGACGTCGCCGTTATGTTCCTTGATCATGTCGTAATACTCCGTAAGCTCCGCGTTTTCGCTATAGGGAACACCATTCTTCCGCAGGTAGCCGGCTTTCAAATGGGTGGTGGTGACCTTGAGCGATCCCTTTCCCTGTGGCGGAGCGTTGGGATTGGGCGGCGCTGCACCGCCCCGCCCGCCGCGCGCCGGAATGTCCCAAACCGCTACGGAATCTCCTTGCGGCGTCGGCGGACCCGCGGGAGCTTTCCAATCTCCGAAATGGAACAGGCGCGTCTGCGTTCCCGCATCCGTTTCCATTTTCAAGGTTTGGTCGTCCTGCCAGGTGATGTGCAGATGCTCGGGCACGCGCAACAACGCCGGCGCGCCGTAGGATCTGCATTGTTCTCCCGCCGCTTCATCTTTGGCGGGGTCCCAGGTGTCGGCGACTTTGCGAGCTTCCGGGGTCATCGGAACTCCCTGGTAATCGCCGGGAGAGGGCGTCACCATGCGAAAGCGCCAATCCTCGTCCACGATCGAAACCCAGTAACCAGTCAGGTCGACGGGCGCTGTGGCTTCCGGATTTTGTGCCGCGCCGCGCCCTCCGCCTCCGCGCCCTCCGCGCTGAGCCATCGCAGGAATTGCCGCTGGAAGCGCCGCAACCATCAGCACGGCCAAATTTGAAAGTCGGTATTGCATACTCGTGCTCCTATTCCCTGGCGGTCACTTCTTTTTGGCCATGAGGCTTCTGTAGACGGCCTCGACAAAGGCATCGGTGACGCCCGGCTGCGTGCCGTACTCGGTCTCATACGCCTTGGCCGGAGCCGCAGCTTTGATCTGTTCGAGGGACTTGTCTTGCTTGATCAGGTCCGCGACGTTGTCCCTCACTTCCACCACCATATCGCGATAATCCACTATGTCTATCTGTTCGCAGACCCGCCCGTGACCGGGAATGACATAGGTGCCGATGCCCTCGTAAATGAACGGCCCTGGAGGAATCGCCAGCTCGATCAATTTATTCAGGGCGTCGATCTCCCCCTGCACGCTGCCGCCCTTGGCGATATCGATCGCAGGGAATCGGGTGGTATCCAGCACGTCGCCGGCGGCAACTATGTCGGATTTCCTGAAAAACACGAAACTATTGGAATCGCTTTGAGCCGCAGGTTGATAGAGAACCTCGATGGGCTCGTCGTTCATGCGGATGTACCAGCGGTTCCGAGAGAACGCCTCAGTGGGCAGCGCTTCGGCGGGAAACAGGGCTGGCTTGCCTGTCGGCGCGCTCATCCCCCGTAGAATGCTTTCATGCGCCAGAATCGCGGCCGCGCCGTTATTCGTCATCGCGCCGGCCAGGCCTCCGTTTCCGATCGCGTTGGTGAAAATAGTGAGTCCGGATTTGGCAAGATTGCCATTGCCCCCGACATGGTCGGCCGCGGGGCTGGTGTCGATGATGTAGCGGATGGGCAGATCGGTCAGCTTCTTGAGCGCCGCCAAGACTTGGGGCGACGCGGCGGCCGTACCCGCATCCACCAGCACCACGCCGTCGATTCCAATCTGGACGCCGACATTCGCGCCGGCCCCGGCGATCATGTAGAAATTCGGGCGTACCTTGACTACGTCCAGTCCGCCGTCTTCCCCCCCCGCCGCGAGCGCCGTCATCGCGCCCAGAGCCGCCAACCCTAGGGCGGCGGCCGTCTTCCGGCATGCAGTACTTGGCTTCATGAGGTTACTCCAACTCATACTAAGACTCCATCAATCTATGCAGGTTACCAGGATTTCGGATTTTCTGCACCCCCCGTTTGGCCTTCCTCACTGGCCGGACTGGGTCAGAGTCACCAGGGTGGCGCCCCAACCTCCGGCCTCCGCGGGTGCATCGCGGAAATCGGCCACCAAAGCCGAGCGCTCCAGCACCCCGCGTACAATCTCTCGCTGAACGCCGATTCCGCGCCCATGAATGATACGCAGTTCCCGGAGACCCGCGCGATGGGCTTCAATCAAATATTCTTCCACCACCGCCTTTACCTCTTTGGGAGAAACTGTGTGCAGATCGAACACATCTTCGATGGGCAGCGGCACCGGCTCGGGAAAGGGATCGTCCGTCACGACTTGATGATCCTCGTTCTCCTAATGCGCGATGGCGTATTCGACGGACATCGGATCGCCCATGCGCTTGGAAGCGTCGAGGATTTCGATGCCCACGATATTTCCGCTGGCATCGTAGTCGAGGATGACGCCCGGTTTGGTCTCGTCGCTCTCCTGGACGAGGGCATCGCTGAGCAGAATGGTGAGAACATCGACCTCTGGATCGTATTCGACCTTCACTTTTCCACCTTCACTGGGCCCTCCAGTATTTCTGAACGCTGCCGGTCCGATAGACCGTCACGACCACGTGCGGTTCCCTGTCGACGGCCACTACGGCTCAGCAAATACATCTTCCCATCCTCGGCCGCGAAGCGCGACTGCCAGATCTCCGTTCCTCCAGGTTGGGCGATCCGTTGCTCCGGGGTATCGAGCACGGATTCCAACCAATGCCTTTCGATCTGCCGGCGCCGGAGTTGCCGCTCGGCGTGAAGAGACAGCCGATAATTCATCCCAGCACCCGCCCAAGGCGACGGCGTGGCTTGATTACCGTCCTCGAGCCGCGGCGACCGGTTGAGGCCCGGGTTGAGTCCCGGTCTGGGGCGCGGGTTCGGTCCGAATCAGTCCCAGTTTTTTGCGCAGCTCCAGGTCGATAGTCTTCGACACGTCGGGATTGTCCTTCAAAAATTGCTTGGCGTTGTCGCGCCCCTGCCCGATCCGCTCGCCTTTAAAGCTGTACCAGGCGCCGCTCTTTTCCAGCACGTTCTGCGCCGCGCCCAATTCGACGAGGTCACCCTCCCTGGAAACGCCCTCGCCGTAGAGGATGTCGAACTCAGCCTCGCGGAACGGCGGCGCGAGCTTGTTCTTCACGATTTTGACCTTGGTGCGATTGCCGGTTACCGTTTCGCCGTCCTTGATGGAGCTGATGCGGCGAATCTCTGCGCGGATACTCGAGTAGAATTTCAGCGCGCGCCCGCCCGTGGTGGTTTCCGGATTACCGAACATCACGCCGATCTTTTCGCGGATCTGATTGATGAAGATCAGGCACGTATTGGATTTGGAGACGATACCGGTGAGCTTGCGCATGGCCTGCGACATCAGCCGCGCATGCACACCCATGAAGCTGTCGCCCATTTCGCCGTCCAATTCGGCTTTGGGCACCAGCGCCGCCACGGAATCCACCACCAGCACGTCGATGGATCCCGAAGCGATCAGCGCGTTGGTGATTTCCAGCGCCTGCTCGCCGTAATCCGGCTGCGACACCAGCAGATTATCGATATCCACGCCGAGCTTCCCCGCATAAACCGGGTCGAGCGCGTGCTCCACGTCGATGTAAGCCCCCATGCCTCCCTGTTTCTGCGCCTCCGCGACCACTTGAAGCGCGATGGTGGTCTTGCCGGATGACTCCGGTCCAAAAATCTCCGAAATTCTTCCGCGCGGGAACCCGCCGATGACGAGCGCGGAATCGATCGAAATCGACCCGGTGGAAATCACCGGAACCTGCGCTACGGGTTGCGCCCCCAACCGGATCACAGAACCCTTTCCGAACTGCTTTTCGATCTGACTCAGCGTGGCGCCTAAAGCCCGGGCGCGTTCTTTTTCGTCCATGGAAGTCCTTTTCGGGGGAGAACCAATTATAGCGCCCTATCCGCTCCGCGCGGGGGCGCTAAAATACCAATATCGCGATTTATATGAAACCACTCCGAGCAATTGTACCCACCCTTCTGTTCAGTCTGACGATTTGGCCCGCTCTGGCGCAAGCGCCGCCTCCGCCGCCCACTCTTCCGCCCCCGCAACTGGATCAATTGGTCGCCCGCATCGGCCTGTATCCGGATCCGTTGCTGGCGCAAGTGTTAGCGGCGGCGACGTATCCGGACCAGATCCCCGCCGCGGCCCAATGGGCCGATCAGCATCATTACCTGACGGGCCAGGCGCTGGCGGCCGCGATTCAGGGGGATCAAGTCCCGTGGGATCCCAGCGTGCAATCGCTACTGCCGTTCCCTTCCGTGCTGGATATGATGGCCTCCGACATGGGCTGGACTCAACAGCTCGGCAACGCGTTTCTGGTTCAGCAGCAGGATGTCATGGACGCCGTGCAAAGGCAGCGCGCCCTGGCGAGCAGGTACGGCTATCTTCGCACTAACCCGCAGATCGTGGTGAGTGCCGGACCGTACATCACGATCATGCCCGTTAATCCCGCGTTCATCGTGGTGCCGGCGTATGATCCGGCGATTGTTTTCTTTGCGCCGCGCCCCGGCTTCGTGGTCGGCGGCGCCATTCATTTCGGCTTCGGCATAACCATTGGCACGTTTTTCCGGCCCTGGGGCTGGGGCGTTGGCCTGAGCCTGTTCGATTGGGGAAGGCACACCGTGGTGATCAACAACGCTCCCTGGGGGCGTACCTGGGTCAACCACGTCGCCTACGTGCACCCCTACCCGGCTGTGCGGAGACTAGCCCCGGCCGCGCGTTCCGGAGGCGCGGCTCCGCGTCCCGTCGAGCAGCACCAGTTGCGTGAACGGAGCCCCGCGGAACGCGAATCAGCTCGCCGCGGCGAACGGCCCAGGGAAGAGCACGAGCGGCGCTGATAGGCTACCCCATCCGCAGGACGATCTTGCCGATGTGCTCGCTGGATTCCATCCTCCGGTGCGCCTCGGCGACGTCGGCCAGGCGGTAGAGGCTGTCGATCACCGGCTTGATCTTGCCCGCTTCCAGCAGCGGCCAGACGCGCTCGCGCAATTGACGCGCTATCTCCGCTTTCCGCTCCACCGTTTGGGGACGCAGCCCGGAACCGGTGATCGTCAACTGTTTGCCGACGATTAGCGAGATATCGACGCTGGCGTCCTTCGATTCCATGAAATTAACGAAGACCAACCGGCCGCGCTGCGCAAGCGATCGAAGATTGCGCATCGTATAGCTTCCGCCCACCATGTCGAGGATCACATCCACGCCGCGGCCCGAGGTCAGGTCGCGAATGGACGCTTCGAAGTCGCCGGTGCGGTAGTTGATGGCTGTTTCCGCGCCCAACTGGCGGCAAGCTTCGCACTTGTTCTCCGACCCCGCCGTCACAAACACGCGAGAACCAAAAGCACGGGCGAGTTGAATGGCGGTGACGCCAATGCCGCTCGATCCTCCGTGTACCAGCAGCGTCTCGCCTGGCTGAAGTCCGGCCAACTCGAATACATCTAGCCAAACCGTGAAGAACGTCTCCGGCAGGGAGGCAGCTTCCACCACGCTCCATCCGGCGGGAACGGGCAGGCACTGAACGGCCGGCGCCACGGCGTATTCGGCGTAGCCGCCGCCGGTGAGCAGCGCGCAAACCGGATCGCCGGTCTTCCATTGGCTGGCTCCCGGTCCCAGGGCGGCGATCGTGCCGCCGACCTCCAATCCCAAAATCGTGGGCATTCCGGGACTCAGCCGATAGAGGCCCATGCGCTGGGAAATGTCGGCGCGATTGACGCCCGCAGCCTGCACTTTGATCAGAACCTCGCCTTCGCCAGGAGCGGGAACCGGCGCTTCAGCAACTTTCAAAACCTCCGGGCCGCCGGGCCGCTCGATCTCGATCCGCCGCATTGTGGTGTCATCGCTCATGGTTTTGACCGTACATGCTCTGAGCGTACACTGAAACCAATGATGGATCGCGGCCAAGCCTGGAACATCCTCTGCGAATTCACGAAATCCGACAGCTTGCGCCGGCACGCATTAGCGGTGGAGGCGTGCGTTGCGGCCTACGCGGAGAAGTTCGGCGCGGACCGCGAAGAGTGGTCCGTTACGGCGCTGTTGCACGATTTCGATTACGAGATCCACCCGGAAGCGCCGGACCACCCCATGAAAGGCGAGCCGCTGTTGGCCGAGCGAGGAGTCCCCGACCATGTCCGCCGCGCGATTCTTTCGCACGCCAATTACAGCGGCGTGCCGCGTGAGTCGCCGCTCGAAAAAGCGCTATTCGCTTGCGACGAATTGGCGGGATTCCTGACGGCCGTGAGCTATGTGAAGCCCTCGCGCAGCATTCGCGAAGTGGAAGTTGCCAGCGTGAAGAAGAAGCTCAAGGACAAAGCCTTCGCCCGCTCGGTGGACCGCGAGGATATCGTTCACGGCGCCCAGGAATTGGGCGTCGCCCTGGACGACCACATCGAATTCTGCATCCAGGCGATGAGGGCTCGCGCGGAAGAATTAGGCTTGGGATGACCGGCGTTCTGTAATATAATCGAACCCTGCCTCATTAGGAGGGGGTGAACTATGGCTGCTCAGGCTCAACCGAGGCCTATCGACGGGGAACGGCTCAACGCTTTGCTGTCACAGGCCGTGCAGGATATGGGCGCCGCGCTGCACGCGGTGCTGATTGTGATCGGAGACCGGCTCGGACTTTATCGGGCAATGGCCGACGGAACGCCGGTGACGCCGGCCGAACTCGCCGCGCGCACCGGAACCACCGAGCGTTACGTGCGCGAGTGGCTCAACGCCAACTGCGCGGGCAACTACCTGCAATACGATCCGGAATCAAGAACCTATTCCATGTCGCCGGAGCAGGCTTTCGCGCTCGCGCTCGACGATACGCCAGTGCATCTGCCGGGCGCCTATCATATGTTGGCCTCGTGCATGAAAGACGAGGAGAAGCTGACGGAGATTTTCCGGACGGGCAAAGGATTCGGATGGCACGAGCATGAAAAAGGTCTGTTCGAAGGATGCGAGCGCTTTTTCCGGCCCAACTACATCGCGAATCTAACGACGAACTGGATCCCCGCGTTGGAGGGCGTGGAGGACAAGCTTCGAGCAGGAGCGCGAGTCGCCGATGTTGGATGCGGCCACGGCGCGTCCACAATCCTGATGGCGAAGGCATATCCCAATTCGCGTTTCGTTGGTTTCGATTACCATCCCGCATCGATCGAACAAGGGCGTAAGCGGGCCGAGGCGGCGGGCGTCGCGGATCGCGTGAGCTTCGAAGTAGCGCCGGCCAAATCTTTTCCCGGATCGAACTACGATTTTGTCGCCGTCTTCGATTGCTTGCACGATATGGGCGATCCTGAGGGCGCCGCGCGCCACGTCAGACAAGCTTTGGCTCCCGACGGCACATGGATGATCGTCGAGCCTTTTGCGAACGACGACCTGACCGCGAACTTCAATCCGGTGGGACGAATCTATTACTCGGCGTCGACGCTAGTCTGCGTGCCCGCTTCTCTTTCCCAGGAAGTCGGGCTGGGTTTGGGCGCACAAGCGGGCGAGGCAAAGCTTGGCGAAGTGGTCCGCGCGGGAGGATTCACGCGATTCCGGCGGGCCTCCGAGACGCCGTTCAACATGGTGTTCGAGGCGCGACCATAGCCGCGGCTTCGCTGTGCCGCTTGAGTTGAGAAGGTATTCACCTGGCGGCCGCCACGGCCGAGGATCCCGCCACTGTCAGCAGTGCGCCCGATTGGGTAGTCGAGCCTTTGTAAGTGGCATTCCGTTGGGCGCGGGGCCTTCGAGAAATGCGGTAGCGGTTTCCGGGTTGGATGAAATGCCGGGGTTGGCTTGGATTCCCAGGTAGACTCCGCTGGTGGGAATCAGGAGCTCATTCGATGCCCGGGCGGGCCCCGCCAGCAGCGCTGATATTGGCGAGCAGGGCTGGTTTAAAGTTCCAGGGGCGGCTATTTCACAACGCTAGTGAAGTGGCTCACACGCAATTGGGAATCCTTGAGTTCCTGAACGTCCAGTTCGCCGCTCTTGTCCGTATCCAGGCGGTCGAACTCGGCAGCCATAAAGTTCATGAACTCCTTCTTGGAAACCCTGCCACTTCTGTCTTCGTCCAGCAGCAAGATTAGCTGCTTCACTTCTGCTTCACCGAGAAGAAGTGGCGTAGAAGCGGGCTGAGTGTTGTCTCCTCTCGCCCAGGCACTGGTTACTATCGGCCCTGCCGCCAGCAGCAACGCAACTGCCAGAATCCCAAGTAAAATCTTGTGTTTGTTGGGCATGATGCCTTCTCCCTGCCAGAAGTATACAACAAATCTAGATCGGGTCGATAGATTTTTTTTATTGATGGGGGAATGTTCCACCGCTGCAAGCACGAACGCGAGGATATCCGCCATCTCACTGCGTTTGAGCTGCCGGAGCTGCAGGCTGCCCTTGAGATCCTCGGCAAGCGGGTGGTTGTAGCCGCCGAGGACGCCGCGTAGGAACTGCCGGACTCCGCACGCTTGGTCACAGGCGGAGGCCCCCCTGCCGGCCGGAATGGCTGGTTGTAGCCCGCGCTATTTCTGCTCCGGTCTGGGCTCGATACGAATCTGCTTCAGTGCTTCGGTTTCCCGCTCCAGATCGGTTTTCCCCGCGGGGAACTGATTCATGCTGAGCACGAAGGCGAGGATATCTGCCACCTCATCGCGTTTGAGGCTGCCGGGCCGATCGGCAGGCATGGAGATTCGGATCCGGTCGAACAAATCGCCGGCGGTCAGGCCGTACCAGTTGGAAAGAAATTCGCCGCCGGCAAGCGGGGGAGCGGATTCGCCTCCGGTGAGCACGGTGCCGTGGCAGGAGGCGCATCGGCTCGAATAGAGCGCCGAGCCGCGCGTCGCTTGTTCGGTAGTATAAACGCCGTCCCAGACGGATCGCCCCGATTGCCCGAGAAGCAACGCGGCGGAGAGTAATACGAGGGCGGGTTTCAGCCCGCGCGGGACTTTGGTCCCGCAACTTGGAGCGAGGCTCAAGCCTCGCGCGGGCTGAAGCCCGCCCTCCCGACTCCGGAAGCGCGTACGGCTATTCCGGAAGCGCGTATGCAATGTACTCACCCGAATAGGCGCCGCCGCTCACCGCTATCACGATATATTGCTTGCCGTCCACCATGTAGGTCATCGGCGAGCCGCTTTGCGGCGCGGGCATCAGCTTGGCGCCGACTTCCTTGCCGGTCGCCTTGTCGTAGGCGCGCAGCATGGCCCCGCGCGGATGCGTGACGCTGGTAATCTGGCTGTCGCCCAAAATCACCAGCGTCTTGGTCACCACCAATCCCACGCTGCCCGCTTGCCCGGTGTTGGTAATGTTCAGCCCTTTCAAAGCGGGATGATTGCGGACCACGTCGGGCGTTTCGCCGTAGGGGACCTGCCACTGGAGATCGCCGCGGTCCAGATTGATCGCCGAGATGACGGCGTAGGGCGGTTTGACGAGCGACAAGCCTTGGACGGTCAATGCTCCTCCGCCGCCGCCACCACCGCCTCCGCGGCCCGCGGGCGCGGCCGGAGCCGCGGGAGCGGCAACCGGTCTTCTCTGCGCTTGCGGAGCGTCCGCGGCGGTGCCAAATCCCGGACCTTCGGAAACCC
This sequence comes from Bryobacteraceae bacterium, assembly GCA_036521975.1. Lineage (GTDB taxonomy): Bacteria > Acidobacteriota > Terriglobia > Bryobacterales > Bryobacteraceae > Palsa-187. Next base: position 29,746 of record DATDGT010000367.1, read on the forward strand.
GGAAATCCGTGCCGTTTCGGCCCATCACGTACCGAATATCCGAAAAACCTTCCGGCGGCGTGCGCATCGAAATCGGAAACAGGGCGGATTGATTTGCCTCCGCATAAACGATATGGGTCTCGGGATCGTAACCCGCGCCGGGCCAATTGGTGCCGCCGCTAGCCGTGCCGAGCGTCAGCGATCCGATAATCTTATCATCCCCTACCGACGGCGGAAGAAACATCGGCCCGGTTCGGTATCGCGCCACGGAGTCTTTCGCTTGTGCGCGCATTTCCGGCGTAAAATCGATTAAATCGTCGGGAATTTTCAGAAATTGACGCCCGTAAGCCGGCGGTTTCGTGGGAAACGGCTGCGTGGGCGAAGTTTTTTCGCCGGGAACGTCGGATTGCGGAACGGGCCGCTCCTCAATCGGCCAGACCGGCTGGCCGGTGACGCGATCGAAGACATATAAGAACGACTCCTTGCTCGGCAGCGCCACGGCTTTGATCAGCCTGCCGCCCACGTTGATATCCGCGAGAATCGGCGCCGAAGACAGATCGTAGTCCCAAATCGGATGATGCACAACCTGGTAATGCCACTTACGCTTGCCGGTCTTCAGATCCACGCAGACCAGGCTTTCGCCAAATAGATTGTCGCCGGGACGATGACCGCCGTAGAAATCCGAGGTCGGCGATTCCACCGGCAGATACACCAAGCCGAGATCTTCATCGACCGTCATTTGCGTCCACACGCCGGTATTTCCGTTGGTGGCCCACGAGCCGTTCTCCCAGGTGTCGTTGCCGAATTCGCCCGGGCGTGGAATCGTGTTGAAGGTCCACAGGAGCTTCCCGGTATGGGCGTCGTAGGCGCGGACCAGACCCTTGGTGTTGCTGTGGGTCACCACCGTCATCCCTTCCTTGAAGGAAGAGCCAACGATGATCACGTCTTTGACCACCAGCGGAGTGGCATGCAGTCCGGCTTCTCCGGTCTCGAGATCGATCTGTTGCCCGGTTCCGGTGACCATGCCCTCCTTCAAATCGACGATGCCGTTCTTCCCGAAACTTGGGATGGGCTGGCCCGTATGGGCGTTGAGCGAAATCAGCCGGTAGCCGGTAGTGACGAAGACTACGCGATCATCGCCCTTGCCATCGGTCCAGTAGGAGACGCCGCGGCCGGATAACTGGCGCGGGGCGATGGCCGCTCGGTTTCCCTCGCGCAGGCTGTAGACCCAGTTCACTTCGCCGGTCTTGGGGTCCAGCGCCACCACCGAACGGCGCGTGCCTCCCGTGGTGTACAGGACGCCCTTGACCATCAGCGGCGTGCCTTCCAGCTTGTACTCCGGCCGCGGGCCTAAATTGTCGGTCTTATAACGCCAGGCGACTTCCAGTTTGCTGAAGTTTTGGGCGTTGATCTGATCGAGCGGGGAATATTTGCTGCCCTTCAGATCGGCCGTGTAATACGGCCATTCACCGTTTTTCGTCGAGGGCTGTTGCGCCCAAGCCGCGGCGGCCAAGGCCGCCATTCCGGCAGCGATCGCTAGTGAGGAGCGTTTGGAATGCATAAGACCTCCCGGAGCACCGCTCCCTTACGGTCGCGGCTCAGAACTTATCCTACTTCACCGAAACCCTGACTTCGGCGTTCGACCAGCAGCATTGGAATCCGCGGCCGCCCTCGCCGGACCAGTCGTTGGCCATCACGCGCAATACGTATTCGCCGGCCTCACTGAATGTCGCGGTTGTTACCGCTTTGCCCTGGAACTGCGTCTTCGGCGGCGCGGTGAACTCCGCGTCTTCGACCATCGGCTTATCGCTCGAGAACGTCACCTTGCCCGGCCCGCGAAATTTACTCCACGTCAGCGTCACTGCCGGAGTGCGCGGGCGGGTCGAGCCCGGGATCACGCTGGCGTCGTCGGCGACCCACAACGGCAATGGCACCGGTTCAGAAATTTTGGCCGCGAGCGATTTGGTGGGCCCGCGGGGACCCTGGACAAAAGGACCGGCTGCGTCGAAACCGACAAACGGCGGCATGTTGCCGTTGACGTCCTTAAAGGGGGAAAGTTCCCACAGCGGATCGAGGCTTGCGGGAATCGAATTGGTAATCCCATTGGAAATTATGGTCCAGGTCTGCTTCTGGGAACCGAAATCCTTTGGGACAGTCACGGTGAAAATACCCCATTGCCGTCGTGTCAGGAAATGCGTGGGCTGGCCCTGATCCGGACTGCCCGGCTCGATGCGGTTTTCCGCTCCCACGGAAATATCCAGCTCCTGTTTCATATTCCGGTTGAAATAGCCCCACAGGATGCTGATTGTGCCGTCGGGATTGCGGAACCAGCCCTCGAAGGCCGGTGTCACGCTCTGTCCTGACTCGTGCGGCGGCTGAATCGGATATTCCTGCTGAGCCCAAAGGCGGCCACTCGCGACCAGCAACGCAAACGCGGCGTGCTTCATTATCTACTACCGTCTCTAGTTGGAATTGGGGCCGCGTGCACGCCCGCCCGCTTCCGCCTGCGGATGTGCTTTCAGCCACGCCTGATAGTCCTCGTCACTGATGTAGGTGACGTTCACCCATGCGTGCGCCATCTCATCGACCGTGCGATCGCCCCATCCCACCCATTGATTGGGATCGGGATTGTTCTTATTGTTGGTGGTGTTGTCGTGCCACGCCACGACATGGATCAGCGTGCCCTTGGGCAGCACCGGAGCCGCGTCATCCGTATAGATGTAATTCGTCATCCAATTGAAGTTGAAGTGATCGACGTAGCTCAGCGTGCGCCGAGTCCCATCCGGCAGCAAAGCCTCGAGCAGCATGGATTTCCCGCGCAGATGCATGTGTGGCTGGAAGTTCTCGAGAATTGCCGGAGAGCGGAGCGAGGTGTAGCCTTCGGTCTCCGCGATGGAATTCGGCGGAATATCCAGCGAACCCGCCGCGGCGTTGCCGGGAGTGGCCGGAAAAGCCGTCAAGAAGGTCCGATATTTCGGCTCTTGTCCCTTCGGGTAAAGATAGACGGCCAGTTCGATGTGATCGCGAATCTCTTCGCCGACGGCGTGATAGTGCATCTCCCACCAGATGCGAGCGCCGGGCAGCAGAAGCTTGCCGGTATCGGGACGGTAGATGTCGTAGTTCTTGTTGACGGCCCACTCCATCAGCAATCCCTGGGTCTGCGGACCGGTGTTGCTTCCGGGCTCCTCCTGTTGCAGATAAGCCAGCGCGTGATGCGTGATCTTGCGGCCGGCCGGAGTGCCGGGCCGCATCTCAACGGCTCGCACCCAGCGCGGTTCCGTGAGCGGTATCGGCGTCAGAGGCTTGTACCAGGCGTCCTGACCCTTGGCTGGCATGGTGAAATCGTCGGACTTCAGGATGATATCCGGCGGTCCGAATTTCGCGGCAAGCTGCCAGCCGTCGTTCTTGGGCCATTCCTTGGGCGCCGGCATGTCCTTGGGGTTTCCCTGCGGCGCGCCTTCATCCACCCAGCGCGCGATGATCGCGATCTGTTCGTCGCTCAGCGACATGTCGTTCTGAAATTGCTGGATTCCGACGGTCTTATCCAGATGCCACGGGGGCATCTGCCGCGCCACCACCCTGGTCTTGATGGCTTTGGCCCAGGGGCGGGTTTGCTCGTAGGTCACCAGCGACATCGGCGCCATCTGCCCTTCGCGATGGCAACTCTGACATTCCTCTTGAAGAATAGGAGCGACGTCTTTAGAAAACGTCACCTCTCTGGATCCCAGCTCCGCGGCCGCGGAAATCGAGGAAAACGCCGCGGCGGAAAGAATCGCCGCAGCTCCAAGACTACGTCCGATGGGCATTGAAACCACCTCCAATGGTAAGCGGCGCCTAACCTGTCGCTCGGTAGGCATTTTATCGCGCCCGGCGAGCGGTTGTCAAGCCGAGCCGCGACCACTAAGGAGCCGTTTCCGGCCTTGGATGATACGCTGACTTTCGCAACTTGGTACTACTTTCGTTTCACCTGGGCGGGTGGAGCGGGGAGGCAGCCCTCAATGCGGAAGATTAGGGCAGCATTATTGAGCTCTACGCGGCGCAGCCAAGCGGCCAAATCTTCAGCCGAAAATTCAAAGCCATCGTCGCGAGGGTCCCAGGGTTGGCGGAGCGCTTCCTTGAGGTTAGCGATTTCGCCGGCGGCTATAAGGGCCTTTTCGCGGGCTTCGACGCGCTCTTTCTGAAGCTGTTTTAATTCGGTTTTGGCTTTCTCGAGGATGCGGTTGAGGCGATGCTCGTAAAGAGAGAGGCGGGTGAGGAGATCACTGTGCTGCTCGAGGGCTTTGGCTTGGGCGAGAGCGCAATGGATGAGAGGGTCGGGGGACATTTCGGTTTCGGTTTCCTGGGCTTCTTCTTTTGAACCGCGCACAACGGCTTCGCCTGTGCGCTCGTCTGAACCGCGCACAACGGCTTCGCCTGTGCGCTCGTCTGAACCGCGCACAACGGCTTCGCCTGTGCGCTCGTAAACCGCGAGGCCGAAGAGGTTGTTTTCCATAGCGCGGATGCGGTCGAGCCGCCAATAGGTGTCGGCGATGGTCTGGACGCATTTGGATTCGATTAGACCTTGCGGCTTTAGCTCCGTGTGGAACTGGCCGCAGTGCTTTTGATAGGCTGCGAGATCTTCCGAGGGGAGAACGACGGTGTGGCCGGTAAGGCCGTGGCGAAGGGCGTTGAGGGATACCCGGCGTCGGCCTTCTGGAGTCACGGGGCCGCTGGAACGGGCGGCGTTTTGGCGGTTGATTTCCGCGCGATTGTTGGATTTGGGAGAGTTCATTTAAAAAAACCTCGATCAGTTATCGCGCAGAAGAAGGGGAAACATAGCGGAATAAATCGGGATGTTATTGAAGATGTGGGAGTTCGAGCTGTGGGGGTGGAGTGAACTCCCGGGGAGGTCGCGCCATGGACGGGTTACCGACGAGCTTTGATAGGAAGCTCATGTAGGCTGGAAGAGATGCCTCGGCATGCGGCCGACCAAAGCTGATGAAAACACAGGGGCACCCCTGGGTGCGTCATCTTTTTGTTTATGGAACGCTCAGGCGCGGAAACCCGAACCTCTACGCCTGGCTGCTGGCTCGAGGGTCAAACTTCGCCGGCGTAGCGCGCGTGCGAGGGAGACTTTATCGTTTCAAACGCTATCCCGGAATCCGGTTGGACCCCAAAGCCGTGGCGTCCGTCCCGGGAGAGGTCTACGTTTTGCGAGATCCGCGCCGTCTACTTTCCGTGCTCGACCGATATGAGGGAGCCGAGTTCCGCCGTGTCTTGACGGAGGCCATATTTCCAGGTGCGAGCCGTCTGCCCTGCTGGATCTACGAATTGTGGACGGCGCCCTGACCTATGCCCGTCACAGGCTAAGCCTGTGCCACCGTCTTGCCCAACCCAACTGCGCGAAATGTAAGAAACTCCGGATGCGCGTCAAGTCAATTCACCGCAACTGGAAGTTGACGGCGATGGTGGTCAGCACTTCGACGGGCTCCATATTCAGGAGAGTCGGCTCGTATTGCCATGTCCGCACGGCCTGCAGGGCAGCGTCGGCGAACTCGGGTAGCGGCGGAGTCCCAGCCGCCGCGCCTCTGCCTCCTGCAGGCGCCTGACCCCCAACGACTGCAGCGTTCAGAACGTTTCCCGTTTTTCCTATAATCGCCTGAATCAGGACCGTGCCCTCCACACCCTGCTGGCGCAGCGAATCGGGATAGACGGGCGGCGTTTTGCTGATCAGCTTCGCCGACTGCAGCATTCCGCCGATGCGAAGCCGTTGGGGCGCGCCGGCCGCAGGCGCCGCCGCGGGTTTGGGCGTTCCCGGCGCCGTGACGGTGATGCTTTCACCGATTTGGCCGATTGCCAAGGCATGCTGGAGATGGACGGAAGCGCCAGCCGCCAGGTCCACGGTCGTCGTCCGGGCCGTGAAGCCGGGCACAGAAACGTCGATCTGATACGTTCCCGGAGGAAAGCTGCCGGTCCAGGCGCCCGTCTGATTTCCCTGCACGATCCAGGAGCCATAATGTCCCGTGATATGGATGGTGGCCCCTGCAACGAATGCGCCTGTAGGATCGGAAACGACTCCCGAAATCGTTCCAGCTTCCCCCGCGGCCTGCGGCGCCGCGTTCTGCGCTCGCAGTCCCGCTAACGGCAGAAGCAGCGCCGCCGCCACTGCGAACGAGACGATGGCCCCGGCGCGCGTCATGGATGCGCGATTGGCGGATGGGTCGAGCAGACGCGCGATGCGGCGTTCGAACTTCGTGACAACCGTGGTTGACATATTGAGAAGAGACATGGAATCGGCTCCTTTCAAGCCGGCGGATTGAGCAATTTCGAATAGATCGCGAGCAAAACCGGCACCGCTCACGCCGCCTCGCAAGACGGCGTCGTCGCAGGCGCGCTCGCTTTCGCAGAGCATCTGAGAGCGGGCCAGCCAAACCAGGGGATTGAACCAATGAAGGGCGCAAATCGCTTGGGGCAACCATTGAGTCAGGCAGTCGCGCCGCTGGACATGAGCCAGCTCATGCAGCATCACGGCTCGAAGCCGCGATGGTTCCCAAACATGGCGATCGGCGGCGGGGAGTATGATGACCGGCTTCCAGACACCCATGGTCATCGCGGCCGCCGCGGAGTCGCTCTCGTTGAGATCGATTTGTTCTAAAGCCACCGACGGAAGCCCGGCGGCGGAAGCAAGCTCCGTCTTGTCGAGCCGCGTGGCGCCACGCCGCAGGGCTCGGGCCAACCGGACGGCACGCCCCATTCGAATGCCAAATGCGAGCACGCCCGCGACCCAAAGGGCGATCGCAATTGACCCATAGGGAATCGCGGCGGAAGAATGGGACGGGTGGCCAATGTTTGCGCGCTGCGGTGTTACGGCGGACATCGTTATCGTCGTTATCGTCGGCGGCGGCTGCGCGGAAGCGCTCGCGGGCCAGCGCGGAAGCGCCGGTCCCCATGGGAACAGGAAAGGCGTGAGCGCGGAAACGGCAAATGCGGCTGTCCAGACCAAATGGCGTAGCGCGGAAGATCGGCGCCGCAGAGCAAAGACCGCCATAAACGCCACCGTTAACACGGCGCTCACTCGCAGGAAACACTCCGCCAAAAAGCTCATTGCCGTTCGTCCTCCTTGACGCGCACAACGCATTCGCTGTGCGCGCTTGCCGCTTTTTCGATGAGGGCGCGAAGGCGATCGCGCGCATCATTGTCCAGGTTCATGTCGGACTCCGATAGAAGAGCGGCGACGGCCTGCTCCGCGTTGCCTTCGAAAAAAGTCCGCACCAGGTGCCGTAGGGCGATACGCCGGGCGCGATCGCGAGCCACGCGCGGCGTCCATACATAAGTGAGCTTTTTGAGCTCATGCCGAATGTGGCCTTTCCGCTCCAGCACGCGCAACGCTGCACGAACCGCGGAGTAGCTGGGGGGATCGGAAAGACCGGCTTGGATTTCCGCGGCGGAGGCGCTGCCGCGCTCGAACAAAATATCCATAATCTGCCGCTCCCGGCGGCTGAGTTTTCCTTGAGCCTGGTCGGAAGCCTCATGTCTCATCGTATCGATCCAATGCTGCAAAACCAGCACATGCTGCAAAAATAGCATTCCTTGCGGAGAATGTCAAGCTTTTTATCAGACGCTTTGGAAGAATTGGTGCGGCGCCTCTGGCCGCGGCGGGGCGAATTTGGGGCGCGGCGCGCGGGCATAGCCCGCCCCTGGGGCTCGCCGCGGTAGGTGACGAGTTCCGTTATTGCTTCACGTATCTCGCAAACAAGAGGCAGCAGCGGCTAAAGCCCCTTCACTCCAGCCGTTATGGTCGGCACGACTGAAACAGCATGAAGGAGCCCCTTCACCCACGGGCGAGAAAATAAACGCGAGTACGGGAAGCGGAATGGCGTATGATCTGACAGGCGTGGTCGAGCGAAGGCCGCCATTCGACATTGGTGGGCAAACCCCGTTACTGAA
>DATDGT010000368.1:0-45312 GCA_036521975.1 Bryobacteraceae bacterium
ATGCCAGATCTTCCTACTCGGGCCTACGCACCACTCGGGGATTCCCGCACGCGAATCCAGCCAGTTTTGTATACGAGCTATCACCACTATCATTACCGGCCGATCTCTTCCCGACACCCCCATTTTCATCCTCATGGGTGACCGGCCGCGGGTCATGGGGGATTTGTATGGTTAGTAGTACAGGAATCCGCCGGCGGGGGAGAAAAAACACTACACTCAATACCAGGAGCGCCCGCCGTGGACATCTTTTTCCGCGATATCAAACACTCCATCCGAATGTTTCTCAAGACGCCCGGGCTGACGATCGCCGCAATTGCCGCGCTTGCGCTGGGAATCGGGGCGACGACGGCGATATTTTCCGTCGTCAACGCCGTTCTCCTCAAGCCTCTTCCGGTGCCCGACCCTGATCGCTTCGTCATGCTGATGAACACGTTTGTGTCGGACAAGGGCGAGAGCGGCTCCGGGCCGGGCGCTTCGCCGGCAAAATTCGAGCACTGGCGGGCGCAATCGGAGGTGCTTCAGGAAGTCACGGCCTTCCGGACCGGCGTGATGAACTATACAGGCGGGGAGATTGCTGAACAGGTGCGATCGGCGCAGATGTCGGCGGATGGCTTCCGGTGCATGGGCTTAGCGATCCTTCGGGGCCGCGCCTATACCGGGACAGAAGATCTTCCGAACGGTCCGCGAGTGGCTCTCATCAGCCAGGGTTTCTGGACGCGCCGCTTCGCCGGCGAGGCGCAGATCCTCGGCAAAACCATTTCGTTGGGTGGGGAGCCGTACACCATTATTGGGATCGTGGCCGACAATCCGGCATTGTTGGAATTCGGCCCTTCTTCGGACGTATATCTTCCGTTCCCGTTCGACCCCAACACCACCGATCAAGGCCATTATTTTCAGGTTTTTGGCCGATTGAAACCGGGCGTGAGTTTGAAGCAGGCGCAGGCGCGGCTTCGGGCTTCGGCATCCGAATATCGCGCGAAATTTCCGGAGGCGCTCGGTCCTAAGGCCGGCTTCACGGTCACGCCATTTCGGGAAGCAATGGTGCAAAATGTGCGCCCTGTTCTGTTGGTGCTGCTGGGCGCGGTGAGCCTGGTGCTGCTCATTGCTTGCGCGAATGTAGCGAACCTGCTGTTGGTGCGCGCCACTAGCCGAAGGCGCGAGATCGGGATTCGCGCGGCCATCGGCGCGGGACGAGCGAGGATGGTCCGGCAACTATTAACCGAAAGCGTGCTTCTATCGCTCGCGGGAGGCGTTCTTGGATTGTTGCTGGGCTTCACGGGCATTCGGGCATTGCTCACAGTCAATACAGCCGGATTGCCGCGCTTGGGCGAAGATGGCGTGGCGGTGACGATGGATTGGCGGCTGCTGCTTTTTGCCCTTACCGTATCGCTGGCGACGGGAATTCTATTCGGTCTTTTCCCGGCGCTACAAGGGTCGCGGGCGGACCTCAATTCGGTTTTGAAGGACAGCAGCGGCCGCTCCGGAACCGGTTTGCGCCAGAACAAAGCTCGCGCGGTTCTCGTGGTGACCGAGATGAGCCTGGCGGTGATTCTGCTGACCGGTTCGGCGTTGCTCATCCGGACGTTTCTCGCGCTATACGCGGTCGACCCTGGATTCGATACCAAGAACGTCGTCACCATGAAAATGTCGTTCACTGGCCAGCGATTCCAAAAAACCTCGACTGTGGCGCAAATTGTTCGCGACGGGCTGGAGCGGCTTCGCGGCTTGCCTGGCGTGACCGTCGCCACGGCCAGTTGCTGTCTGCCGCTCCAGGGCGGTTACGGTTTGCCGTTCAATATTGTGGGGCGCGCTCCCACCAGTGGCCCATTTAAGGGAGGCGGCGGATTTGCGCCCGTCTCGCCGGGTTATTTTGAGGTGTTCAAGATTCCCATCAGACGCGGCCGGAGCTTTACAGATCGCGACGACGGCCATGCGCCTCCTGTAGTAATCATTAGCGAGTCGATGGCGAAGCAGTTTTGGAAAGACGGCAACCCTCTGAGCGATCGCATCCTTATCGGCGGAGGCACAAAGAATATGAAGGAACTCAGAGACGAGCCGGTGCGGCAAATCGTCGGAATTGCCGGCGACGTTCGAGATGGCGGATTGAACAACAACCCGGGGCCGAAGATGTATGTTCCACAAAGTCAAATTCCGGACGCACTGAGCGCCTTGGGGTTCACCATCTTTCCCATGGCATGGATCGTGCGGACCGCCGGAAGTCCAGCCACGCTGGTCCCCGCAGTCCAGGAGCAATTGAGGCAGGCGACCGCGCTGCCCGTTTCGGACCTGCATTCGATGGACGAGGTAGTGTCTCTTTCAACCGCGCGCCAGCGGTTCAATATGCTTCTTATGACGGTGTTCGGCTGCTCCGCGCTGCTGCTGGCGGCGATCGGCATCTACGGATTGATGGCGTATTCGGTAGAGCAGCGAGCCCAGGAGATCGGAATCCGCCTCGCGCTCGGAGCGGAAGAGAGCCGCGTGAGAAACATGGTTGTCCGGCAGGGGATGGGATTGGCTTTTGGGGGCGTCGTGATCGGAATTGCGGCAGCCTTTGGCTTGACTCGGTTCCTCGAAAGCCTTCTATTCGGAGTCAAAGCTCGGGATCCGATGGTGTTCGTCAGCGTTCCGGCGATCTTGATTGTAGTGGCGCTGTTGGCGGTTTGGTTGCCCGCCACGCGCGCCAGCAAAGTGAATCCCGTGGACTCGCTCCGCTACGAATAAGTCTCAGGGCACCGCCGCCTGGCCTCGCTCACACCGGGAATGCATCTCGGACGCGGAACGCCTGTTCCGGCGCTGCAAGAGGAGCGACCGACTCGTGTTCGCCGAACGCTACGACCGAACCGTACTTGCCGTCGCGTGGATCGCGGTGAACCAGCAGACGGCGTCCAATTACGTCGAGAACCCAATATTCGGGAATTTCGGCGCGCGCATAGAGAGCGGCTTTGGTGCTGAGGTCAAAGTCGATCGTGGAGTAAGCGATCTCGACCGCCAGGCGCAAATCCTCCGGCCCGGGATTTGCCGACGTGAAACTTGAAAACTCTCTCTTCAGGACGATGATGTCCGGCTCGGGCTCGTTGGTCGCGTTGTCGTTGGGAGCAACGTCGATGGGGACTTCTTGCTCGACAAAAGCAGCCCCGAAAGTTTGCATCAACCATTGATAGAGGACTTTCAATCCGATCGAGTGCGGTCGAGTTTCGGGCATTTTGTCGATGAGCTCCCCCTGCACGAGCTCCAGGTGTTGGTGATCCAGAATTCCCGATCCTTCGAGAGCCAGGACCTCATCGCGGGTCCAAACCTTGCGTCGCGGTAAGGCGGGCTCCGGAATCCGAGGAAGTTCAACCATAGTAGGCATCTGCATCTCCCAGGGCGCCCGCTCCAGCCGAATAAGCGTCCGTTTTCCTCATCCGTCGGCAAATAGTCTACCAGCCGCTCCGCATCCATCCTGCGGATTTCGATTTCGCCCACCCGTAGCGGATACCGATCGACGCAGTACGGATTCTTGCTCTTGCCGCCGGGGGGAGAAAAAACGCTGCCGAGAGAGCAGGTCGGGACTGATCGCCGCCACCGGCGGCGAAGCAAAGGCGAAATGAGGGCAGATGAAACCAGGTGAAAGGTTGCGGAGGCAGGCTGTACGCGCGCCAGCAAGTGAATCCGCTGGACTCGCTGCGCTACGAATAAGCCTCAGGGCGTGGACCGTTGCTTGGGATCCACCAGAGCCCCATCGCGGATGGCATCGGTGGGATTGAGGACCACCCAATCCGACGGATCCAACCCCGACGTCGTCTCGACCTCGGTTCCGTAGTCGCGCCCCAGAGCCAGTTTGCGCATGCGAACCTTGTGCCCGGCGTCGACCACCGCGGCGTAGGTCGCCTCGCTCCGAAAGATTAACGCGTCGGCCGGAACGCGAATCACGTTGATCGTATGCGGCAGGCGGAATCGCACCGTAGCATAATGCCCGGCAGCAGCCCCCCACTGGAGTTGTCCACTTCCAGAACCGTGAGCATGGTGCGGGAGGTGGGATCGACCGCGCTGGTGGTGCTAGTCACGCGCGCCGGAAAAATCCGGCCCGGAAACTCCTCCACCAAAAGCTGCGCCGGCTGATTCAGCCGGATCACCGGAGCGTAGCTCTGAGGAACGTTGACGAAAATCCGCAGCGTTTGAAGCTGCGAAATTCGCAGGATCTCCCTGGTCGCCGTGCTGCTCCCCGAGGTGACCAACGTGCCCACATCCGATGCTTCGGTATTGCGGTACGTAACCACGCCATCGAACGGCGCCTCCATGCGCGCGAAGTTTTTCTGCTCGTTCAGCCGGTTCAAACTCGCCTCATTGGCGCTTATTACTTGCTGCTGCGCGCGGATGCTTTCTTCGGGCCGCCGCATTAAGTCCCCCACACCAGCCTCTTCCGGTAGGATATTCGACATCCCCGGCCGCCCTGCGCAGCTCGTGCAGACGGCTGCAGCCTTTCGCCCAATGTCCGCCTGCGGACGTCACGATAAAGTCCAGCTTGGCGACCCGGTCGAAGGCCTCCTTAACGCCTTCCATTTCGCGGAGCTTCGCGGCCGTCTCCTCATGGATGATCCCTGGGGCGGGGAAACCGATAATTCTGGTTTCGATCGGCGGTCGATTCCGGGTACCCAAGGAACGAATTTGGGTTTGCCTCTGGGTCGTCGCCAAAAGTGGCAACCAGCGCGTGGAGACACAAGCGCGGCGGCTTGCGTCCTGCTGTTCTAAGTCTGAGAGCGAGCCGACGGGCCGTAAGGTTAAGCAGGCGGCCTCCAGCGAAGCCGATGTGCAAATTTACGTTGCTCCGCTTATCTCCTCGGGCGCAGATTGCCTCCAGCAGCCTTTCTGCGGCCCTGTTAGCCACAGCCTCGTGAGACGTGGCCCGGACAACGTCAATTCCGCGTAGCCAATCATGCCTGCGGCGGATCTGAGCTTCGATCTCCCAATCATGATGAGGCGTGTAGGAGAAGCGGCCAGTTTGCGCCGCCCGCCGAATAGTCGAATGGACATCCCACCGCTTTATGACGACGCCCCCAGGCAGGCAGGGTATCGAGCTGCGAAATCAATCTCGATCGGGGTGCCGACGCTGTTCTGCGAGGCGGAAGGCAACATCATGAGTGACGGAAATCGCGAGCAGACAACAAAGACCCCTGGGTCGCAATCGGGCGGGCGTCACGGGTCAGGTTTGCATGAATTCGAGCGCAGGCCTCCTTCTTTAAGGAACGATCCGCGTGTCAGAAGCCACGATGCGTGGGTCGGGAAGCGGGTAACCGATCGCGAAATGATACACCACCTCTCCCTGCTTTGGCGCCAGGTTCAGATAGTGGTGCACTTCATCGTCGAAAAATGCGCCGATTCCTGTTGCCCCTAAACCGAGCGCTTCCGCAGCCAGATAGAGGCGCTGGCCGATGGCGCCTGCCTCGAAATACACATAGCGATACCCTCGGTCACCGTGCGCGCAGATGGCTCGCTCGAGATCAGCAACCATTGAGAGCGCCACGCACGCGTTGCCTGCGAGATCCTGCCCGAGGCTAAGGCCCGCGGCCGCAACGCGCTGGTCGCCACTCTTGATCAGCTCCAACTCGGCACGCCCAGTCCAGAGCCTGTATACACCGCTTGGTAGCCCATCGACGCGATGGGCGTACAAATAGAGTTGGATGAAACGCGCTAAGCCAAAATCCGCAAAAAACGGCCCAGTCGTGGCTCCCAGGATGGCCGAGAGTTGCGCCAACGAAATCGATTGCATTCCGCCCAGGAAGTCGAGGGCTGAACGCCGCATTCGGACGACTCGGCCAAAGGCTCTCCGCGATGAAGCTGGAGGAGGCAGTTTGATCTCGCCGGAGCCAGCGATAGCCGGCTCGGCTGGGGAGATGCGGCGGCCCGCACGCTGGCTGAGCTTCGTAGCGCCGTGAATCGCCTCAATTAACGGGTAAACGGTACTTTCTTTCGAGAGCTGATTCGCATGGCCGCCTTGCCAAGCGGGCTCGCGGGCGTCTGGTTCCCGCACGGGAATGGACCGGCCGCTCACCTCAACCATGAGCATCGGCCATTCATCCTCGTGCAGCTGACAGAGCCGCGCGACGTCATCGTCCGGGAAATGACCGACTGCAAGGCTGTCGCATCCAACAGCACGGGCGGCTAGCGCGAGCGATTGCCAGGCGTGCCCCATGTCGTGCAGGCAATATCGATAGGCTCGATCGCGGTACTTCCACGCCTCCCGCCACGCTATGGCGGTGAGGACAAATACGAGGCGGGGAGGCGATCCGCCAGCCGTCGGCATCGGTTCGACAGCGCCGATCGCGCGTTGTTCCGCCATGTGCGAAGACGGACGATAATGATACAGTCCATCCGGCCACTGCTTCAGGCCGCGCGTGAGGAAATGAAATTCCGTCGGATGCAGATTCCCGGAGGATGGATTCACACGCAGGGCATATCGGTATCCGGTCGATGTGATCCGTTTAGACGCGCTAATTGCAGCGGAATAAAAAAGGAGTTGTGAGAGGAAGGTGGGCCCATCCGCGGCGGGCGTGCTGCCGCGAGCACCACGGAGCAATTCAAGCACCGGGATTTCAGGGCTGGGCGGGTCCGCGGGAAGATCGAGCACCGGCACGCCCTCGTAATGGCGGAACGGGTCGGGCATGTTCTCCCAATCGAGAAAGTGCTGCGTCCGCCGCAGCGCCTGGACAGTATGCTTTGTAAACTCGTGATATTCGCGCCAGGTCATTGCCGGTAGAGGCACGCGACGCGGAAGTCGCCACCGCTTCGCTCTTATCTCAGGAAGTTCCGCCGATGGGAGCCAGCCAACGAAACAAGAAAAAGTGGCGCCCGCAAAGAGAACAACGGTAGGGTAACAGGATCCAGTGGAGAGCCTTCTCGACGGCGTTTCGAACGCCCACACCTCTAAAGTCCACAGACCCGCAATGCGGACAGCGCATGGAGAACATAGCTTACGGTAGCCTCACTCCTAAACGTCGGTTTTCGCCGCACTGCCGGCGGCAGGGGTTTGGCGATTCCGGGTCGGCGGGGTTGGATTACCTATGCCGCCATCGCTGCCGCGGACCCCGTTGGGGCGGCTGGCATCCCGGGCGGCTTTGATCTGCTCTGGCGTCCTCAGGTCGGGTTCTGAGAGTCTTACCCGTTTTTTGGCGCGTGAAACCTGACGCTTGTGTCGTTTTGCCAGTCTCTTGTTCATTTATTCCCTATCCTGCACCGTTTGCGATTAAATTTCACGGCCCGTCCGCCCGGCCGGCAGGAGTGCTCTACCTCACGGCAAAGAGATAGATTGCGCTTCCCAAAGCGAGCAGGACAGCAACAATCGCGCCTATTATTGTTGCTTTTCGAGCCGTCGCTTTCTGGCGCAGTTCATTATTTTGAAGCCATGCACGCCAAACTTTTGCGTCGAGTACTGGTTGGTTTTCTGTCGCTGTAGACATGGGTGTATCCTCTGCCGACCCGGATTCCGCGGCCCTCCTATGCGGCTGCGGATTTACCGTCGAGCCTCGCCCTCTGACTCCTCCACAATCCCGCAAATCATGGCCTCCGTCGTAAGCATCAGGGAGGCGATGGAAGCGGCATTCTGGAGAGCCGTGAGAGTTACCATAGCGGGATCGATGACACCGGCCTTCACCAAGTCCTCATACTGGCTGGTCGCGGCGTTGAAGCCGAAGTTTGCGTCGCTTTGAGTCTTGATCTTCTCGACCACGATGGCGCCCTCGATGCCACCGTTGAGCACAATCTGCCGGATGGGCTCTTCGCAAGCGCGACGAACGATGGTGACGCCGAACTGCTCGTCGCCTTCGAGCTTCAGCTTCTCGATCGAGATTGAAGCTCGCAGCAGCGAAACCCCACCGCCCGGAACGATCCCTTCCTCGACCGCTGCGCGTGTGGCATGAAGAGCGTCCTCCACGCGCGCCTTCTTTTCCTTCATTTCGGTCTCAGTGGCGGCTCCTACTTTGATGATCGCCACGCCGCCAGCCAGCTTCGCCAGCCGCTCTTGCAGTTTCTCGCGATCGTAATCCGAGGTGGTTTCCTCGATCTGGGCGCGCAGTTGCTTGATGCGGCCTTCGATGGCCTTCTGGTCGCCGCCGCCGTCGATAATCGTCGTGTTGTCCTTATCCACCGTGACGCGCTTTGCGCGGCCCAGGTCCTCGAGCTGGACGCCTTCCAGCTTGATGCCGGTCTCTTCCATAATGGCTTTACCGCCAGTCAGGATGGAGATATCTTCCAGCATCGACTTGCGGCGGTCGCCGAAGCCCGGCGCCTTCACCGCGCAAACATTGAGCGTTCCACGGAGTTTGTTGACTACCAGCGTCGCCAGGGCTTCACCCTCTATTTCCTCGGAGAACAGCAAAAGCGGCTTGCCCGCGCGAGCGATTTGCTCGAGAATGGGGAGCACGTCCTTCATGCTACTGATTTTCTTTTCGTGGATGAGGATGTAAGGATCTTCGAGAACGCATTCCATGCGCTCAGGGTCGGTCACAAAGTACGGTGAGAGGTAGCCGCGGTCAAACTGCATACCATCCACCGTCGCGAGCTCGGTGGTCATGGTCTTGGATTCCTCTACGGTGATCACGCCGTCCTTGCCGACCTTCTTCATCGCTTCGGCAATGACGTCGCCAATAGTGGCATCACCGTTGGCGGAAATACGACCTACTTGAGCGATCATGTCGCCGGACACGGGCTTGGAGAGCTTCTTGATCTCTTCCACAGCTACTTCGACCGCCTTATCGATGCCGCGCTTGATGGCCATCGGGTTCGCGCCCGCCGTCACCGCTTTGACACCCTCACGGAAAATCGCCTGGGCCAGAATCGTGGCCGTAGTGGTGCCATCGCCGGCAACGTCGGAGGTCTTGGACGCAACCTCGCGCACCATCTGGGCGCCCATATTCTCGAGGGGGTCCTTCAGTTCGATCTCTTTCGCTACCGTTACACCGTCTTTGGTAATGGTCGGTCCGCCGTATTTCTTCTCGAGAACAACATTGCGGCCCCGAGGGCCGAGGGTGACCTTCACTGCCTCGGCGAGCTGGTTGACGCCGCGCAGAATCGCCTGGCGGGAATCGTCGCTATAAATAATCTGTTTTGCCATAGATGTTTTCCTTGTCGATTTGCGTTAGAGGGATTTCTTGGCGGAACCGGCAGGCGCATCCAGGATGCCGAGGACGTCGTCCTCGCGCATGATGATGTACTCGGTGCCGTCCAGTTTGGTCTCGCTGCCGGAATACTTTCCAAAGAGGATGCGGTCGCCGGCTTTTACGTCGAGGGCCATCAACTTGCCGTCCTCGAGCCTCTTGCCATGGCCGACGGCCAGGACCTCGCCTTCTTGCGGCTTCTCCTTGGCGGAATCGGGAATGATGATGCCGTTCCGGGTGGTTTCTTGTTCCTCGATCCGCTTCACCACGATGCGGTCGTATAAGGGTCGAATATTCATGTTCCTAGTCTCCATTTAGGTCTGTTGCCGCGCCGCTTTCCTAGTCTTGATCGCCTGATACCTGGCATCCTGTCCGATCATCCGCCGCACTTGATCTCTCAACTCTTGCCAGTCACGGATAAAATACCCAGCCCGATCGTTGGCCATCACTTCGGCGCGTTTCTCTTCGAGGATGGCGATTCCGACGTTCCCAGAAGGCCGCAGATTAATCCGATGGCGCACGCATGGGCGCGCGTCATTTTTCTGCCGTCCTCGCGCTCCCGATCGAGGGCCCGGATGAATCCGATGACTTCCTCCGCTTGGCCCAGGCCATTGCGATGCAAAACACGCTACAAGCGGTCGCCAGTGCAACGGATGTGTACCCGAGTGGGCGCCAGACGACCAACATCGCCGGACTGAACACGAACGCAACGAGGAGGTACGCGATCGTCATGACGCCAGATCCGGTAGATTTTTGGCACGCAAACATAGCAAATTCCTTATGGTTTTCAGAGTGAACTAAGGAAACGCGGATCAGATCACCTGACTTAGTTCAGAGGATCTGCGAGTGGGCGGAAGCGCTCAGGCATTAACTATTATCGGTTAAGCCTTCTTGCTTGTCAAGCACCATTACGGTAAAATACGATTAGCTTGGTTGACCAGTTGCGGTTAACTATAAGCAAACAGGACCTGCAGTGGACGTTTCGCAATTGATTAGGCACCGTTTAGAAGAACTTGGCCTTGAGCAGAAAGATCTCGCGGCCGCCGCTCAGGTGACCGAATCGTACATCTCCCAATTGCTGGCCCGCAGGAAGGCTCCTCCCTCGCCTGGGCGCACTGACATTTACGAAAAGATCGGAAAGGCTTTGAAGCTCCCTAGTGGTGAACTCTCGAGTCTGGCAGAACTCCAGCGTAAGGAAGAATTGAGGAAGAAAGTAGCAGAACCCCCGGGGCCTCTGTTCAAAGATTGTCGAGAGTTGATTCTGCGCAAATGCGATCCCGCGAGAAAAAAAGAACTGCGCAGGATTTTCGAGAAGGAGCCGTTCGGGGAACTCGAACGGCTGGTCACTCAGAAACTCCTCGATGTTGCGCAGGGAGTGGCCAAGGAGGAATTGCAGAGTGAAGAGTGGCTGCGCCGGATGGCCCAACTCAGCGACCGCAGCTATGAGCAAATGCGCGTTTCTATACTCGAGTTCCTAGATACGGATGTTTTCAACGTCTCGGCTGAAAACTGCATCTCCTTCCTGGATCCGATGATCGAGTCCTGGAACATCGACCTTAGGACCTTCGCCATGGAAGTTGTGCTGAACCGTCGGCTCGCGACGGGCGGCCTGAAACGGTTTGAGTTCGCCGAACAGCAGCCTGAACACCGCTCCGCTGTAGAACCGGGACTGGAACAATTCCTGAAGGATGCGTTCTTAAGTGGCGATGCCACCGAAGCGGAAATCGAGTTTCTGAAAGCCCTGAAGCCCCCAGGGAAACGACCTTCCCCCATTTACTATTATCGGGAGCTGCAAAATCTGAGGGACCCGCTTCATTTCCCGCGTACGGCCGGAGAATCGGATTGATCGGGGAACCATCGGGCGCCCCAAAGGAATGCCTCATGCAAGAAACTTCTAAAGCTCGCAAAATCGCCTTCGTGGGCGACCATTTGCCGCGAAAATGCGGCATCGCCACGTTCACCTCTGATCTGCTTGCGGCCGTCGCAGCCGCGCATCCCCAGAGCCAGTGTTTCTCCGTTTCCGTTAATGACATCAAAACTGGTTACGATTATCCGGAAGTAGTTCGCTTCGAAATTGAAGAGCAGGACTTGTCGTCCTACTTACGCGCCGCGGACTTCCTAAACATCGGCAACGTAGACATCGTCTGTTTGCAGCACGAGTTCGGCATTTTCGGCGGCCTCGCCGGCGGGCACATTTTGGCATTTCTGCGTGAGCTGAGGATGCCCGTTGTGACGACGCTTCATACCGTCTTGCAAGAACCCAGGTCAGACCAGCGGCGCGTCATGCGGGAGGTAATCTCACTTTCGACGCGAGTGGTTGTCATGGCGGAGCGCGGGCGCCGGATGTTGCAGGATATCTATGGGGCCCCGTCGGCGAAGATCGATTTGATCGCGCACGGGATTCCCGATGTGGGATTCGTCGATCCGACCTACTTCAAAGATCAATTTGGCGTGGAAGGAAAGGTGGTGCTCCTCACCTTCGGCCTGCTTTCTCCCAACAAAGGCATCGAGTACGTATTGAATGCTCTGCCGGAGATTTTGGCCGGATTTCCCGACGTCGTTTACATTGTCCTGGGCGCCACCCATCCGAACGAACTGCGCGAGCACGGCGAAGCCTACCGGGTTAGCCTCGAAATTCTCGCCAAGAAGAACAAGATCGAGAAGAACGTCATCTTCTACAATGATTTCGTCGATATCGAGAGCCTGAAGGAGTTCATCGGCGCTGCCGACCTCTATGTAACGCCGTACCTTAACGAAGCGCAGATCACGTCAGGTACGCTGGCCTACGCCTTTGGCTCAGGCAAAGCGGTCATTTCTACGCCGTATTGGCACGCCGCCGAACTATTAGCCGAGGATCGGGGTGTTCTGGTGCCGTTCGCCAATGCCCAGGCCATTGCACGCGACGTGATTGGCCTGCTGCGCGACGATAATCGCCGCCACACCATGCGCAAGAACGCTTACAAAATCGGGCGCGAGATGATCTGGAGCAACGTCGCGCACCTCTACATGCATTCGTTTGAGTTATCGCGGCTGGAGGGGGCGGCGCTTTCTCGAAAATCTCTGGCGACGAAAACGCTCGACCAGAGACCTCGGGAGCTGCCCGAGTTGAAGTTGGATCATCTCGCAAGGATGACCGATTCGACGGGAGTCTTTCAGCATGCGGTTTTTGGCGTTCCCAATTTTTCCGAAGGCTATTGCACCGACGATAATGCGCGTGCTTTTATCCTTTCGGTGCTGCTCGAAGAGCTGGAAGAAGACCCGGAACGGGTTCACTGCCTGGCGACCACCTGCGCCGCCTTTCTGCATCACGCGTTCGACGCCCAAACCAGGCGCTTCCACAACCATCTGAGTTTTGAGCGCCATTGGCTGGACGCCCAGGGATCTGAGGACTGTCAAGGTCGAGCCCTATGGGCTCTCGGCGTCGGCGTGGGGCGTTCAGCGGTCAGAGGCTTCCAAATGATGGCGGGACAACTCTTCGCGCTCGCCTTGCCGGCATTGGCCGAGTTCACCTCGCCGCGTGCCTGGGCGTTTGGCCTGATCGGAATTCACGAGTACCTGCGGCGCTTGAGCGGCGACAGCATGGTCGATCAGACTCGCGATACTCTCACTTGCCGGCTCATAGGACTTCTGGAAAGGAATGCGAAGCCGGACTGGTGCTGGTTTGAGGACGAACTATCCTACGACAATGCCAAGCTTGCCCATGCATTAATCCTGAGCGGGCGCGCTACGGGTCAGCCGCAGATTTTTGAGCGAGGGTTGCATGCCTTACGTTGGCTAAACGAGCTTCAGGTCTCTGAGAAAGGTCATTTTCGCCCGATCGGCAGCAACGGCTTCTACTCCCGGGGAGGCACGCGAGCCAATTTTGACCAGCAGCCCATCGAGGCGCAAGCGATGGTCTCAGCCTGCCTGGAGGCGTATCGGGCCACCTCCGATGTCTGGTGGTACGAGCAAGCGCAACGTGCCTTTGATTGGTTTGTCGGGTGGAACGACCTCGGCCAGGAGCTCTATTCTCCCCAGAGCGGCGGCTGCGGAGACGGATTACACGTGGATCGGGTGAATGGGAATCAGGGCGCGGAATCCACCCTTGCCTTCCTGCTCTCACTCACGGAAATGCGCCTGGCGCAAAACATGGTCACGAGCTTCCGGGAACCAGTGGCCATCGGGGCGTAGAGCTGGATGAAGGCGAACTCCATTCACATTACACGCACGCCGACGATCCTCAAGCCCGACCAGTCGCGCGTGCTGCTCCGGCCATTCCGCCCGGGCGATTCGCAGCGGGTGACCAGGATCGTTTCCAGGATCGTGGCGCTGCCGGAAGACGAGGTCCATTCTCTCCTTGAGGAAATCTCCGCCGAGTTCTCCCGGCGGCATGCCGACATCCGCAAGCTTTTTCGAGAACGCTTTGAAGAAGTTCGCCAGACGGTATTGACCGACAGGGCGCTGTCCGAAGAAAGACAGATGTTGATCGGCTCTTATTTCCTGGCCGAATACTCTCTGGAGTCCGCGGCGCTGTTTAATCCCTCGATTGTGCCGCACATCGATCAAACGGGGTTGCCGCCCGGCGCTTTCCGGTTCATTCTCAGTCTTCGCGCCACTGGAGAAGGGCACATTTCTTCCATCACGTTCCGAACCGGCATCATCCATGCGGATCGCCGGATCGAGGTATTCACCCCCAGTGGCTTCTTGAGCGAGCCTCGTCAAACCCTCAATCCCGTATATGAAAAGGGGCTGTTCGCGCGGAAACTCAGCGAGCTCGGATTGATGGGCGACTTCACGCACCGGGTCATGAATAAGCTGGAAAACTCGTTCACGCTGGAAGCCCTTCGCGCCAGCGTGCAGGCCGAGCAGTTCCGCCTGCCGGATGGGATGACACGGGAAGGTCAGGACGAGGCGCAGGGGATTTGGATGTTAGCCAGATCCAACTACGAGGTTCATTTTCAGCCGGAACAGGCGTTGTCGGAGCGTGTCTTATTTCCCGCCACGCCCTCTCAGCGCAATGGGATCGAGGACGCGCGATTCGTTCGTTTTCAGGACGAAGACGGCACTCATATCTACTACGCGACTTTCACAGCCTTCGATGGCAAAGTCATAATGCCGGAACTGATAGAGACTTCCGATTTTCTTCGGTTTCGATTTATCACCTTGAACGGTCCCGCGGCCCAAAACAAAGGCATGGCCTTCTTCCCGCGAAAAATCAATGGGCTGTACGCAATGCTCTCCCGCCAGGACAATGAAAATATTTATCTCATGTACTCCGATAACGTCCACTTTTGGAATGAGCGCCAGGTGCTCCTCAAGCCGGCGTTCTCGTGGGAGCTGGTGCAGCTTGGGAACTGCGGATCTCCCATTGAGACCGATGCAGGCTGGCTGGTGCTAAGCCATGGCGTGGGCCCTCTGCGCAAGTACTGCATCGGCGCGTTTCTATTAGATCGCGACGATCCCAGCAAGGTCATCGGACGCCTTCGTGAGCCCTTGCTTAAGCCTGACGAGAATGAACGGGAAGGGTACGTGCCCAATGTCGTTTATACTTGCGGCGCGCTCGTTCACCAGGGTGAGTTGATCCTCCCATATGGCTTGGCCGATCACGCTACGGCCTTCGCTACCGTGCCCCTTGATGAGGTGCTGGCCGCCATGCAGTAGTGGGTCCCGGATTCGCTGAATCGTATGAAAATCACCGTCACGCACTCGACGCTCTACCGCTACGATTTCCCGGTATACCTGGAGCCTCACATCCTCAGGCTTCAGCCGCGCATGAGCGCTGACCAACGGCTGCTTGCGTTCGACCTTCAGATTGCGCCAACGCCCGCCGGAACCACGGAGTGTTTGGATCAGGATGGCACTCTTGCGCTGAACGTTTGGTTTGAGGGGCTCACCCAGGAGTTGAGCGTCGTGAGCCGGTTCACCGTGGAACTGCTTCGGTACAATCCGTTTAACTACGTTCTCACGGGCGAATCGTTGAATCTTCCACTGTGGTATCGGGAGCCGTTATGCGCGGCTCTGATTCCCTACAGGAATGACACACTGGTCGCTGAGTCCGTGAAGCAGTATGCGAAATCGATAGCCGCGGGCGCGCAATGGAATACGCTCTCATTCCTGGGAGCGCTGAGCCGTGAAATCTTTCAAGGCTGCCGCCAAGTGACCCGCGAAAACGGTCCTCCTTGGCCGTCAGACCGAACGTTGAACTTGCGGGAGGGATCCTGCCGCGATCTTGCTGTCCTATTCTGCGATTGTTCCCGAGTGATGGGAATCGCGGCCCGGTTCGTCAGTGGATATGAATGCGCATCGGCGAGCCGCCAGGATTCGTACATGCATGCATGGGCTGAAGTTTATATGCCGGGTATCGGCTGGCGGGGGTACGATCCTTCCCGCGGTCTCGCGGTATCTAACGGACACGTCGCGGTAGCCGCCGGCTTCGATCACGATCTCGCATCCCCGGTGGCCGGGTGGTATTCCGGCGGATCGGGATCACACTTGGAGGCTTCGGTGCGCCTGCAGGTGGACCATGCCGGCTAAGAGAGTGGCCGTCCTCGCGCCAGTGGCGTGGAGAACTCCTCCCCGGCAGTACGGCGCGTGGGAAACAGTGGCCAGCAACATCGCTGAAGGACTTGTCGCCCGTGGCTGGGATGTGACGTTGTTCGCCACGAAGGACTCCGTTACCTGCGCCCGTTTGCACGCCACAGTGGATCGAGGATACGAAGAAGACTCCGCCGCCGATCCCAAAGTAGCCGAATACCTTCATATCTCGGAAGCGTTCGAACATGCCGCGGAGTTCGACCTGATCCACAGCCATTACGATTTCATGGCATTGACATACACGCGGCTGGTCTCAACACCTGTCCTTACCACCATCCACGGATTCTCGTCTGCCCGGATCATGCCGGTCTATCGAAAATACGGCGACGGGTACTTTGTTTCCATCAGCGACGCCGATCGCGCGCCCGGGCTGAACTATCTGGCGACGGTTTATAACGGCATCGATCTCTCGTTGTACCCGCTTCAACCAACGCCAGGCGAAGAACTAATATTCCTCGGGCGAATTCACCCGGATAAAGGCGTCCATCTGGCGATCGCGGTGGCTCGACTGAGTGGCCTGCCCCTCCGCATCGCGGGAATCGTCCAAGACCAGGAATACTTTCGAAAAGAGGTCGAACCCCACCTTGACGATCGGGAAATTCGTTATGTCGGACCGGTGGACGTGGCTGGCAAGAATGAATTGTTCGCCGAGGCACGTGCCCTTCTACACTTGAACACCATTCCCGAACGATTCGGTCTGGTTCTGGCCGAGGCTAATGCCGCTGGAGTGCCGGTGATCGCCATGAACCTTGGCTCGTGCCGCGAAGTGATCGCGGAAGGAAAGACCGGATTTCTGGTCAACACTGTCAATGAGGCGGTGCAGGCTTTGAAACGAGTTCACGAAATCGACCGCGCCGCATGCCGGAGACGAGTTCAGCAATGTTTCTCAATCGAGACGATGGTGCAGGCGTACGAACGAGTTTACGCCACAATTTTTGAACTGGAAGCTCGGAGGCCAAGATGAAGCCGGACATTGTGCGGCGATACAGCCAGAATCCCATCCTCACCAAACGCGACATCCCGTATCCCGTCGAAACCGTCCACAATGCGGCGGTGGTGAAGCATCGCAACAAATACATCATGCTGTTCCGATCCCACCTCCGGACCGGAAGATCCATCATCGGCTTAGCGCGCAGCCACGACGGATTTCGCTTCACGCCCGACCCGGAACCCTTTCTGGTTCCTGACCGAGACGGCCCGTTTGCCGCTTGCGAGGAGTTCGGCGTGGAGGACCCGCGTGCAACCATGCTTGACGGGGAATACATCATCACTTACAGCGCCTATTCCCGAAATGGAGTACGGATCGCATTGGCCAAGACCAAGGACTTCAGCCAGGTCGAAAAGATCTGCCTGATTACGGAGGCCGACCATCGGAATGTGGTGATCTTTCCAGAGAAATTTGACGGATTGTATGTCCGTCTCGACCGTCCTCATTCGGAGATCGCACCCTGGTCCATTTGGATTTCCTATTCTCCAGACTTACGTTTTTGGGGCGAGTCCCAGCTCATCATGAGGCCGGAGCCCTATCACTGGGATGAAATGAAGATCGGCCCCGGAGCGCCCCCGATCAAAACCGAGCAAGGATGGCTCTCCATCTATCACGGAGTTTTCCAGACCATGGATGGATCGATCTACCGCTTGGGGGTTGCTCTTCACGACCTGCGAAATCCGGCAAAACTTATCGGCGTGGGCGACTCCTGGATTCTGCAACCGCAGGACCCCTGGGAAGTAACCGGCTATGTCCACAACGTGGTTTTCACCTGTGGCGCGGTTGCGGAATCGGATGGAACAGTGAAGATCTATTGGGGCGGGGCAGACACGGTGATGTGCGCGGGTGAAGCAAATGTGTCGGATTTAGTTGATCTGTGCCTGAAGCACAGTAGACCGGCAAATAGATCTTGTTCAGGTTACTAGGAGGTTTCGACGCGGGAACGCTTGCCGCGAGCCAGATGACCAACTGGGAGGCGGACGGCGCGGGGTATGTCCCGATCTGCTCGCCAGTCGGGAGGTGTAACAGCCTACTTCACCGGCGGCGGAGAGAGGAATCCGCCGGGCGTCGCGGGATCGGTGTTGGGGCTGGACCTGGACCTGTACCGGGGTTGCAAGCGCACCACCGCCCTTCGCTGCGTATTTCCCGGCCTCCAGTTTCAGCACAGCAAACAGCATGTTTGATACTTTCAGGTCAGGAGTGAGGCGCCAGAGGCATCTACTTGGAGGTTCGTTGGCGACCGGGCCGGGCTATTGGTGCTGGTCCGCGCGGCCAAGCGGCGATGACGGCCATCCGGGCTGTAGCAGATTGACCGGTCACGGCCGCTGCTTGGGATCCACCAGAACCCCGTCGCGGATGGCATCGGTGGGATTGAGGACCACCCAATCGGACGGATCCAATCCCGAGGTAGTCTCCACCTCGGTTCCGTAGTCGCGCCCCAGAGCCAGCTTGCGCATGCGAACCTTGTGCCCGGCGTCGACCACCGCGGCGTAGGTCGCCTCGCTCCGGAAGATTAACGCGTCGGCCGGAACGCGAATCACGTTGATCGTATGCGGCAGGCGGAATCGCACCGTGGCGTACATGCCCGGCAGCAACCCTCCACTGGAGTTGTCCTCTTCCAACACGGTCAGCATCGTGCGGGAGGTGGGATCGACCGCGCTAGTCGTGCTGGTAACACGCGCCGGAAAAATCCGGCCCGGAAACTCCTCCACCAAAAGCTGCGCCGGCTGATTCAGCCGGATCACCGGAGCGTAGCTCTGAGGAACATTGACGAAAATCCGCAGCGTTTGAAGCTGCGAGATGCGGAAGATCTCTTTGGTCGCCGTACTGCTCCCCGAGGTGACCAACGTGCCCACGTCCGATCCCTCGGTATTGCGGTACGTGACCACGCCATCGAAGGGCGCCTCCATGCGCGCGAAGTTTTTCTGCTCGTTCAGCCGGTTCAGATTCGCTTCATTGGCGCTGATCACTTGCTGCTGCGCGCGGATGCTTTCCTCGGCCGCGTGGACGTTGGCTTGTCCATTCTCCAGGCCCGCTTGTGCGGTATCGTTGTCCTGTTTGGAAACGACGCCCTCGTCGGTCAACGCCTTGGTCCGCTCCGCCGTCACTTTCGCGAGTTTCAAGCTGCTCTGCGCGGCCTGAAGATTGGCCTGTAACTGCGCCAGCGCCGCGCGCGATTGCGCCAGCGTCGCCCGCGCCTGCTCGATCTGCTGATCCAGGTCCGGCGTGTCCAACTCGATCAGCACTTGCCCTTTCTTCACGTGATCGCCCATCTCCACGTGGCGCTCTTTGATGTAGCCATCGGTGCGGGCAAAAACCGGAGTTTCCACCAGCGCCATGGTCTGGCCGGGGAGCTCCACCGTGGCTTCCGCCGGCGCCAGGCGCACCCTGCCGATATTGACGACCGGAGGACCGCTGGCCGGGCCTTCACTCACGCTTGCGGCCAAGGCGCGATCCTGCGTTTTGCGCAGCGAAAATTCGTACGCCACGCCCGCGCCCAACGCCACCGCTGCCAGGAACACCAGGATCAAAAATCCGAAATGAGATTTCTTCTTTGGTGTGGCTTTGTTCGCCGAGTCGGGCTCGGCAAAAGGCTGAGGATGGGCCGCCATCAGGCCAGCTCCGTCTCTAGCGGCGCCAGACGATCGAAGCTCTTCGGCGGAGCCTTGCGCAAAAGGCTGTAAACCACCGGAACGACAAATAGGGTTGCCACGGTTGCGAGTATCAATCCTCCGATCACCGCCCGTCCCAGCGGAGCGTTTTGTTCTCCGCCTTCGCCCAAACCCAGAGCCATGGGAATCATTCCCGCCAGCATGGCCATCGCGGTCATGATCACGGGGCGAAGACGCGTCCGTCCCGCTTGATGGGCAGCGGCCAAAGCGTCCGCGCCTTGACGCCGCAGGTCGTTGGCGAACGTCACTAGCAAAATGCTGTTCGCGGTGCCGACGCCAATACTCATAATAGCTCCCATCAGCGCTGGAACACTGACAGTGGTTCGGGTGAAGAACAGCATGAGCAAAATGCCGGTCAAAGCGCCGGGAATCGCCATTAAAATAATAAAAGGATCGGTCCAGGACTGGAAATTAATCACCATGACGAAATAAACCAGAATAATCGCGAAAATAAGCCCATAGGCCATGCCCACAAACGACTTGCGCATGGTCTCCACCTGCCCTCGCGTGTCGATGTAGCTGCCCGGTGGGAGCTTGCGATTGTATTCCGCGATCACTTTATCCACATCCTCCGCCACGCTGCCCAGATCGCGCCCGTCGACATTGGAATATACGTCGAAAACGGGCTGCACGTTGTAATGGCTCTCCACGGCCGATGTTTGGCCGCGCTCGACCTGTGCCACATTGCTCAGAAGCTCGGTGGAGGAGCCAGTGGCGGTGGAAATGGGCGTATTCATGATGGCCTCAGGCGAATCCACCTTATACGTGGGCGTCTGCACGATGACCGTGTAGTCCACGCCGTTGGCGGGGTTGATCCACCAATTGGATGCGGTTTGAAAAGATCCGCTCAGCGAGGTCAGCATGCCGTTGGCCACGTCTCTCTGCGTGAACCCCATCAGGTTCGCGCGATCGCGATTCACATTCACGCGCATCAGGGGAACGTCCCGCACCTGATGCACGTGCACGTCCGCCGTCCCGGGGATCGAGTTCAGCCGCGCCGCCATCTCCGTGGCCAATTCGAAATCCTTCTCCGTGTTGCGCAGAGGGCCGCCAATCTGAACGTCGATGGGCGCCGGCAAACCGAAATTCAAAATCTGGCTCACGATATCGGCCGGCTGGAAAAAGAAAGTCAAATCCGGAAATTGCCGCGGCAGGCGACGCCGGATTTCTCTTATGTAATCCCAAGTGGATTGGTGCTCGCCGGGGCGCAAGGACACCAGGATCTCGCCGTCGAACGTCCCCAACGTAGCAGTGTCGCCAAAGGTGAGATTGTAACCGCTGGCGGGCAGGCCGATATTATCCACAATGTCGCTCAATTCATTAGCCGGAATGATCTGCCGGATCGCACCTTCCACCTCACGGAATCTTTGTTCGGTTTCCTCGACGCGCGTTCCGGCGGGCGCGCGCACATGCAGGCGGATCTGGCCGGCGTCCACGCTCGGGAAAAAATCGCTACCGACGTAGGAATACAGCGCGAACGCTCCACCCGATAAAATCACGAAGCCCGCCACCACCAGCGCGCGATGATGCAAAGCCGATTCGAGAAGCCCGGCGTAGCCTTCGCGCATTTTTTCAAAACCGTGATGGAAACCACGATGGATGCGCCAGAGCCAGCCCGCGTCTTCTACTTCCGCTTCGCCCTCCGCCCCGCGGTAAAGCCGCAGCTCAGCGGGAATCAGAAAACGGATCATGGTGGGAATGAGCGTGCGCGAAAGCAGGTACGACGCGGCCATCGCCAGCGCCACCGCCACCGCTAACGGAGTGAAGAGGTATTTCGCCGTTCCCGTCAGAAATGCCACCGGAACGAACACGATGCAAATGCACAGAGTGGAGACAAAAGCCGGAACCGCGATCTGCTGCGCTCCATCCAAAATCGCCGTGATAATTCCCTTCCCCATTCCCAGATTGCGATGAATATTCTCGATTTCCACCGTGGCGTCGTCCACCAGAATGCCCACCGCCAGCGCCAAACCTCCCAGCGTCATGATGTTGATCGTGTCGCCCAGAGCGTAGAGGACCGCGAGCGAAGTGAGAATCGAGAGCGGAATCGAGATACAAACGATCAGGGTGCTGCGCCAGCTTCCCAGAAACAGCAGAATCATCAGGCCGGTGAGCGCCGCAGCCGCGATAGCTTCCTTCACCACATCTTGAATCGCCGAGCGCACGAAAATCGACTGATCGAAAATCTCGCGGATCTTGAGTCCTGGCGGAAGCGTGGAGATGATACGCGGCAGCTCTTCCTTAATGCGCCGCACGATTTCGATGGTGGACACGCTCCCGTTTTTGAGCGCGGTGATGAGCGCGCCGCGTTCGCCATTGTGGCGCACGATGTTGGTCTGCACACTGTAGCCGTCGCGCACCTGCGCCACGTCGCGCACGAAGATGGTGGCGCCGTTGACGGCCTTGATAGGCATGCGGTTGAAGGCCTCTACGATTTGCGGCGTATTGTTCATCTCCACGCGATATTCGCGCGATCCGATTTTGGCGGTGCCGGCGGGCAGAATCACGCTTTGGTTGTTCAGCGCGTTGGAGACGTCGGCGGCGGAGAGGCCGCGCGCGTACAGCTCGCGCGGATTGATATCCACCATGATCTGGCGCTGCTTGCCTCCGTAAGGCGAGGGAAGGCTCGCGCCCTGGATGGTGGCGAGCTGTGTACGCAAGAAATTCGCGCCGATATCGTAAACTTCCTGCTCCGTCAAAGTATCGCTGGACAACCCGAGCTGGAGAATCGGAACCGTGGCCGCGTTATAGCGCAGGATGTTGGCGGGGCGCGAGCCCTGCGGCAAATATCCGAGTTGCGTGTTCGTCTGCGCGCCGATCTGGGCGATGGCCGCCTCGATCTTCGCGCCCGGATGGAAATAGATCCGGATAACCGAAATCCCCGCGTAGGTCTGGGATTCCATGTGTTCGATGTCGTTGACCGTGGTGGTCATCCCACGCTCGCTGCGCGTGGTGAAGAAATCGGCCATCTCCTCAGGCGAAAGGCCGCTGTACTGCCACACCACGCTGACAATGGGAATATCGATGTCCGGGAAAATGTCGGCGGGCATGCGGACAATAGCCAACCCTCCGGCCAGGACAATGGCCAGCGCCATCACCACAAATGTGTAGGGGCGGCGCAGCGCCAGCCGGACAATCCACATATTACGACTTAATTCTATTTAAGCGTGCGAGTGAAACAAGTGTCCACTACCGGCAGCTAGCCATCCGGCATATTTCAGTCGAACACGGCCCAGGGCCGTCTATCAGTCCGGCGGGCCCGGCCACATGCCCTCCCGTGGACGGCCCCTCTTACCCACGTCATCGTTCGGAATCGAGCGGCGGTTTGTTCCAAAAGCGCCTGCAGATGCTCGCGCGCAAGGAATGCGTCCTTGCTACAGTAAGGACGTGGCGAAAGTGACTTCGAAACTGCAAGTGACCCTGCCGAAGAGCCTGGCACAACAATATGGCATCCGGCCCGGGGACGAGATCGAGTGGGCCGCCGCAGGTGACGCAATCCGGGTTGCCCTAGTCGGCGCGGAGCGCCAAGCTTCGGCGCTGAGTGTGCAAGAGCGGCTTCGCCTGTTCGATGCCGCGACAGAACGCCTGCGGCAACGCGCCTCCAAGCGTCGTCGTCCCCGAATACAAAGCCGAGGCTGGAACCGCGAGGACTTATACGTCCGTGGCCGAGCTCATTGACACGAACATTCTCGTTTACCGCTTCGATTATCGGTTTCCAGACAAGCAAAGAATCGCGGCCTCGGTGCTTCGAAAGGGGATCGCGGAAGGCTCAGCCCGCATCGCTCATCAGGCCGTGGTCGAGTTCATCGCCGCCGTGACGCGTTCTCTAACCGGTGGACCAATCTTGGAGAAACGAGAGGCACTCCGCGAGGCCGAAGAACTCCTTTCTCAATTCGAGATCCTCTATCCGAACGAAGCCATTTTGCGCTTGGCCATGCGTGGCTGGGCCGCCTACCAACTGAGCTGGTTTGACCCCACATGTGGGCGTACGCCGAATTCTACGGCTTAACACGGCTTGTGACGGAAGATCTCGAACACGACCGGATCTATGGAACGGTGCGAATTGTCAACCCGTTTCGCGCGGTCCATCCGACCTGAGGGTCAGGTCAGCCTTGGCACAGAACTACGGGTTTCACGCGAATGTAACACTGGGTCGCGGTTGCTCCTCTCTTATCGTAGGGAGGGGTATACCTATGAAGCACGTAAAAGCCGCGGCCGCCGGAGTTGCGGCCGGAAGCCTTCTCATGTATTTCCTCGACCCGGACCGCGGCAAACGCCGCCGCGCCCTGGTTCGCGATAAAGCCGCGCGCGCCTCGCATGATTTCTCTGCATTGATCGACAAAGCTCAAAGAGACATCTCTAATCGAGCCGCGGGCGCCTGGCATGGAGCGAAAACATTATTCACCGATCGCTCCGCCGATCCCGACGTCTTGGTTCAGCGGGTGCGCTCCCGGCTGGGCCGCGCTGCCAGCCACCCGCATGCCATTGA
This sequence comes from Bryobacteraceae bacterium, assembly GCA_036521975.1. Taxonomy (GTDB): domain Bacteria; phylum Acidobacteriota; class Terriglobia; order Bryobacterales; family Bryobacteraceae; genus Palsa-187. Next base: position 23,854 of record DATDGT010000368.1, read on the forward strand.
AGTGACCACCGAAGGCGATGCTATTGTCCTACACGGAACAGTATCGGACCGCGAAATCGATCGCCTGCTGCGCTGCGCGCGCTCGGTCAAAGGAGTCAAAGATGTGCTCAATCGCCTTAAGGCCACACCCGCGGCCGAGGCGAATTCTCACTGCGAATCAAGACGGCGGCGCTGGACACCTTCGTTGCGGCTCGGCGCGGGCGCGGCGGGCGGCGCGCTGCTGCTCTATGGAACACGCCGCGGCGGGCCTCGCGGGCTGGCCGCCAATTTAGCGGGCTCGACGCTGCTGGCCCGCGCGATTTCCAACCACGATCTCCTCGATATTGTCGGCGCGTGCGAAGGCGCCCACGTGATCGAATTCGAAAAAGCCGTGCATATTCAGGCGCCGGTCGCGGAAGTCTTCGGATTCTGGTCCGACTACTCGAAGTTCCCGCGCTTCATGAGCCATCTCAAGGAAGTGCGCGATTTAGGCGGCGGCAAGTCGCACTGGGTCGCGGAAGGACCGGCGGGGATCCCGGTTTCCTGGGATGCGGAGCTGACTTGCAGCTTGCCCAACAAACTGCTGGCCTGGCGCAGCGTTCCCGGATCGGTGTTGGAGACAAGAGGAACCGTGCGCTTTGAGGAAAACTCCCACGGTGGCACTCGCGTCAGTCTTCGTATGTGTTACAAGCCGCCGGCCGGCGTTCTGGGGCACTATGTCGCCTCGCTATTCGGCGCCGACCCCAAGAGCGAGATCGATGAAGACCTGGTGAGGCTGAAGTCGCTGATCGAATTGGGGCACACCCGCGCGCATGGCGAGCGCATCACCCGCGAGGCGTTGGCAGGCGGCGTTCTGCACTGACGGCTTTAACGCGCACAACGCATTCGCTGTGCGCTTTTCGTTTTCCATCTTGCGCCGGTGGCTTGCGCCGTGCGAGCCTCGTACTTATGCCGGATTTCGCCGCGCCCCTCCAGCGGCTTATCGATGAATTTCGCCGCCTGCCGGGAATCGGCCAGAAGTCGGCGCAAAGGCTCGCGTTTCACGTGCTGCGCGTTCCGCGCGAGGATGCTCAGCGCCTGGCGGATGCTTTACTCGACGTCAAGGACAATCTCGGCCTCTGCGCGCAATGCAACAACATCAGCGACGCCGAATTGTGCCCCTATTGCCGCGACCCGCGCCGCGACTCGTCGCAGATCTGCGTTATCGAAGAACCGCACAACATCTCCCCCATCGAGACCACCAGGGCTTTCGAAGGGCTCTATCACGTCCTGCACGGCGCCATCTCGCCGCTTCGCGGCATCGGCCCCGAACAGTTGAAGATCAAGGGATTGCTGAACCGCATCGGCGAGGGCCAGGGCAAGGAGATCATCCTTGCTACGAATCCCACCGTCGAAGGCGAAGCCACGGCGGTCTATCTCTCGAAGCTCCTCAAGCCTCTGGGAGCTAAGGTCACGCGGATTGCGATGGGAATTCCGGTTGGGAGCGAGCTAGATTTCGCCGACGAAGTTACGATGTCGAAGTCGCTCGAAAATCGGCGGGAAATGTAATCACAATACCGGCAGCAGGCCGGCTTCGCTCACACCATCTTTCGTCAATCCGCCGATCGGTACGTCCACGATTCGATTCGGTCTTCGCTGGGAGGCCAGAGAAATCTTCAGATAGTTGCCGCTCAGCGCCGCGCGCCCGTCCTCCAGGACCACCGCCGAAAGCGTGCGGCCGATGGCCGCGAGGCGGAATTCCCGATTCTTGCTTGCGCTCAAATCGCGAAGAATATGCGTGCGCTGTTTGCGAATCTCCATGGAAACTTGTGCCGCCGATTCGGCCGCCGGCGTCCCGGGTCGCTCCGAATAGGTGAACACGTGTAAATAGGTGAACGGCAGCGCTTCGATAAAGGCGCGCGATTCCTCAAACTCCTCCTCGGTCTCACCGGGAAATCCGGTCATCACGTCCGCGCCCACGGCGCATTCGGGCATGAGAGCGCGGGCCTTCAAAATCCGGTCGGCGTAATGCCGGGGCCGGTACTTGCGATGCATACGTCGCAGGACGCGGTCCGAGCCGGATTGCAGCGGCGCATGCACGTGCCTGGCGATGCGCGGAGTCGAGGCCATGAGCGCAAGCAGATCGTCGGACCAATCCATCGGCTCGACCGAGCTCAGCCGCAACCGCTCCACTTCGGTCTCCTGGAGAATCCGGCGCACCAGGTCCGCAAGACGCATCGAGCCAGCAAGGTCACGGCCCCAGCGGCCCAGATTCACGCCGCTCAGCGTCACTTCTTTGTATTTCCGCGCCAGCCGGCCCACCTGCTCGATCGCCTGGTCCGCCGACGCGCTGCGGCTGCGCCCGCGCACGAACGGAATAATGCAGAACGAGCAGCGATTGTTGCAGCCGTCCTGAATTTTCAGATTCGGCCGCGTGCGCCCGCTCAGGGCGTCTTCCACCGGGCTCGAGAGAAAATCGCGCTGCTCGAAAATATCGCTTACGTGGATCTGGCCCAGATCGAGTTGACCATGATAAGGAACGCCATCCTCGGCAAAAGTCCCAGCCCATTCCCCGATGCGGGCCTTATGCGAATTGCCGGCCACCATCCACACGCCGCCGAGCGCGGCGATCTCCTCCGGCGCGCGTTGCGCGTAGCAGCCGGTGACCAGGATCCGCGCCCCGGGATTTTCGCGATGCACGCGGCGCACGGTCTGCCGCAGCTCGTCATCCGCCGCCGCGGTGACCGTGCAGGAGTTCAGCACCACCAGATCGGCGCTGGAAACGGTTTCTGCGCGCCCAAGACCCTGAGCCGCCAGGTCCGCTTCCAGCGCCGCGCCATCGGCCTGGGAGGCGCGGCAGCCGAACGTCTTCACCAAGAACCGCTGCACGCCTCATTGTATCGTTCGGCTGGGTAGCGAGACGACAAGGGGAGCGCCGGCGTGCGGCCGAACGCTTCGCGTCACTTGAGCCCGTAAACAGCCAGGTAGTAATTAATATTCGGAGCGAAGGGACGCGGGCCTCCGTAACGCTGCAGGGGTTCCGCGTCGCCGGCGGTGCCGACGAAAACTCTTCCGTTTGCAATGATCGGGGGATTGAAGCGGGCGAGAAGACCTACGCTATTGGCGGTATCGGAAACAGCGGCGTCATGTCCCTGGCTGCGCCAGAGCTCCTGCGTGACGTCGTCGGCCTTGAACGCCATGAGCATGGCTTTCACACCGCGGCAACTGTTGCCGTCCCCATTCGCCGGAACCAGCGCCCACACGACGCCCGTGCCAGGCATAGTCCCGTTGCTCGACGCGCTGAGATATCCGCCGGGCATCCACATTCCATGATTGGCCTGTGTCTGGCACACGGGGACGGTGTTGAAGTTCGGCTGTACCCAGGCGCTCGACTTCACTGCCGACACATTAAAGCTGCCGTTCTGGAAAGGAAACGCCTTCAGATGGTCTCCTTCCCCCATCACGTACAACCAGGTCTGATTGTTCGGACCGTTCCACACCACCGGCGAACCGTGAATATGCCCGATCGAAGCCTGCCATTTCTGGATCAGGTTGCCCGAATCGGTGCAATCCACTTCGCCCGGCATGCACGCCGCCGCTGCAGGAGGATAAGGGCCAGGCTGATATCCCGCCATCTTCGCAGTGCTCATCAGATACAGCTTGCCGTTCTTCCCGCCGCCGACAATCAGGTTATTAAACAGCACCGGGCCCGAAGATCCGTGGTCGAGATCGCATTGCTGCAGTAGCATCTGGTTACAGGGTGCGAAATAGCCCGTTACCGCGAGTCCGCTTCCCTGGTATTGGAGTTGCAACACGCTGTCGCCGAAACTTTGCGTCGTCGGCGAGAAGTCGCCGTCTCCAGTCTGGAGGTATATATTGCCGGACGCGTCCACTGCGGGCGCTTCCCCCGCCATCCAGATTCCGGCGTTGCGTCCTTTCGGCGTCGGGCTCCAGATGGTTTTGAGCGCCAGGGTTTTGGCGTCGTAGACGAACATCCAGCCCGCCAGCAGATCCGCGCCCGGCGGCACGTCGCCGCCGAAGGCCACGTAGAGCAGCCCGTTGGCGAGCAGCAACCCGGCTCGTTGTTTTCGCTGCTGGATCGTGTTGCCGGCGAACGATTGATTGCCGATCTTTCCCTGAATCGTGACGGGACCACCCTGAACTGCGCCAGTCGTGATGTTCAGATTGTAGAGGCTGTACTGCTGATCGTTAGTCCAGGCGACGGCGTAGAGCGAGTTGCTCGCGCGGTCGATCACGGGCGTTCCCAGAATGCCCCACGTAGGATCGTCGACGGCCCACATATCGAAGTTGCCGCTGCCGTTCTGCGGCCCGGTCGCGCTGCACTTGCAGTGCGCCGCATCGCTCAGGTAGGTGGCCCACAGGAGCGTGTCGTTCATCCCGGAAGGCTTTTGGTCCGCCATGTACGCAAAGACTGTGCCCTTCATGGTGGCGAAGATGACCGCGTTGCAGCCCGCGGCGCACTTCACTTTCGCAGTGGCGCCGTAGATATTGGCCGGCGGGACCACCAGGTTGGAAACATAGAGCGGCTGCGCCATGATCTTCGCGTCCGCGTAAAGCGTCCAAAGTTTGCCGAACCCCGTGGCGACATTCTTTTGATTGAGGGTGATCTCGTGATCGTTCACGCCGTTCCGGAAATTGTTGTAACGGCGGGTAAGGACATCCACTTGCGCGACGGCCGGTATCGCCGCCAGCGCGCAAACAAGCATGCGGAAGAGCATGTTCACCTCCTTGACTTGGTCCTTCGTGTTTCCGCGCAGCGTCAAAAGCGGGCGGCTATCGCGGATTCGGTCACCATTTCGGCCTCGGTGAGCCCCAGGGTCCCGGTGTAGCTGACCTCGACCACAAAAGGCGCCTCGGCGGCGGAAGGCGCGAACGCGGTTAGAGTGTGCCATCCGCGCGTCTTAGTTTTACCCTTCCAGACGTCTTTTCCGAGGATCATGTCTCCGTTGGCGCCCGTGAGGGTGAAACGCACGCCGTCGCCAGAAGTTTTGTTGAGCGAGACCGCGGAATCGGCCGCGCACCAGATCATACAGACTTGCGATCCGGCTGCGGTAGCCGGTCCGATTGCGAGATCCGGCGAACCATAAAACGTCTGGTTGGTCTGGCGCGGCCGAACAACAATTGCCGAGTCATGAAACGCCACGGTGAAGCACAGGTAGCTTTGCCCGCTGTTCCAGGCGTTCGACGGAATGGTGAACGTTGCGCTTCCGTTCGAGTCGGTCCAGATGTCGCCGTGGCGGCCGGTGAGATCGTGCAGCCGGACGTTGGCGCCAAAGGTGGTTGCGCAGGTGATGGTTCGCTGGTTATAGGTATCGAAGTTGATGGCCGTCAGCAGGCCGGGGCTGGTTCCGATCGCTCCACCCTGTCCGTCGCGGTTCAGCACGATGACCTTGCCGTCCACGTATTGCGTGATCGTGTTTCCATAGGCGTATTTTTTGTTGATATAGACCAGATTGTCGATCCACGGCTTCAAGCCATACGCGCCCGGCCAGACTGATGAATCGTAATAATCCTTGCCGTAGACCAACAGCATTTTGGCCGAGATGGTGGCAAGAAACGCGTAGCCCAGCAGCTTGGCCGAGACCACCTGCTCGCCGGGGCTGGTATCCGTGTCGGGATTTTCGACGAAGACGTAGGAAAGATCGGGCCGCCAGCTCGTGTAGCCGGAGCCGTTTAGCACCGCCGCGTTGCCACCGTCGCAGGCGGCCTGGATGGCAAAGTGATTGGCGAAATCTTCCACGCCGGAGCGGCCATTCATTGGCGCGCTGGTGGCCCACCAGTTGAGGTTCGCCGGATTGCCATCGAAGTATTCGGCGTAGAACGGGCGGCCGGCCATCACATCGCTGGTCATGAATTGATGCGCGAACTGGGCCCAGATGCCCTTAGCGTCGTCGAACCGGGAGCCGTCGGCGTCCAGCGTGCGGAAAATCCAGTCGCCCGTATCCAAAGAGTCGCGGATCGTGTAGCCAGGCGGATCGCAGTTCTGATAGACCTTTTCATTGCCGAACGCGAAGTCGTCAGCGGGCGCAGGAACCGCGTCCTCCGGCCGGTTAGCAGGCGGAACGCCGCGGAAACATCCCGAATTCATCGGACCGCGACCATTCAACGTTTTTCCGTCGCTTCCGAGATAACGGTACACGCCGTTTCCCTCATTGGCGCCATCCAGTTGATGGAGCACCAGGTCCAAGTAAACGTCTAGACCCGAGGCGTGCGCGACAGCAAACAACCTGCGCAGGCTCTCCGCGGATCCATAGCGCGTCTCCACGCTGCCCATCTGGTTCTTGTCTCCCAGATCGCGCGGATCAAAGCATCCGTAGCCGTCCGTTCCCGGCGCTGTTCCGCCCTGCGCCTTGCTGACCGGCGGCAGTTGAAGAGTGTCAAACCCGGCTCGTGCCAGTGCCGGCGCTTGGCTGGCCAGAAAGTCCCAGAGCCACGGTTTGCCGGTCTTATCCACCGGCGCGGGTACCGTGATTTTATTCCCTTTGGAATCGAAGAACCGTCCCCACCCTATCAACGCGACGCTCATGCTTTCGCTCCTCCCGAGATTGAATGTTCAGCCGCTTCTTCCCCTTTCGAAGATTATATAGCCGCAACGGATGCCCAGCCCTGCGGGCAACCAAAGGAGATGAAGGCGCTTGGAGGGCGGGCTTTAGCCCGCGCGAGGCTTCAGCCTCGCTCCCCAGCGGGACTGAAGTCCCGCGCGGACTTAAGTCCGCCCTCCGGAAACGTCTCCAACAGCGGAGCTTTTACAGCGCCGCCAGGAGCTTCGCCCCGTTCGGCACACCCCAACCCGTCACCGCGTCGTAGCCCGGCCCAGCCTGATAACCTACGCCGGGTTGCGGATGCGACGCGTTCTGGCCGCTCGTGATGTCGGTGCAGCCGATCTGTCCCACAGTCTGCCCGCTCGCGCCGTTCTGATAGAGCAGAGGAGTCAGGAAGCGCTGCCTTTTCGCGGCCGGAAGCGCCGCGTTAATTCTGGCGATCAGCGACGCCCACAGCGGCGCCGATGCGCTCGTTCCGCCGTTGGGCGAATCCTTTCCCAGGAAGATCAGATCGTAAAGCGGAGCGCCGGCCAGCGCGGCGATATCGGGTATCACGCGCCCGTCGATACTGTTCGGATTCACCGAGGCCACGTGAACGTTTTGCCAGTTTGGCCGTGGGAATTCTACGCTCACGCCTCCGCCCGTGGCGCCCGCGCCCTTTCCATTCCTCCGGCCGGGCGAAACGAACCAAGTCACCTCCGTAGCCTTGGCGGTGGTGCCCTGCAGCATGGTTCCTCCCACGCTCAGCACGAACGGACTCGAACTGGGGAAGTCCACGTGCGCTCGCCCGTCGGTGAGCTGGTCTCCCGATCCGTCATCCCCGGCGGAAACGCAAATGGTAATTCCCAGCAGCGCCGCCGCGTTGAGGCTCTGATTGATCGCTGTGCGTGCGCTGGCGGTCAGGTCGGGATCATCTTCCGGCAATCCCCAACTCACCGATAGACACACGGGCAGAGCCGGCTTCCCGGCCACCACCTGGTTCAACAAATCCACCCAGCCCTTCTGATCGAACGTGGCGAAGTACACCACGATATTCGCCTGAGGACACAGGCCTGCGACGATCTCGATGTCCATCATCACCTCGCCGGCTTCGTCCAATTCTTCCTGCTGCTGCGCGGGCGGTAATTGCTGGAGTTGTTGCAGCGTGGGCGGCACAAGATCCACGGCTTGAATATTCACCGAGGGAACCGGCCGGTTGAATTTCGCGCAATACGCACTCACGTCGTTCGGCAGATAAAGGCCGCCGAATTCCGCGATAGCGACGGTTTGCCCCTGCCCGGTTCCGGGAGGAAAGTTGTAATGCGATTCGAGGTCGGCAGGTCCCAGGGGAACCAGCGCGGCAGCATGAGCCAGACTCGCCGACGACGACGCGCGATGCGCCACGCGCCGCTGGTCCAATCCCTGCACGCCTTCCACGATTCCCTGGAGGGCCAGCGGAATCTGGATGGCGCCCTCGCGCCCGCGAAACTCGCCTTGATCTGCGCTTTGATAGATTCCCAGATCCGCGCGGAATGCCGCTTCTATCGCGGCCACAGTTCCGCTTACGCGCATGCTTCGAGTGGGCAGCGAAACGTCGTCCACTTTCAACCCGTAGCCCTTCAGTACCTGCCCCACTCGATCGGCGTCTTCCTGCGACGCGGCGTATTTCATGTCGAACTCCTCGCGGCTTAGCGCCTTCTTCGGCAGATGATCCGCGTCCGGCAATGCGGGCCCTCGCAACGTCAGGGTCACCTCGACATGCGAATGCGGATCGGCGTCCCGCAACCTGTGGGCGCCTCGCTTGGCGGGCCGCTGGCTGCCGGGAAGTTCAACGTGTCGTTCGGTCATGATATTTCCTCCTTGAGGAAAATGCACTTTCGACTAGAGGTTCAGCAAGCCCCGCTCCAATGTCTCGCTGCGTGTGCCTTGAACGGGATCACAAACCATCCTGCCCCGCGCATCTCACCAAATGGATAGACCGCAATCCAAACGGCTAGTACGCAATTGTCACAGTCCGCCCGCGCTGTACCGATCAAGGCCGCCCGATTCGTTCGGGTCATCAAAGTCGCCAAATCTCCGGGCCCAGGGCTGGATCAGAAGGCTATCGAAGCCGCCCAGAAGTGAAGCCGGTTTACAAAGATGGCAAGCCTGTGGCCGTAAGCGGGCAGATGAAATAGGTGCTCCACAACCAACTGCTTTAACTGAGTTATCGCGGCCTGTATCCCGGCCGCGGCCACGGTTACGGATGGGTTGCCAAAGGACCCGACTTTTCTTTGTCGTCGCGGTAGGCTTGCCACCGCCGACGTTGAGCTTCGGCCATGTTCTTCCTGGTTGCCGCGCTGAAGACTCGTTTTGGACCGGCCGTGTCAACATCGCTGCCGGCCCGGGAGGTTCCACTCGGCGGCCGGTCCTGCCTTTGCGATCTCGAGCTCTCGATTCTCTCGAGCGCCGAGATTGCTGCATCCCTGGCCCCTCGCTCTTGCCGCAGTGCCGCGATGATCTCGGTTATGTTCATGGTTCCCCTAAACTATCGGCCGGGATCGTGCGAACTTCCGCGCTACAACCTGACGAAGTGGTTCCTGCACCATTTCACAGCCGGGCTGACGGGCGTGTTGAGAATGCATTGAGCCACTCAGTTGCGAATCCATCGTGGCGGTTTCACAGGCGTGGGTGAGTCGGGCCTTTTCCTCGCATCCCGCCATTTTCGATTGGCTCATTTCAACTTGCGGAAACCGAACGGATCATCGCTGACGCGAAACGGGCCGGACGTCCGACTTCGCGCCAGCTCCCCGCCCGGAAAGGTGCTAGATCAAAACGCTTCTGTGTCAAGTTGTGGGATGCTTGCCAGCAATCGGCAGTGAAGAGTCGGTTGATTCCCAGACTGCCCCAACGCTCCTGCGGGCCGCCTTGACTATAATCCCAGAAAAATAAAACGAACGGAGGCTAGCTAACCGTTAGCTAGCTAGCTAGCTAGCCTATTGACGCTCGCCAGGCGCTCATCCGAAAACGCAGTCGTGGCGGTGCCACCGAACAAGTCGTCCAAGGCCAGTTCGCTAAACGTGCGGGGTTATCACGAAGCGTTCGATTGCAATCCGCGCGCTCTTCTGGCCGAGGGTCGGGGGGCGATGGTAAACCACCCTAATCTCATCGAATCGATTAAGCGAGCCCGAGGCAGGGACGGGAAAATCCAACGCATCTTTGGTAGCCTCCGCAGTTCCCAGGCTCTCCCACTGCCCCGACTGGGAATCTACCAGGATTACTTCAAGGAGGGCGGGATCGTCGCCGGCGCGTGAGATCACCACCTGGATGCCGCCGCAGCGAGTCAAATCGACCGGCCTGTTCAGCTTTTGGTCCGCCGCCATTTGCATCGGCAGGCCGTTGGTGGTGTGGAAGAAAAGCCCTGTAGGCTTGCCTTCTTCGACAACGGACCATGGCGGCGGATGCCTGTAGGGCGCCTGAAACATCCAGTACTCGCCCGAAAAAGGAATGCTCGTCGAAGCAGTTTCGGTGACGGCGGCTTTGTTCCATGCGGCCGGCGCCATGAAGATCACGGGACGCGTCTCAACTGGCTCCGGCCTCAGAATCACGCCATCGAAGCCACCGCCGCTCCCTGTTAGGGATCGCGGTGGGCTTTGCAGATCTGTCACGCTGGTTCCGCTGTCTTTGCCAGAAAGTTGGCCTCCCGATCCAAAGCCGGATCCGGACATGACGCCCACCTGAATGCTGCTCGTGGTTGCCGCCAACACCAGCAGGAAGGTGAGGACCATTCCCATTCCGGACGGTGGCATCGCTGGCGGTCTCCCCGGTTGGTATGCCCCCTCGAAGACCGAGTGCCCAATCAAAATGGCTACACTCGCGGCGAATCCGGCCGCCGCCAAAAACGGATAATGCAACAGCAGCGCCACCAAGCCCGCTTGACCAGCCGCCGCTGCCGCGAGCGCGGGAAGCGAACTCCAACCGAGGAACGCCGGGTCGATTTCAAACGCTCGCGCTTTCGGTGGTTTGGCCGGAATGCCAGCCGGAATCCAACGGGCCAAAAGCCACCGGGTTGCGGCCAGCACAAGTGCAAGCCCAACCGCCAAGCCAGCGGGCGAAAGAGTGCTCATGAGGATGATGGCCGGAGCGAACCAAACTCCCGGCAAAGACGCGGCCAGCAGATCTTGATCTTTCGAGCGGTGACGGACGACTGCGGCGAATACTCCAGCGGTGACGAAGACGCTCGAAACCCATGCTACGAAAACCCATTTGAGCGCCTGGGTCAGCACCGCGGGTAGCGGCTCGTGCGCCAACCTCGGATCCACTCGGTTCACCCATACGAACCATGCCATTGCGCACAGGCCCAATAATTGGCCCGTCGGAACGACGCGCTTCCGCGACGCAGGCATTTTGGTTCTCGCCTCTCGAAAGACAGTGCTAGCGCCAGTATAGTCGGATACAATCAACCCTCAGATGCCGGAACGCGTCTTGTCCAGAACGGTCCTCGCCGCCACGACGGTCGGCAGGTTAAACACGGAAATTCGCGAGTATCCTTTTCCCGACATTGCTCCCGATGCCGGCGTTCTCCAAATTGAAGCGGCCGGCGTGTGCGGAAGCGATTGGCGATCCTATCAACTCGACCGGCCCGCGCGCATCATGGGCCACGAGAATGTCGGCCGCATCTACCGCGTCGGCCCCATCGCAGCGCGGCGATGGGATGTGAAGGAAGGCGATCGCGTCGCGCTCGAAGAATATCTGCCCTGCGGCCATTGCGATTTGTGCCGCTCCGGCGAATTTCGCCTCTGCGAGCAAACCGAATCCCGCCATCCCGGCGCTCTCCGCTACGGCTCGACGCCCGTTTCCGAACCTCCAGGGCTGTGGGGCGGCTACAGCCAGTTTCAATATCTGCATCCCGCTTCCGTGCTGCACAAGGTTCCCGAAGAATTGCCGCCCGAATTGGCCGCGATGTGTCTTCCGATAGCCAATGGAATTCAGTGGACCTATCTGGATGCGCGCGCCGGACCGGGAAGGACAATCTTGATCCAAGGCCCCGGCCAACAGGGGCTGGCGTGCGTGTTCGCGGCGAAAGCGGCTGGAGCGGATTGTGTCATCGTCGCTGGGCTCGCGCGCGACGTCCAACGTCTCGAAATCGCGAAAGCTCTGGGCGCGGATTTCGCCGTCCACGCCGATAAGGATGATCTCGAATATCGCGTGCGTGAGATCACAAAAGGCAAAGGCGCCGATATTTCGATCGACACAGCGGGCGCCGGGGAAACGCTCGTCTCCGCGACTCGCCTCACGCGCAAGAATGGAATTGTTCTCTTTGCCGCCGCGCCCACCGAAACCCCCGCCGATTTCCGCATCTCCCATCTTCTTGACCGCAGGCTCACCCTGCGTCCCTGCCGCGGCCACAGCTATGAAGCGGTCGAGCTCGCGCTCCGATACATCGCCTCCCGCAAATATCCTCTGCACCTCATGGCAACTCATCGCTTCCCCCTCGCCGAAGTCGATCTCGCCGTTCGCTCGGTAGGCGGCCAAGGCTCGCCGGGCGCGATTCATGTTACGGTGTTGCCTTGGAGTTAGTACGTACCTGCGGCTCCCGGTGGGGCAGGCCCTCGGCCTGCGGCGGCCTCTCAGGGCGCCTGCACCGGGCGGGCCGAGGCCCCGCCGCAGCGCAGGGCGCTGCCCCACATTGCTCTCGAATAGGTGTCCGGATTTTGAAACGGAGTACTTAGTCACGCCATGCTCTCGCGCGAAGAAAACCAGCTAGTGACACAGACCGCTCCCGGGACCCCCGCGGGCGATTACTTCCGCCGCTATTGGCTTCCAGCGCTGCTCGCCTCTGAGCTGCCCGCTCCCGATTGCCCTCCCGTTCGCGTACGGCTGCTCGGCGAAGATCTGATCGCCTTCCGCGATTCGCAAGGCCAAATCGGGATCCTCGACGAATTCTGCCCGCACCGCCGCGCGAGTCTGTTCTGGGGGCGCAACGAGGAGTGCGGCTTGCGCTGCGTCTATCACGGGTGGAAGTTCGACGTGAACGGGCGTTGCATGGATATGCCGAACGAGCCGCCGGAATACGGATTCTCAAACAAAGTTCGCGCCATCGCCTATCCCGCCCGCGAATACGGCGGTTTGATTTGGGCTTATCTCGGTCCGAAAGAATTCTCGCCGGAGTTGCCCAAGCTCGAATGGGCTCGGGTGCCGGAAAGCCACCGTTACGTTTCCAAGCGCCTCCAGGACACCAACTATCTGCAAGCGGTGGAAGGCGGCATCGATTCCAGCCACTCCAATTTCCTCCACGCCAGCGTCGACGCTTTCCGCCTCACCGATTCCTATGTGGAAAAAGTGAAAAATAGCTCGAGCCTCCGCGCCAAGTATCACATTCTGGACAAGGGGCCGCGTTTCTCCGTGCATAAGACCGATTACGGCTTGATCATCGCTGTGCGCCGCAATGCCGAAGAAGACACTTACTACTGGCGGCTCACTCAATTTCTGCTGCCGAGTCACACTATCATTCCCTATCAGCCTGGCTTTTCTATTCACGGCCATTGTTGGGTTCCGCGCGACGACCAGACTTGCTGGGTTTGGACCATAAGCTGGAATCCCGATGCGCCGCTCTCCGCGGAAGAATGGGAAGCGATCCGCAATGAAACCTTCGTGCACGCCCAAGTGGATCCGGCGACCTTCCGTCCGCTTCGCAATAAGGACAACAACTACCTTATCGACCGTCAGGCGCAAGACGCCGACAGCATGACGGGCATCCACGGCTTCGCCGCTCAGGATCAGGCCATCCAGGAAAGCATGGGGCCATTGGTGGATCGCACTCGGGAGCGCTTGGGCACCAGCGACACCGCCATCGTCGCCATGCGCAAGCTGCTGCTCGAAGAGATTCGAGGCCTCACGCGCGGCCGCGAACCCTTCGCCGCCCGGCATGGCGATCTGTATTGGGTTCGCTCGGCCTCACTCCTGTTGAACCGCGAGATCGAGTTTCAGGAAGGCGCGCGGACCTTGATGGAGGCTCGCGTTTAGTTGTGGCGCCGCGTTCCCCTGAACCGCTGGCCCCTGAACCGTTGCCGGCAGCCTCGCCGCATTCAGCGTCGCAGGTGACAGCGCAGATCCGCGTTCCTGCTGCGCACAGCCCCTCGTTCGCCAAGCCTCTAAAGACTCTGGCCGTCCTCGCCCCTCCCGCCGTCCTCTGGTTTCTTCCTTTGAATCTCGCACCCGGCGCGCAACACGCCATCGCGGTCAGCTTATTTATGATCCTCGCCTGGGCCTTCGAGCTTCTCGATCACGGCATTACCGGGCTGATCGGCTGCTACCTCTTTTGGGCGCTGGGCATCGTCAAGTTCGATGTCGCCTTCAGCGGATTCGCCGACGATACCCCTTGGTTCCTGCTCGGCGCGATTCTGATGGGAATCATGGCCTCGAAGTCAGGCCTCGGCCGGCGGCTTGCCTATAACGTAGCTCTCCGCGTCGGCACGAGTTATTCGCGGTTGCTACTAGCCATTATTCTTTCCGATTTTCTTCTGACGTTTCTCGTCCCCTCAGGAATGGCGCGCGTCACCATTCTGGCCGCGGTGGCTTCGGGACTGGTAGGCGCTTTTGGACTTGGGCCAGGCAGCAATGTCGGTCGCGGCATGTTTCTCATCCTCACCTACACAGCCGGCGTCTTCGACAAAACCATCATCGCGGGCGCGGCCTCCATCACCGGCCGCGGAATCATCGAAACCGCCGGCCACGCTCAGGTGCTCTGGAGCCGGTGGCTCGCGGCCTATTTGCCATCTGACATCGTCACGATCCTGGTCGCCTGGCGGCTGACGTTGTGGCTCTACCCTCCCGAAAAACCATCTCTGCCCGGCGGCGTCGAATACTTGAAGCACGAGCTTCAAGAATCCGGCCCCTGGACCGCACTCGAAAAGAAATCGCTCGCGCTCATGCTGGTAGCCATCGCTCTCTGGTGCACCGATTTTTGGCACCACATTTCGCCTTCCATGATCGGATTGGGAATTGGGCTCGCGTCTCTGCTGCCATTCCTGCGCATTCTCGGCGTCGAGGATTTAAAGAAGGTGAATTTTCTTCAACTGTTCTTCGTGGCCGCCGCCGTGGGAATGGGGAAAGTCCTCATCGCTACCAAAGGACTTGACGTGCTGGCCAAAATCGTCTTCTCCTGGCTCGAGCCTGTTCTGAATCACGGCATTCTTTCGGTTTTTGCCCTCTACTGGACCGGATTCACTTATCACATTTTTCTCGCGAACGAAATCTCGATGCTGGCCACTTCCACGCCTTTGTTGATGCAGTTCGCCTCCGCCCACGGATTAAGTCCGCTGAAGCTCGGAATGCTATGGGTCTTCGCTTCCGGCGGCAAGATCTTCATTTACCAGTCGGGCGTGCTGGTCGTCGGCTATGCCTACGGCTACTTCCGCGCCAAGGACATTCTGCGGCTTGGACTGATCATGAGCCTGGTGGATTCGCTTTTGCTCTTGCTCATCGTGCCGTTTTACTGGCCGCTGCTGGGGATTCGCTAACCTCACCGACGGGTCGGCCGATCCATCAGTCGGAGGAATCCTTCCTGGACGAAATGCCGGCCCTGCGGCAGGACCTCCCGAATTTGTCGTTGCCTCATTACGTTCATAGATATACAGTCTGTGAGGCTGTATTCCTTGTCGGGACGCCGTTCGTACAGCGTCAGTCCCGCGAGGAACAATTCGTGTGACTGAGCGACCACTTCGATGCCAGGGTCATTGAGAATCTCGCGCACGAGCCGACACGCCAGCCGTCTGATGTGATCGCCGTGAGCGGCAATAGCGGTCAGGAACTCGCTCAGCACCTCCTCGGCGGTGATCAGCAAAGCGTCCGAGCAGTCTGCAGCGCGGGCTACGCTGGCCCACGCATCCCGTGGAACAAATATCGCGAGCCAATAAACCGTGTCGGCAAAAACCTACCTCACCTTTTGGGCGTTCCGTACACGTAATGGTCGATCTGGCTGGAAAGATCCTTCGGTAACCGCCGCAACTCGTCATCCGGAATCATGCGGCCCAGGCGGGCGGCGATCCGCAGGATGCGAGGCTCCCTCGGGGAGGCATCCACCGAGACCCGGACGTTTGTGGAAGCGCTCTTGGTTTTTCCGCGGGGATGCGCCATCGCAATTCAAGGATACCAAGCCCGGAGCTTCAGCTTATCCATAACGACAAGCTTCAGCTTGTCTTCACCTTGTCCGAAACGCCCGCCCTCGTGCAAAATCATTCTTGAGGAGGCGCCATGGCCTATCTTCCCATCGAAAACTACGGACTCATCGGCAATCTTCGCACCGTCGCTCTAGTGGGCATGAACGGATCGATCGACTGGTTCTGCTATCCCCACGTCGATTCTCCTAGCGTCTTCGGCGCCATCCTCGACGATCAAAAGGGCGGCCGCTTCCAAATCTCCCCAATCGCCGAACACGTCACGCGCCAGCAGTCCTATTTGCCCGGCACCAACATTCTGGTCACGCGTTTCCTCCTCAGCGACGGCATCGCCGAACTGGAAGACTTCATGCCCGTCGGCATCGCTTCAGACTCACCTTGGTATCACCACCTCTACCGCCGCATTCGCTGCGTCAAAGGCGCCGTCCGCCTCTCGATGACCTGCCGCCCGGCCTTCGATTATGGCCGCGCGACGCACAAAGTCCGGCTCTCCCCCGCCGGCGCCATCTTCGAATCCGATGGCTTGCGTCTGGCCCTTTCCGCGGGAGTCCCGCTTCGCTCGGACCGCCACGGAGGCGTCGCCGCCGAATGGACCCTCGAGGAGGGATCCTCGAGCCTGTTCCTTCTGAAAGGTTTCGACAAGGAAGATTGCGAAGTCTGCGCTCTATCGGAACAGGAAGCGGAGGAATTGTTTCAAGCCACCGTGAAATTTTGGCAGAGCTGGCTCCACTCCTGTACGTATCGCGGCCGCTGGCGCGAACGGGTGGAGCGCTCCGCCCTGGTTTTGAAACTTCTGACGTTCGAACCTACCGGCGCGATCGTCGCCGCCCCAACCGCCAGCTTACCCGAAGTCGTCGGCGGAGTCCGCAACTGGGACTACCGCTATACCTGGCTGCGCGACGCCGCTTTCACCGCGTACGGGTTCTTGCGCATCGGCTTCCAGACGGAGGCGGCGGCCTTCTATAAATGGATTCACGATTACGCCGGCAAGCACGCGCATCCCAACCAGCGCACCGCCACGCTCTTTACCGTCTTCGGCGAGCGTGGTCCCGAGGAAGTCACGCTGGGCCACTGGGAGGGTTACCGCGGCTCTGGACCCGTCCGCATAGGCAACGGCGCCGTTTCCCAACTACAAATGGATATCTATGGCGAGCTCCTGGACTCGCTTTATCTGTTGAACAAATACGTTGGGCCGATCTCCTACACTATTTGGGAAAGAATCCGCGCCCGTTTGAATTGGATCTGTGAAACGTGGAGTCGACCCGACGCGGGCATCTGGGAAATGCGCGGCCGCCGCCGGCACTTCGTCTATTCGAAAGTGATGAATTGGGTGGCCCTCGATCGGGGCCTCCGGCTCGCCGACAAGCGCTCCTTCCCCGCCGATCGCACCAGATGGACTCGGCAGCGCGACGCGATCTACGAAGAAGTCATGCGGAAAGGCTGGAATGAGAAGCGCCAGGCGTTCACCCAGTTTTACGGCAGCCACGATCTGGACGCCTCGCTGCTCATCATGCCCCTGGTGTTTTTCATGGCGCCCACCGATCCGCGTATGATCTCCACGCTGGAAGCGATCTTACAAACCCCAGGTCGCGGCGGACTTGTCAGCGGAAATCTGGTGTATCGCTATCCACCATCCACCCGCGTCGACGGTTTGCCGGGCGAGGAAGGAACTTTCAACATGTGCTCCTTCTGGCTGGTCGAAGCGCTGGCGCGAGCCGGCCACGCCTATCCTGAAAAGCTCGCCCAAGCGCGTCTTATTTTCGAGCGCATGCTGGGGTACGCCAATCACCTCGGCCTGTATGCCGAGCAGACCGGTCCCCAAGGCGAGGCCCTCGGCAATTTTCCCCAAGCGTTCACGCACCTGGCTCTGATCAGCGCCGCCTACAATCTGAACAAAATGCTGGACGGCGGATAGCGCTTCACAAATCCGTCCAGGGTCCTATACTGAAAGCGGAGACCACGATGTCTATCGATCATAGCGATTTTATTGCCAGTTTGGGAGGCTCCGCGGCTGTAGCGTCCATGAGCTGCGAGGCCAAGGCCGACGCCCTGGAAGACTATTTGATGCAGCAGTTGAATCAGGACGCCGCGCCCCGCGCCCAGGGTGGCGGCGCCTCTCCTAAACAGAAGTTTCCTACTGCCGCCGAAGTTGAAGCTCAAATCGAAACCCGCCCGTTGCGCCGCGGTGTGGGCAATCTCTTCGTTTCGTCCACCGGAAATGTAAAGAGATTGCCTCGCATGCCCGAAAAGCCCACCTTGATCGATTTCTTTAATCTGCGCTTCCACGCAACCTCAAATCACGTCCTGCAGAGCGCCAATCTGGCCATGAAAAACGGGATGACCGAGGAAATCGTTCTCGCCTGCCTGCTGCACGATACCGTGCAGGAGTTGATCAAAGTCGATCACGGCTGGTGGTGCGCCCAGCTTTACGAGCCCTACATTTCCGAAAAAGCCGCCTTCGCCATCCGCCATCATCAGACGCTCCGATTTTACGAAGACAAAGCCAACGGCTACGAATACCCCGATCTTTATCGCATCATGTTCGGCGAGGATCACAAGCCCGAGCCTTATATCGAAGCCAATTATAAGTTCGTCCGCGACCACAAGTGGTACATCGCTCCACGCCAGGTTACGGTGAACGATCTCTACGCCTTTCAGCCCGGCGTCAATCCCCAAATCGAGCAGTTTACCGATATCATCGGCCGCAATTTCAAGCAGCCCAAGGAGGGTTTGGGCTTCGACAACAGCCCGGTGGCGCACATGTGGCGGTCTATCAACATGCCCGACCGCCCGCTATAACCTGGACTACATTTCGTGCAGTTGGGTTGGGCAAGATGGTGGCACAGGCTTTAGCCTGTGAAAAGGGGACTTTAGTCCCCGAGCGCCTCAGCCGCTAACGATCCGTCCCCGCCCTTCGATCCCAACGCCATACGGTGCCTTCGTCCTCCAGATGAACTCCGCCGAGCCATCGATCGACGCCATTTAATTCAATGTGATCGGTTCGACCTTGGAGGACCTTCCGTCCGGTTTCGGTGATCTTGACCTCTCCGAGGCCTTGTTGCGAAGTGTCGGACACTTCAACTCAGTTTCACTCCGCCCAAATCCTGGCGGCTGAACCAATCGAGAACCTTAATGAGAATTAGCTGGTCCGATAGCCGGTGGTCGAGCCAGATGACGACCTCCTCATGTTGGGAATAAGCGGCGAGCGCATCTTCGCACTTTTTCAGATATTCCCGCGCTTCCTCCAAAGTGCGATAACCGCTGTCGGCCATGAAGCGGGCGCGCGTCTCGCGCCATGTTTCCGCATCCATGCCGGCCGGTGCTGGCCCTTCGTACATCAGGTCGCCATAAATGGCAACCTGCCCGGGAACTCTGGATTCTCTAAGCGTCCCCGCGACTGATTCGCCGTCGGTGATGTGCAGCATGGCTGCCTCCCCAATTGTGGTGTCCCTTGAACAGGTCCTCCTGCGCCGGTGAAAGCCCGCAGGGAGCGGCGCGATAAACTCGGACCCCATGAACTATTGGCGCCTTCCGGCGCGGGCTATGTCCCGATAAGCGGACTCGTTTAGGGTTGCTGGTGCGCCTCTACGTACGCCCGCAACACCGCGTTGATGCGGGTTTGATAACCCCTTCCCTGCCGCCGGAACCACTCCATCACGTCGCGGTCAAGGCGGATCGAGAGGGCTTGCTTACGCTCCGAAATAACGATCCTGGCGTTGCGAAACCACGATGCGTCCAGTTCCGGCGCTGCATCCGAATCCGACCGAATGCCTCGGCGAATCTCCGCGTCCGCCATTTTATCAACGCGTTTCCATTCCGTCTTCAGGCCTCGACCCCTGGCTAGGGTAGATCGTACGGTAGAATTGCGCCCGCTCCGTCTTAGTTGCTTTGCGGCCACTAATGATCCGCCTACTTTGCCGGTTTCAGCAACTCCTCCTTCAACTGCTTCGCATCCGCCGCCGTGAGATACCGTTCCTTCTGCATCCGCTCGATCGACGCGGTAACTTTCGCCGAATAGGTTTTCCCGCCGGGATAGAGCTGGCTCCTCCGGGCCTCGTCAAAACGAGCCGAATGCCCCAATTCCGCACAGGTTCCCGGACCGGGGCTGGTGGTGAAATACGTCGCCACCGGAGCGTCCACGAAAGGACTGCGCACCCCTCCCATGCCGTTGCCGAATTCATCTAGGACGATCTTGCCGTCTTTCACTTGAATGCGATCCGCTTTCGGCGGCGCCACTCCCTTCGCCACCCATTGATCCAGATTGAAGAACGCCGCGTCATAGGAGTATTTGAGCAGGGGGTTATCGCCCAGCGGAATCTCCGGATCGCATTTCGCATTGAAAGGCCACTCCGGAGTACCTTGCGCCGCGCCCGCTGCCGCGATCTGATCCGCGAACGAAGCAAGCGCCGAATAGGGATACTTCTCGATGTGCGCGACGCCCGCGATTTCATACAGCCGGTAGCGCCCCTGGGGATCGTCGCTGTCGTCGCGTCGCGACGCCAGGTTGCCGATAACCTCTCCTTGCGCCACTACGCTCACGATGGGAACGCTCACAGGGTGCACCACCCTCCGGGCATCGCCCTGCGCCGGCGCCGCCGCGCACTGATTGATCCGCACCGCCGAGGCGGGATTCTTGATCAGGTAGCCGTCGTACGCCGGCTTGCCGTTGGCCAGCATGGCGTGCGCATGAATCGCGTTGATATACGTGACTAAATCGCCGGCTTGCGTCGTCAGAAATACTCGCTCAACCTTGAATCCCGCCATGGGCGAGCCCGCTGCCCCGCTCTTCAACGCCGCCGCCACCTGGCTGATCATGTCCCATCGCAATCCCTCCTCCTGGTCCGGCGCCGCGTTCTTTCCCGCCGCGCAGTTCCCGGGAGCCGGATTCGCGAACCCCACCGCCGCGTAGCGTGTGGGATTGAACTTCTTTAGCCCTTGCACCGATCCTGGCATCGTGATCCCGACCCAGGCGTCGCCGTGTTCCATAAAATAATCATGCGAATAGCCCCACATCATGGGCCAGTCGAATCGCCGCGCGGGATTCATCAGCTCCACAATCACGGTTCCGCTGAATCGCGAGGAGTTGGAAGGATGCCGCACCAGGATGCGATCGGCATAGGGCGCTTTCGACGTCTTTACGGTAAGCGAGCCGTCCGCGCCCCATTCGTAGACGTTGGCCGTTCCGCTGACGATAAACTCGTCTTCGCTGTAGCCTCGCTTCGCCAGATCCAGCGGCACGAGGTCATGGCTCGCGGTGTTGAACGGATAGGAATCCGCCGAAACCGCTGGCCGCGCGGTTGCCGGAACGGGAACTGTCTCCGCCCCCGCGACCGCCGCCAACGGGATCACCGCCGCAATTGTGCACAATATAGAAGGAACTTTCCGCATAGACATATAATAATCCGTTTGCTTCCTCGCGGGAAAGATGTGCAAGCCAGCCCCACTTGGTCAATCGAAAACCGATCGGCGCCCAGCTTGGCCCGCCAGCGCTCAGCCTCGCCGGCGAGTCTGGACGAATCGGTCTCCAGTGAGTCGCATGTCTTTGCGAACTTTGCGTCTTTGCGAAAGATTGTATTGGCCTAGTAGCGCCTGCCATCTCCCTGGCATTCGCGGAGCGGGCTACCTATAACAGACGCCGCTAGGGTCTCCACGAGCCTGCTCCCCAGGAACTTCGCATAGCAACTTGATTTCCTTCTGATTCAGGGAAGTAGAAGGAAATTCGCAGCCCAAGATTCGCATTTGCATTTTTCGCGTTTCGGGTTATAATTCTTACAACCACGTGGCAGAAAGAGAAAACCTCT
>DATDGT010000369.1:0-7617 GCA_036521975.1 Bryobacteraceae bacterium
AGCCTTGCCACATGCCCGCGAAAGCCGCCTGTCCATTCCGGTTCTTGCAATTCTGGGGGTCTGTACCAATCAGGATCGGCAATCTCTTCCCTCACACGAACGGCCCGACCCACCAAGCGCCGCTCAATTTCTGCAATGACGAAATCCTCACGGGACGCCGGACGCTCAGCAGGAGAAGTAAGTTCAAACGACGGAAAAGGCGGAATGACAGCACGAGGAACGCCGCTGGGCGACGTGGGGGCTCCGCCCCCTACACCCCTGTTCGCCACGTCACTCATGGAGAGTTATCCGGTTTTTGACAAGTAAAAGAAACCGCAGCGCGCAAGCGCTCTTCTTCGATGGCGCGTTCGACAGCGCAATCAAGACTCGGCCAGGAGCCACATGCTGCAATCCGCGCAAGCCGCTCATTCGTTGCGTCGAGCTTTGCCAAAAGATCGGCGCGCGACTCGACTCGGAATGTTCGGGCTATAGGTAAAGGCTTGCTGCGCAAGCCCAGGGGCTTCGCCCCTTCGCCGGCGGCAAACCGCTCGCGCGTGCTTCGCACGCGCTCACTGCCGCCGGCTACCCCACCAGAAAATTCGTGGACGATCCGCAAAGCATCTAAGAAGTCGCACCGCTCAAGGCGCATGATGAAATCGAATACGTCGCCGCCCGCACCACAACCGAAGCAGTAGAAGATCTTCTTCTCAGGATGGATGTAAAAAGACGGATGTCGCTCTGCGTGGAACGGACAAAGGCCGACGTACTGCCGCCTGGATTGGCGCAACGATGTGTAGCGCGAAGCGATGCTGAGGAATTCGGCCTGCCGTTTCACTTCGCTTGCGATAAGGGGAGACGGGATTACGGGCACGGCTGTTCTTTTCCGCTTTCCTCGCGGTCAGCTCGCGCAGACGGACATGCTTTATTTGTGGGCACAGAGGTCATGCGATCCGAGAACTTGACTGAGGAACGTTTCTCAGCAGATACTTCGAATTTTTGATTCACTTTCTAGCCTTTCTGAAAAACCCGGTGTACCGCACCGGGCTTTTCATTTTCAGGGGTTGCGGCGCCGAAGCCGGGCCGATGCCTCACGGATAAGTCGCCGGAGTCCTGGCTTCAATTCTCTCGGTGTTCTCGGACTCTTCACCGCTGCACGCCAGCCCTTCATTCGCAGAGCCAAATTCGTCTTAATCGTTCGACCAGCCATAGCGCCTCCTAGTGCTAGCCTTGTCTTGCACAGAGCGTAAGCCCGCTCTAACATCATCCTTGGGAGTTTTTGGGGTGACAATTGGCGGGCCGTCCTAGGCGTGATTCAGCTGTCTTACGCGAGCTACTGGCGCGGGAATATGAATGGCAGATAGCTTTCTGCGGCCTCCGTGAGGGTTTGCCTGGATGGGATACATCCCTTCTCAAGCCTGAAACAGCAGGGCTAAAGTGGTCTCGACCGAAGAGTCCTATACGGCGAACCGAGGATGAAGAGGGTTTTTGGCAGAAACATTACGCAGATCACCTAAGAGAAACCGACAAAGAATTTACAGATCGGATTACCTTGGCGCCACCGCGAGGCGTTCCCGGTGAGCCGAAATTGTGGGAAGCCCTATCCGACCCTCAAGTTGGCGCGAGGAAAGTGCGCTCTATTTGTGTGCAATCACGAGTCCTGCAATTTTTATTCGGAAATCCCTGCTCCACACCGCTCTACAGATACGCGAGAGAGTTTTGTCACGCTAAGAAAGACAACCGCTGCCCGAGTGGAGGAAAGCAATCACCGTTTGAGCGTGCGAATGCGGATAATGTTTGTAGTTTAAGTTTGTTGTAGCGATTCATCTCTCTTTAATTGTGTTATTGCGTTCTTTTTTCCTTATCAAAAGCTAGTTGCTGAGTCGTTGCAAAACATTGCAAAACATAATGCAGGTCGTGTCATTGCGCCCGACCCAGGAGTTGTATTTGTTTCGGCGAATCAACCGTATATAGATTGTTCTTTTGACGTTTTTTCGAATTGTTCCACTGAAATAATAGACCTACGGCCAAAATCAGTGCCCCAACAATCGGCCGGGACGGTATGCGGGATCACGAACCGGTTTTGTTCGCGATCGCTTATGTGGCATCCTGGGCTTTCATCTCGGCCTCTTTCAGTTTCTGGATGTCCTGCGGCGTTAGTTTCGGCGGCTCAACCGAGATCGTAATCTTATTGATCTTACCGGTGAAGGTGAACGGAATCTGATAGTCCTGTGGGTCGATCGGCGTGTTGGTTTTCGATCCGATGTCGAACATCGCGTCGAGTGACAGCCCAAACGGGAGTGTATTTTCCATCTTCTGTGTCGAGACAACTTTGCCGTCGATCGCCAGCGTTCCGGTTCCGGAGCGACCAAGGCCGCTGTTGCTATTGAAGGCAAGCGTCGCGAAGCCGAGACCGTCATATTTGAAATCGTAGACGATCTCGTGCTTGCCCGGCGCCAGCGGCTCGGGGCCCTGCCATTTCACCAGCTTGAGACCGAACAAGTTCCAAGTAAACACGGGCTTGCCTTTCAAAAGGTACAAGCCCCATCCGCTGAAACGGCTGCCCTCAGATACGATTGCACCCTCCGCGCCGCCTTGGGGAACGTCGATGCCGGCGGTGATCGTGTAGGATGTGTTGAGCAGGTTTGGTGATGCGTTGTCAGGAATGCCGGTCACCGGAGCGCCCGAGTACGTAAACACCTTCCGGCCCGCGGACAACGAGGGGCGCGGCGTAACGTAGCGACCTGCAAACGAAGCATCGAGCGGCAGAACCTGATATTTTCCAAATTCGCCAAACATCAAATCTGTCATCTCGCGAGCCTTATCGGGATGTTGCGCGGCGACATCGGTGTATTGAGTCCAGTCCTTCGTCACGTCATAGAGTTCATATTTGAAAGCGGTCGCCGGATTGAGGATCGGCGGCCCGACTATATCCCATGACGGGCTTTTCGGTACTGCGCTCAGCATCCAGCCATCGTTGTAAAGACCCTGCACGCCCGTCATCTCGAAGTACTGGATGTGGTGTGGCGAGGGAGCTTCGGCCTTGGCCTTGTCGAACGTGTAGGCCATGCTGACACCTTCGATCGGCTTCTGCCCGACACCATCCACCATTACAGGCGCAGGGATGCCCGTCACTTCGAGCAGCGTCGGCACGATGTCGATCACGTGGTGGAACTGGTTGCGGATGCCGCCTTTGTCCGTGATCTTCGCTGGCCAAGAGATCACCATTCCGTTGCGCGTGCCGCCGAAGAAGGACGGAACCCGCTTCGTCCACTTGAACGGGGTGTCAAACGCCCAGGCCCACGGCACCGCGTAATGTGGATAGGTCGTGTGGTCCCCCCATTGATCATAGAACTTCATTTGTTCGCCAACGGGAATATCGACCCCACTGTAAGCGGCGTTCACGTTTGGAGTGCCGAGCATCGTTCCCTCGGCGGAGGCACCGTTGTCGCCGCTGATATAGATGACGAGCGTGTTGTCGAGCTTGCCCATGTCCTCGACCGCCTGGATGACGCGGCCGATCTCGTGGTCGGTATAGGCGAGATAAGCGGCATAGACATCCGCCTGACGAATGAAAAGCTTCTTTTCATCGCCACTCAATAAATCCCAGGTTTTCAGCAGATCGTCCGGCCAGGGTGTCAGCTTCGCATCTTGCGGGATGACGCCGAGTCTCTTTTGGTTGGCGAAAATCTGATCGCGCAGCGCGTTCCATCCCTTGTCGAAGAGATGCATGTCAGTGATCTTCTGTATCCATTCTGGTGTTGGATTATGCGGGGCATGTGTGCCACCTGGAGCATAGTAAAGAAGGAACGGCAGCGAGGGATCGATGTCGTTGAGCTGGTTCATCCAGTGGATCGCGTCATCGGCCATCGCAGTCGTCAGGTTCCATCCGGGACGGCCGATAGGGGGCTGGATGGGGGTGGTGTTGCGGAAGAGGTTCGGCGCCCACTGATCGGTTTCACCGCCAAGAAATCCATAGAAATACTCAAACCCCATGCCGATCGGCCATTGATCGAACGGCCCCGCCTGGCTCGCCTGATAACTTGGCGTGTTGTGGTTTTTACCGAACCATGACGTCCGGTAGCCGTTTTCCAGCAGAACGCGTCCGATCGTGGCGCTATCCCTGGGGATAATGCTGTTGTAGCCTGGGAAGCCCGTCGACATTTCCGAAATAATGCCGAAGCCGACCGAATGGTGATTCCGTCCCGTTATAAGGGCCGCACGCGTCGGGGAGCACAGCGACGTCGTGTGGAAATTCGTGTAGCGCAGGCCGTCTTTGGCAAGCCGGTCGAGCGTCGGGGTTGGAATGACACCCCCGAACGTCGAGGGCGCTCCGAAGCCCACGTCATCCGTTATGATGAGCAGAATGTTCGGCGCGCCCGGCGGCGGAACGACCCGCGCGGGCCAAAACGGTTTAGACTGCGCCGCGTTGAGATTGATCTCTCCGCCGAAGGGCTGACCCGGCACCGGCAGGTAGCGGCCGTCGATGGTGGTCGTGGCGCTGGGCGAGCCCGGTGTGCCGGTCGTTTGCTGCCCGTAGCATAAAGTAGTGGTTAGGGTAAATGCCGCGCACAAGACGAGTACCAAGCTGCCTAGACTAATGAACGAAAACTTGCCATCTCGTGTCATCATATTCGCCTCTTTCGTCCCTCTAGCTAGTTCACCAAGACCGCGGTTGTTTGGACACTGTCAGTTCTGACAGGCGCAACTAATGAAAGCTCGACCGGCTCACTTCTGTCCCACCTCAGACACTCCGGCACGAATCGGACAAGCTTTCGCCAAGCCACATGGCATGCAACATTGTTACATCCCTTTCTTTATGTTATTGATTTCAAACGCGCTCTTAGTTTTGGCGACGCATCACCGATACCCGTCAGGTTCGTCTCTTACCGAACGCCGAACAGCTTTGTATTGTTGTCCGCGACGTCGCCACGGGCAATATCGGTTCAATCTACTTGCCCCTCGCGCAGTATTTTCGCGATTCCTCGACCCCAAAGGAGAAGTGACAACTCCTTTGCCAGCAAGCCTACCGGCCACTTCACGGAGCGCGTCGTAGAGGTTCGCCTCGCCAAATGGTGTTGCTGGCCCCGACAGGCCTTGCCATAAAGACCCGCGTGGCTACGGACAAATCTCGTCGGATGGAATAAACCACGTTCTTGGGTGAGTCGTCGGCCCTCGGGAAGTAATTCGGCAACTTCCGGTTGAGCCATACCGGATCGCCTGGATCGAATATTCCGGCGTCGAAGACCCCGCAAAACCCACCCACGGCAGGGCGGCAAGAATAGCGGCAACAAGTAGTCGTTTCATGACCCGATCCTCGAGGCTAACGGGGAGAGTCTAAAGACAGCGCTCTGGAAACCGAATCGAATCTGAATCGTCCCCTTCATCTTAATGTCCGAATCGCGGATCGCTTGAGCAATTATTTCACAACGGGAGATATGCCTGATTCCTTTTGGCTTGTCCCGAACACGTCTCGCCGGTCTCATCGTCCAAAAGCTGCTTGGGGAAGAGAAAGACTGGTCTCTGGGTGTGTCGTCGGCAAACCGGACACTGAGTCCTCGGCTGCGGCTTGTGACAGCCTCAACTTCCTGTTTGCCCGTCATTCGCCCCAAATAGGTTGGTCAGGTTCTGAGTGTGATCGACGGTTACACATCAGTTGTCCCGGGAACCCTGATTTTTTTGCGCGGCGTAGCGTTTGCCAGTTCCCTGATACTATTCTTCAGCAACATTCTACGTTTGTGCCTTCTTATTGGGAGGGGAGCTTATTCTCTGTGCGGAGGGGCGTGCCCGTCATGCTGCAGTGCAACGACTCTGAAGGTAAAATACATGCGGAAAGTGAAACTTTATGGACCTAACTCGTAGAGATTTGATAAAGGGAACAGCAGCGATTGCGGTCGTAGGAGTTACCAGTCGACCATCCAGAGCTGCAGAAGACCTCCTGCCATCCCGGAATGATAGGGGAGATATTGATAACACTGCGGAATTACCAGGAGTTCGTGCTGAGGCCGGAAAGGAACCAGTCGGCGGACGGCCTGCGCCGGGCGAGCGACCCTCGGTCCCCGACCTCGAATATCAGGTCATCTACCAGCGGGCGTTCGAGACTGTGCTGTGGTCACTTCCTGCGGTGGACATCTACCGCCTGCGTGCAGGCGCTTTCGAAAACTTCCCGGTAACCGACAACGACATCCTCGCCAATTCCGGTACAGCGACGCCGAAGCTCGAGGCGTTGACGGCGAACAGTTCCACGCCATACATCGGGGCTTACACTGACCTCAGGAAAGGTCCGGTGGTGCTCGAAGTACCGCAGGCCGATGCCAGCGGCAGCCTGTACGGCCAAGTGGTCGATGCGTGGCAGTTCACCATCGCCGATGTCGGCCCCTCTGGCCTCGACAAGGGCAAGGCGTCGAAATTGCTGTTCACGCCGCCCGGCTACGACGGCAATGTGCCCGACGGCTACATCCACGTCGCGTCGCCCAACTTCAGGATCGCCTTCGCCTTCCGTTCTGTACGTGCGCCGGGAAAGACGGATGCGGACGCGTACGCCTATTCCAAGAAGCTCCGGATGTATTACCTGGCGCAGGCGGACAATCCCCCGCAACAGAAATTCTTCGACCCAGTCGATCTGGTCTACCCGACACTTCCCTTCTACGACGAGCGGTACTTCATAGACGTCCACGCGATCTTTTCGATCGAGCCCGTGAAACCGATCGACAAAATCATGATCGGCAATCTGCGATCGCTGGGAATTGAGCCTGGCAAGCCGTTCACGCCGACAGACAAGCAGCACCAGGCAATGCACGCGGCAGTCGTTGACGCGTACTACTACATGGATCAAATGTGGGAGCATCCCGATACGAGTTACTATTTTTGGCCGGACCGGAATTACGTCAAGGCGCAGTTCACAGACCTGAACAGACGCTTTACCTACGAGTACAACAACCGCATCGACATAGACGGCCGCGCTGCTGCCTTCTTTCCCTGTACGTATATGCCCAAGGAAATCTCCGACACTCCGGCCAACCAGTACATCGTTGCGATGGGAACGGGCGACCGGAAGCCGTTCGAGGCAGGCAAGACCTATCGCGTCAAGGTGCCTGCGGAAATGCCAGCCAAGCAATTCTGGGCACTGACAATCTACGACCGCGCGACCTTCGCCTTCATCTACACCGAAAGTGAGCGTACGACACTCTCCACCTATGACCTCAACTCAATGAAGAAGGAGACCGACGGCTCGGTCTATCTCTACGTCGGGCCCAAAGCGCCCGAAGGGCTGGAGGCAAACTGGATTCCGACCCGAGGCAAGCGCCCATATCCCCTGTTTCGTTTCTACGGCGCGACCCAAGCCCTAAACGATCGCAGCTTCAGGATGCCTGACTTCGAGCTTGCTAAAACCTGAAGAGCGAAAGCTTGGGCGATGACAAGATTCTGTTCGATCCCCGACATGCGGACGCAGAATTTGAATTTCTACCGGTTCGGGGAACGGTTGATAAATCGCCATTAAACTAGAAGTTATCTCATAAACACTTTGAACGTACTGAACAGTTGAAACTTATGGCCAATGGCGTAAATCGAGAACATGGACATTACCGACGCCCAGTGGGCGGTTCTCGAACCGTTGTTCCGTCCGAAGCGACGGGCCGA
>DATDGT010000370.1:0-4007 GCA_036521975.1 Bryobacteraceae bacterium
CTTCCCGCAGATCTTCATCGAAATCGTGCAGAGCTTTGAGTTGCGAAGCCAGAGCGGGCAATTGGCGGCCCGACGGCGTGCCGAAGAACATCTGATAGCCCGCGTTCACCAACTCCGCGATCTCATCGCCGGCCATCAGCCCCTCCCTGTCCAGCCGGATATTGCCCGGCGCGACTCCTTCCACGATGGCGCCGTAGCCTTGGCGTGTCACGAGGGCCTTGGCGGGCGTGAGCGGCCGGGCTTCGAAGCCGGTACGCTTGAGTTGCTCGATTCGTTCGGCAAACGTCGGCTGATGCGGTTTTTCTCGGCGAAAAAACATGAAACTTCATTATAGTCTGGCCGCTAAGCGGGGGAATACCAGTAGCCATCCGCCGCACTGGAAAAACTACACGGTTTCGTGCGCGGCCAGACGGGCTGCGTTGCACTTACGCAAATGGTAGTGCAGATGCTCACACTCGTATTGATGTTGGAAGTCGTCTCCGCTTATCTGCTGGCCACGGTTTTGGTTTTAGCCGTCCTGTGTGTGGCAGTCCTGATCGCGCTTGCCGCGAAATCGAGCAGGCGGGGCCGTTTTCACCTGTTCCTTTCCATCATCGGGACGATACTCATCGCCGTCGGTGGTCTGGAGAAGATGGGATGGACGACGCGCCCGTGGTCTCTTGGCTCGCCGGCGCAGCATTTCAACGACCTGCTGTTCCGAGTCGTTTGGCTGGCCGGGTTCGGTTCCTGTTCGTGGCATGGACCATCCGCATGCGCATGCGCCGCGAACCGCTTCCCCATAAATCGTACGACGGTGAGCGAACCGCGGAGCCGCTGGAGCCTGTCTCACCCAAGGTCGTTACCATCCGCCAGCGATCACCGGAAATCCTCACCCCCTCCGGCTGACGGACGGATCGGAATCGTCTCTGAATCCTTTCCCTTGCATGCGGCGCGATGGCTTGCTAGGATTTACGATAATGCCGCCTTGGCCGGTTGCCCAGTACTTTAAAAATCCCTGTGGATCTCTCACGCGCTTCCCGGTCCATCGCTACGGAAAGGGACCATGGAATCCAAGACCACGCAGGGAGCCGCGAATCTCACCGTCGAACAGGTAGCCGGTAAGCTTGGCAAGCGCCCCGAAACCATACGCCGCATGCTCCGTACCGGAAAGCTGACCGGCGAAAAGATCAAGGGAAAGGGGGAATGGCGCGTGCCAACTTCTTCTCTGACGGCTGAGCCACCGGCGCTGTCCCTTCACGAGCTGAAGCACATGCGCGATTGGGCCGTGTTTCCAAAAGGGCTTCCAGACCGCCTTGTGAGAGAAATGCTGCGGCGTGGCTACTTTCGAAAAGCTATCGTGCTGTATGAACTGGACAGGGCTGAAGCCGCTGCCCGTCAAATTCTCGAGGAGGCGAAGAACGGCAGCCCCGCCGTCGATGCCTCTCTGATTGCAGAAGCAAAGCGTATTCTGTCGATTCGCCACGGTGAGCGGGGCACGCGGCAATGACTTCTCTCAATTTGTCGCTCATGGCGTAATGACTTGAGCCGTGAGCTGCCCTGCCTGATATAAACTACGGCCATGGATTGGTTGGGCGATTCGCGGCGGGTCCTGCGAGGGCTTTGCGCATCGCCTGGTTTCACGATCGCCGCCATCGCGACCATCGCCATCGGAATCGGAGCCGCTACCGCGGTGTTCAGCGCGGTGGACCCGTTGTTGTTCCGCCCGCTGCCCTATTCCCGCGGCGACCGGCTGGTTTCCTTCGGATTCCTCGGCCCCATCGACAACAACGAGTTTCATATCGCCAACACCTACCTCGACTGGCGCGACCGCGAGACTCCGTTCCAAGCAATGACGTCGATGCTGCCGGGAACCGGCTGCGATTTAGACGAGCCCGTTCCCAGGCAGGTCAACTGCTTTCGCGTGCAAGCGAATTTTCTGCGCGTGCTCGGCGTGGCGCCGGTTTTGGGACGCGACTTCAACGCCGACGAGGACCGCTTCAACGGCCCGCAAGTTGGTTTGCTTTCCTACATGCTTTGGAAAAATCTGTTTTCGGGAGATCCGGGTGTCCTGAGCCGGATACTGACGCTCGACGAACAGCGAGTCCGCATTATTGGCGTCCTTCCCGCCGGATTCAAAATGCCGCAAGGGGCGGATGCCGACATTCTCTTGCTGGAGCAATGGGACGAACGCGAGGCGCGGTCTCCAAATTCAACGATCTTCTTGCGCACCTTCGCCCGGCTGAAGGACGGCGTTTCAATTGAGCAAGCGCGCGAAATCCTTCAACCGCTGATTCAAGACAGCGTCAAGAAGTACGTGCCCGTGGCGCTGCGGACCGAGGTCCGGCTGATGGTGCAATCACTCCGCGATCGCCAAATCCATGAGGTGAAACTCGCTTCCTGGATGCTGTTGGGCGCGGTGGGCGCATTTTTGCTCCTGGCCTGCGCGAATGTAGCGAATTTACTGCTGGCGCGCGCGGCGGCCAGGCGCGCGGAATGGGCGATGCGAGCGGTGCTCGGCGCGAGCAGGGCGCGGTTGATCCGCCAAATGCTGAGCGAAAGCGCGACGCTCGGAATCCTTGGCGGCGCGGCAGGCGTAGGATTGGCATTCGCGCTTCTTCGGACGTTCATCGCGATTGCGCCCGAGGGTACGATTGGCTTGCAGCAGGTCAGAATCGACACGCGCGTCCTGCTGTTCGCGCTGGTCGCCTCGATCGCTTCGGCGGTGCTTTTTGGCCTTGCGCCGGCGCTCGATCGCGCCCATGCGGAATCGCTCGCGGGCTGGCGCACGATCGGGTCCTCGAACGCACGCTTGCGTAGAGCGCTGATTGCCGTTCAGGTCGCACTGTCGATGGTGCTGCTCGCGGGCGCGTCGCAATTTACACGCAGCTTGAACCGGCTGGAAACGCAGGACCTCGGTTTCCAACCGCGGCACGTCGTCACCGCGTCGTTCACGCTCCGGCGCGGCAAATACGACGATCGGCAAACGCGGGCGGCCTTCTTTCGCGATCTGGAACAGAGACTGAAGCGGATTCCAAACGTCGAAGCATTCGCCCTCGCGGATTCTATTCCTCCGCGCGGTTCGGGCGGCCGGCCGTATTCGAATATGCTGATCGCGGGACATCCGCCACCCCCGGAAAACGGCGGCATGGTGGATTTCCAGGAAGTGACGCCGGATTATTTTCGCGCTCTCGGCATGAGGATCGTCAGCGGAAGGGCGTTCAGCGAAGCCGACCGTGCGTCTGGTCCATCGCCGATCATCCTAAACGCCACTTTGGCCCGGCGCATGTTTGGAGAAAAGTCGGGCGGTGAGAATCCCATCGGCCAGCGCGTAAGCCTGGATGGAGGCCAAAGCTGGTCGCTGGTGATGGGCGTTGCGGCGGACGCGAAAAACAACGGCATCGAAATTCCCGCCGACCCTGAATATTGGCGGCTCCGCATGAATGACTCTCTCCAAATCGGACGAGGCTCCGTGGCGATCTTTCGTACGTCTCAAGATCCGGCAGCGATCGAGCGCTCCATCCGCGAGGAGATTACAGCCCTCGACCCCGCGATTCCCGTAACGATGGAAACGCTCGAAGCACGCGTGGATCGTTTCCGCGAACGGCCTCGATTTACCGCAGCGCTGGTGAGCTTATTCGCTGTCTTTGGATGGATCCTCGCGGCGGTGGGGCTGTATGGTGTTCTCTCATTTCTGGTGTCGCGGCGAACCCGCGAGATCGGCGTTCGCATGGTGACGCCGCGCTGCTCCAGCTCGCCGCCGACCGCGCGGCGCTGGCGGTGCAGTCGCTGAGGTCCCGCGAGGACCGGGCCGCCGTGGCCGCCCTGCGGCGCAGCCTGCTGCCCGCGGCGCTGCCCGTCGTGGCAGGAGTAGAGGCCGCCGCCCGGTACGTGCCCGGTCACGGCCTGGTCGGCGGTGACTGGTATGACGTCTTCCCGCTGCCGGGAGGACAGCTCGGCGTGGTGATCGGTGACGTGGCCGGTTCCGGCCTTGACAGTGCTTTGCTGATGGGCCTGATGCGCAGTGCTCT
>DATDGT010000371.1:0-66012 GCA_036521975.1 Bryobacteraceae bacterium
CATGGACTGCGGAAACGCACAAGAGGGTCAGTCTACACTACATCGCGTTTTTCAAAAGCGGCTATTGGGAACACGTCACTTGCCCTCACCGCAAGTCCAAAAAATCTCAGAATCGACGGTCGCGTGACGAACTTGGGCTAATCCTGGGCGCCACTGGCTTCGTGGGAGCGAACGTCATGCGGTTACTTGTGGGTTGCGCCCGGATGTGTATGGGACCACGACCGGCCTGGCTCGCGGCTGGAAGACCTTGCTCAGGACCGCGTGAAGGTGGTGGACTTGCTCGTCGATTCCAACCTTGACCAGGTTTTCGACACAATCAACCCGCGTTGATCCCTGAGGCCGCAAAGGACGGAATGTATACTTACAGCCATGGCGTCCTTCCGTGCAGCACTCAAGCGAACGCTCCCGCCCCCTGCCTACGAAGCCGTTCGGAACGGGTGGTGGCGTGCCGCCTTCTACTTTCCCCGAATGGTGGCCTCCTGGTTCGTCAAACGCAGGCCCGAGATTCTAGCCTCCGCTGGCGCCGGTAACAGCCTGACGACTCAGCTTCGCAATGTGAATGCGCTGGCCCCGACAGATATGTGCCTGGTAATGACAAAATACGGAAGCGATAAGGGATTCCGGCATCATAACTACACCCCCGTATATTCCGCAATGGCCCACCTGCGACAAGGCCAACCGCTGAGAATTTTTGAACTTGGATTAGGCACCAACGACCCCCAGGCGCCATCCACCATGGGGATCAATGCGCGCCCCGGAGCATCCCTTCGAGGATGGCGGGAGTTGTTTCCCCAGGCGTCGATTTACGGCGCTGACATCGACCGCTCCGTCCTTTTCCGGGAGGATCGGATTTCCACCTTCTACTGCGATCAATGCGATCCTGCGGCCATCCAGGAGCTTTGGTCCCAACCTGAGCTGCGGGAGGGTATGGACTTCATTATCGAAGACGGTCTGCATACATTTGAAGCGAATGTCTCGTTCCTGGAGGGCTCTCTGCAGCGGCTTCGTCCGGGTGGAGTCTATGTAGTTGAGGACGTCGCCGACGCGACGATAGCGAAATGGCGGGAGCGATTGCACGGGATGTACGCGAAGCTGCACGACTACGAGTTCGTGCTCGTGAAACTCCCGCACGCCTCGGAGCGCCACAACAATCTTTTGATCGTTCGCCGGGCACCTGAGAGTGGCCTATCGCAGAGCGTCGGCCCCGCCGCAGCGCCCGTGATCGCCCCGTCAAGGAAGGCGCACTGAAGTGGATGCCGGTTTTGCGAGCCGTCAACGACGAGTTGAAGTTACCGCCGCTGACAAACTCCAAGAACCATCCCGGCGAAAAGGCGTGATCCAGGAAGACCTCTTAACATCGAATCAGCCCTCCGGAGGCAGCGATCAGCGGCCGGTAAAACGCGGTTTAGTCGGTTAAGCGTTCGAAAATGGACCCGTCTGGCGCTCTTGAAATGTTGTTCAAGCAAGCCCAGGTCGCGCCCCGTCAACTTGCGTTCACCCGGGTCCAGCGGGTCATACGATACGCCCGAACGATATCGCACCCATTCGAGTACAGGCAAATAACAAACAGGCTCACAATAGATGAAAAAACCCCCTGGTTTCAGCCACCGCAAGACGGCAGGAATGACTTGGTGGATTCGGTCGGGTAGATGATGAAGGACAGCATAGGACAAAACGATGTCAACGGGTTCCGGTTCAAGCGCCGTCAGGTCTCCACAAACCGCCTTTACTCTATCTGACACTTGATCGATCTCCGCCCGACGCCTCGCGATCTCTACCAGCCCGGGTGTAACATCGACCGCGACGACACCAGACGCGCCGAGTAGTGCAAGCTGGGTTGTAATCTCGCCTGTTCCACAACCGAAATCCAACCATGTCTTACCACCAGGCGGAAACTTGCGGAAGATCCATTCTTTTTCGTACAGCCGCCAGTGCGCGTTCCTGCTATAGCGATCGATCTCGCTAGCCGGCGTCGGACAAACGGGCTGGCTAAGCTGAACGCCCGTGGCCGAGATTCGATCCGACACCTTCCTAGCTTAATACACACCAACCCATATTTCCGCTCGGGAGCCGACCCTCGCCCCACCATGTCTGACATCGCCGGTAGTTCGATGCGCTACACACGAGTTCATACCAGTAGCCCGTTTTCACGCCCAATCCCGTTACCGCAACCGAACGGCCCGGAACTCCTCCACGGCCGCCGGACCTATTGATGGAGAAGCTGTAGCCGCTGATACTGGCAACGGTCCGCGCGCAAACGGTGTATCCTCCGGTGCTGCTTGCCGGAGCGCCGTGATAATCTGGGGCTGAGTTGACTTCAGTCAGCTTAGTCTTGTCCGCCGCCGACGCCCAGCGGACGGCTTCGCCAGCGTTCAGGGGTCGGGGTGCCGCAACAAGGAAGTGCTGACCAATCTTCAGTGCCGGATTTTGAAAAGGATTTCGCCGGGCGAGCCCGGCTGTTGCAGCGGGGGATATTACAAAGGCCGGTCAAAACTTGCGGTTCTCCTAGGGGATGAGTTCCTGGCCAGGATTCACGGGAAGGTTGTGCTCGACTTTGGTTGCGGCGAAGGAACCGAGGCCGTGGAGATGGCCCTGCGGGGCGCCAGACGTGTGATAGGCGTCGATATCCGTCAAGATGCCCTCCGGGTGGCACGGCAAAAGGCCGCTGCCGCCGGCGTGGAGAACGCCTGCTGCTTTGCAACTTCCGCCCAGGAAGCGGCGGACGTCATCGTGTCTCTAGACGCCTTTGAGCATTACCAAGACCCCCTCTCTATCTTGCGCACCATGAGCGGCGTCTTGAAGCCCGACGGTGAAGTGTTGGTCAGCTTTGGGCCCACCTGGCGCCACCCCTTGGGCGGGCATTTGTTCTCTGTATTCCCCTGGGCTCACTTACTGTTCAGTGAAGAGGCACTCCTACGTTGGCGCGCCACGTTCAAACAAGACGGGGCGACGCGGTTCCACGAAGTGGCTGGGGGGCTGAACCAGATGACAATCAGGAGATTTGAGAAGATGATTGCGGACAGTCCTTTCCAGTTCGCCCACTTTCAGTTGACGCCCATTCGAAGACTCCGGGCTTTCCACAACCGTTGGACGCGCGAGTTCACCACCTCACTTATCGCTTGCCGTTTGGTGAGGAGGTGAACCCAAGCGCACATTAGAACCTCCAACCCACTCTGGTCAGCGTAATCGTGTCCCGGCTAGAATGTAGCGGGGTACGATGTTGAGACGCTCCGGCCCTCACTGGCCCTCACGGGCCTTCAGTGATAAACACATCCGAACGTCGGTAATTCGATGCTCCACAGACGAGTTTATACCAGTAGCGGGTATTCGGACTCAAGCCGGTGACGGCCACGGAGCGGTCCGGATTTCCTCCACTATCGCTCGAATTGTACACCGGAGAGTTGTAGCCGCTGTTATTGGCGACGCTCAGCGTGCAAGTACCCGTGTCCGGTGCGGTGTAGTAATACATAGCGGTGCTGCCAGTGACCGACAGCGACCGCACGCGGAAGTCCAAATACGGGTTCGGCGACCCACTGACCGCGCCCTGCGTGCTCCAATTCACCACGGGGATATCCGCGCCGGGATCAGTCCCGAGGTATCCTGTCCCCTGATACGTCGAAGACACCGCAAGATTTGTCGGATAGCTCTGGAAGACGGAAGACATCGACATGGGGAATTGGCAGCCGTTGCATAGGTTTATGGGCGGATTCGGCACGCCGGGGGCAGTGGCGAATTGGTACTGCCCGCAGTTCCCCGAATCGCCGTTCGGGATACATGGAGATTGGTTCGTGATGATGATGTCGCCGGAAAAATTCGATGTGGGCGCCTGGTAATAGAGCGCGTAAGGGTTGAAGCCGTTGCCGAAATAGCCGTTTCCACAAGACGCTTCCCACACGCCATTTCCCGAGTTAGTGATGCTGTTTGTCCATGAGATGAAAGAGGGGATACCTGTTCCGCCGCAATACCACGTCCCGCTTCCCATAGATCCCTCATTGACTGAGTTATTCAACAGCATTGTGTTGTGATCGAATGCCGTGTCAGAGTAGATACCTAGGGCGAACATTTGAGAGGAAAATGTGATTCCCGTGAGACCTGGGCCGGTGATTTGCGGCAAGCCGATGTTTGTAAAGAGGTTGTTTTTAACCTGCAATCCTCGATCCGTCCAACTATAGTTGCTCCCCACGCTGCCCTCGATGAAGCCTGTGCTGGTTGAATCGCAGCGATTATTCGTGAACCTCGCATAACTCTCCACTTCGTCTGGCACGTAATACTGGCCCAGTGGGGGGTCATTATCCGCCTGATTGAGGAGGGTGCATTGTCCGCCCTGGCCAAGCATCGTGGGCTGCCAGCTATTTTGCATCCAGTTCCCATCGACGATCGGGCCGAAACAGTTTTTGCACTCCCATTGAGTCTTGTCAATGGAACAGCCAACAGTACAGTAGAGAGTAATCGCACTGGCAGCCGCCGCGTAGGTATAGAAACTGTAGCTCATGGTCTCACTCGATAGCGCGGCGGCAGATGCGGTTAACGTGGTTCCGTTGACGACTTGCGCTACGGTGGCTCCTACCCCCGAAAATGGCGTTCCCGCTATGAACATTCCCACCTGCACACCTGTGGTGTCGTTACACGTCAACGTTGTATTGTTCGCCGTCGACGTGCATACCAAATTCGTCGAGGCTGCCGCCCCGCAAGTCGTACAGTAGGGAACGTTGGGCGTGCCTGCGCCTTGATCTGTCCAGGTGCCGCTTTCGCAGAGGTACCAATGGCTGTTCGTAGAATCGATGTACGACTCACCCCCGTTCGAGTCGTACATGCAAGTCGAAGGGTAGAACGTGTTCGTGGGAAGCGCTGTTCCGCTTGTGACGCGCCACGACCACGGTCGATAGTAGTAATTGCCGAGATATTGCGCTCCGGTGGCTTTGATTCCGATGATGCCGGGAGTCTGGCCACCGGTCAATGTACCGGATTGACTTGTCTCGAATTCATTGTTGCGAAGGTAGATCGGCCCGCGCACAGTCGGGCTACTGTAGGCGTGACCCTCTAGAGAAGTGTGAAACGCCATCAATGTGGAGTTGGTTATCTCCAAATAACCGGAGTTGGCGGTAACCGCGTTGTAGATTCTGCTGTTGGCATAATGCTCCAAATAGTGATGAATATAATCCCGGTCGAAGACAATGTGATGAACCAGGTCAGATACCTGATGCTCAATCGCGCCAGGAGAGCCTGCGGGTTGGTAATATAGCGCGACGATATAATATGGCTCGTTTCCGGGTGTCGTGTTCGAGGCGATCTCGACGCACTCGAAGCGATGGTAGCTGGCCCCAACGGAGTTCTCGACAATTGCGGGCGGCGAACTGTAAGTTTGAGAAATAAGCTTAGCCATCCCCGGATAGACACCAGTGCCGGTCGTCGTGTTTACCGGGCCCGCACGAGTGCCGGGAGGGAACTCGTAGCACTGGTTGGAGCGGTGGACTATCCAGTGCGCACTACCGAAGTAGAGCGTGACCATCTGGGTACAGGTTTGCGATCCGGTCGAGAGCGTGCATAGCGGGGAGGGGGGCGTTGGGGCGCTGGAAAGCGTCAGGGTGTAGGGGCCTGAGCCACTGACCGAACTGACGGTGACGCCTGAGCCGACGCCGGGGCCGCTCACCGGCATACCAGCCGTGATGGTAACGCCTGAGACGGGATCGTAGTAATGAGAGCACGAGAGATTCGCGCTCCCCTGGGTTTCCTTGCAGGCCAGGTAAATCTGGCCATTGTTAGGAGAGGGAAGCCCGATAGTCGTGGTAAAGCTCTGGCCGGCCTGCCATTCGAAGATGTAGGTGTCGTTCAGGACGGGCCACGTAGGAACAATGGATGGCAGCGCGGCTTCTGCCGTGCCGGGATCGGGGTAGTCGCAACCGCTCGGGCAAACCGAATGGATAACCACTGCCTGCGATGGAACACTCCAGCATACTAAGGCGGCGAACAGGACGGAGATCTTGGTCATCATCGTTGCCTCAAAGATTCCTTACTATGGTCAGGTAGACGCCGAAAATCAAGTCCGCGGCATTAGTACTCGTCTTGGTGAGCAGAATGTCCAGTATGCTTCCAGCGGAACAGCCGGTCATGGTAAGATTCGACAGTTGCGTAATGAAGGGACCGTTCGACTGCGGCGTCGTGGTCAACGTCTGTGCCGTATTGTATGCGCCAGGGAAAGCCGGCATGTACCCATTTGACGGGCTATAGCACTGCGTCTGCACGCTGTATGTGGAGGCGCTGGATCCGCCAGCGCCGTTATATCCGTAAAGATAAAGGTTCACCGTTCCACTGGCCCATCCGAACGGGACAATTAAGTGCGGCCGCCCTGTGGCCGTACCAGAGGCCCCGAAGACGATGATAGGGACAGCGCTTGCCGTCTCGATACTAAAGCAACCAGCCGCCGAGGTATAAGACGTACTCCACCAAAGCGTGTGCCCCGCACCGCCGTAATCGCAAGTTCCCACCGGCAGATCGATTGTTTCGGTCGTGGTCGTGGCGACCGCTCCACCGCCGCCCCCTCCACCGCTGCCTCCGCCATCCACCTGGCTCCAGGTGTTCGAGGCTGTGCACGCGTAGGTATGGGAATTCGCGCTGTTGAAGTAATACTGCCCCACCGAGCATGTTGCCGGCGCGCTGGCGGACACTTTCAACGGCGAAGTGCTGTTTGCGGCGCTGAAATCGTTGGCTCCGGTCCAGGTATTCCCGGCACCCAGTTCCGGCACGACGCTGGGATCGATCCCCAGCGTCCAAATTCCTCCGGCTTCGTTGGCCAACAGTCCAGCGCCAGCAAGAATCCCAGTCGTGCTCATAAAAGCCCGCGCATCGGTAACGGCGTTCCAGTTTCCATTCCCAGCGGATGAAAGCGTGATTTGGGCAATAGGGACACTTCCCGCTCCGAATCCAGGCGTGGAAGATTGGATCGTGATGGGCGTCGGAGTTCCGCTGGGTGCTGTTCCGGACAGGAGAAGGCCAACAGAGGCGGGCATCATAAGGGTGAGGTTGCCCTGGTTGTCACCGTAAATGTAGCCGGTTCCCGTCGCGCCTGGGTTTGCGCCAAACGTGGCGCCACCAGCATACGTGCACCCCGTGCTGTTCCAATTGATAATGACTGTGTTCGCTGACGGTACGTTAACTATCGTCTGAAGGCCGTTCAATCCGCTACAACCGGTCCCCGTCGCCCCGCTCACATAGAACGTGTCCCCGAGATGCATTGTCCCTAGAGGGGGCAACGCGGAGGTCGTCAGCACCGCCTGACTCGCGCTCGAAACTGCCGTGACGGTGAACTGTGCCAGGGTGAAAGTCGTGGTGCCCGCGTAGGCGTAGGAGGCATATCCAACGCGGTAGATGCCAGGATTTACCGTCAGCGCCGTACCGCTGGTTTTAGTGGTAACGAAGTCGGTAAGCTGGTTGCTTTCAACGGGATCGCCGCCCCCCCCTCCGCCGCCTCCGCTCGCGCCGAGCATCGCGTTCACCTGAGCCGGCGTGCAGGCGATGGGAGTCGCCGCCGAGGCCGTGTTGTTGCAGATGATAGAGCCAGCCGCAAGATTTGCCATCTTGCTGAGGGTTACGGCGCCAGGTTGGATCGTTGCAGTCTGCGCGCCCGAGCCCGGTCCCGCCGCGACATCCCCGGTCAACTGCGTAATTCCTCCGCTGCCCGTTCCGGCCCCCGACTGAACCGCCCAAACATTGGCGGCTACGCAGCCGTACCAGTTGGCGCCGGCCGCGGCGCTGGTGTTAAAAAATGTTTCTCCAACTTCGCAGGTGGCCGGCAATGTCGCCCCTACCTTGAACGGCTTCGTCGAGGGAGCTTGCGAAAAATCGACATTCTTGCCTTGAGTCTGGAGATTGACCTGGGTTTGAGCCTGGCAGATGAGTCCCGCGACGGCGGCGGGCAACAATAAGCGGCTTGTTCGATTCAAGTGTCCTATCCTCCTTAGTTGTATCGGAGCTGGGTGAGAGCGCTCACCACGGCCCATGATGAAACCCTGGCGCTGGAATACCCAGCGGAATGAAACTTTAATGCGTGAAAAATCAAGACCTCCTGCCAAACAATCGATTGTGAACGAACGATCGGAGTTAGTCATGGATCAGGTTAAACCAGATCTCCCGCCGCAATCTACCCGTGAGCTTGAACCCAACTTGGCCGGTTTCCGTGACCATGGCAAAGTCGACAGCTTCCGCATCGCTTGTTGCCACCAACGCGGCGCCCAGAAAAACGGGTGTCTCCGCCTGCAGGGCGGCCAAGATCGCCGGAGCGGATTCTTTCTGGCCATAGGCGCGAGAACGCCAACTGTTTTCCCCACCTTCTTCCAAGCTGGCAGGATGGGTCAACACCAATTGCGCGCGGCTGCCGATGCGGAACGCCCGCTCCGACAACTGCTGGACGGCCCCGCCCGGATGCCAGAACTGCTCACACGTTGCGCGCCGAGGCCCGCGGATTTCGTCCAACACGAACAAGACATCCTCGCCGGACAGTGCAAAATACCGGCGATGCCGTACCTCCGCTCCATGGTAGCGGCAACAGGCCGCCAGCCGAGGCTCACGGGGGCTCGGTTGCCAGAGTTCAATCGCCACGGCCGGTTTCCCCGTCCAGGAGAAAGGACCGCTCTGGGGAGCCTGATCCAGGCCGTTCACACGGACCGTATTGTGGGCGGCGGAGCTGCGAAACCAACGGCGCCAGCGAGGCTCGCCGGTGTAGGTGAAGGTTCCGGGGTCAATCAGCAGGTCCTCATCGCCCAGCCGCGCGATCACCGAAAGCGCGTGAGAATGGCTGTGCCCAGCTCGCAGCGCGCCGAATCCGCCCGCCTGGATGAGCACCCAAAACTCTCCGCGCGACCAAACCACGGTTCCCGAATCGGAAAACAGGCGTGTTTCGTTGACGCCTCGAACATGCCCCTCGAGAGACTCGCGCACAACGAACTCACCGCGCGCGATCACTTCGCCCGAGTCTCTCATTCGTTTGGCGCCGCGCCCGGCGGTCTGTAAGCTTTCCGCCTGCGTCGCCGGCCCCAGCCACCAGATCGCCTGCCGCTGCGCGTCCCCGGGATCCTTCGCCCACTCAGGCCGGCCCAGCAGTTGCCCGCACGTCGCAAGCGTCGCCCTCCCATAGTGCTCCGGCAAAACGCATGGAAAGAATAGCCGCCCGCCGTCGTCGTCGCCGATCAGCGGAAGACGGCACTGCGGACCAATTGTGGCGTCCAGATACTCCGCCATTAGCTCCAGTATCCGATGAAGCTCCTGCCCGCGCCGGTCCAGGATGTAATGCAATAGAAACAGATCGAGCGCGTAGACGTGATAGTAGACGGATTGCTCAAAATGCGCGCCATCCGCCTGCACCTGTCGCCTCAATTCGTTCCGGACCACCCGCCCGCCTAATTCGGCCCAGCGAGCCGAACGGGGAAGCACCGGCAAAAGCGTCCCCAGGCAATGCAACGCTACCGCTTCGCCCAACAAGTGAGTGTTGGGTGAAAAATAGACCGAAAGATTGATTTCCAGGTGCCTCCCATGCCAGTATAGTTCCTCCAGGAACCGGCGGCGCTGTAGCGCGGTCATGCGATCGCCCGTCAGGTGATAAATCCAAATCCACGCGAGCGCCCGAATGCTGACTTCCAACGCGCTGGCCCAATTGATGCCGCGTTGGAACGGATTCTGATCTACCCAGCTTTCCCACTGTCGAAGCAACTCCTCGAAAAAGTCCTTCCGTTCGCACACCACGAACGCCTGCGCAAGAAGCGTCAGGTGCTGATGGCGATTCAACTCCCACACAAATTTGTGATCGCCCACGCGGGAAGCATCCAGAAAAGGTACGCGCCGAAAGTAGGGAAGGCCGGTTTCCACTCCCGACACAGGATCCTTGCGCCACCTCGGCTCACGCTCCAACTCCAAATTCAACCCGAGCAGCCGGTACCGGCCATGTAGAATCTCCTCGGCCCTCTGCTCGAGTTCAACGGCGAAAGGCGTTCCCCGGAGCGTCGCAGCGATACATCGCGGCTCGGGCAGGCCAGCCAGCGGCGCTAGGGCGTCCGCGGTCAGACGCGGAGGCGCTAGCCATAGCTTCAGGTTGGCGGCTTCCTGCCGCACGCGGTACGCGATTTCCGCGGGACTCCTCACCGGCTACGCATTCCAATTCTTGTGGCGCCCACGCGGCGCCGATTACCATGGTAGGACGATGATGAGGGATTCACCGAAGAACGTCGCGGTGTTTGGCCTGGGTTATGTCGGATGCGTGACGGCCGCTTGCCTGGCTGAATTGGGGCACCGCGTCACCGGGGTCGACCGCGACGAGGGAAAGGTCCACAGCATTTCTCAATCCCAGGCGCCTTTCTACGAACCGGGTTTGGGCGAAATCGTGGGCGAGGCCGTACGTTCCGGCCGGCTTCGAGCCACTCAATCACCCGCTGAGGCCCTCCATCAGGCGGACATCGCGCTGATCTGCGTGGGCACTCCCTCGGAGCGAAACGGAAACCTGGGCCTGGAGCAGTTGCGCCGCGTCCTGCAAGATATTCGGGACACCGTGGCGCGCTCCTCTCCCGCTCGGCCGCCGATTGTGGCCGTGCGCAGCACGGTCTTCCCCGGCACCTGCGAGGAAGTTGTCATCCCGGCTCTGGCCGCTTGCCCCGGTGTCCGGGTGGTCTCGAATCCTGAATTTTTGCGCGAGGGCTCCGCCGTACGCGACTTTCGTGAGCCCTCCCTGATCGTCGTGGGCGGATCGGATGCCGATGCCGTCCGTCAGACCGCGGATCTATACCAAGCGCTGGGGGTCGCCGCTCAACTGGTCTCCCTGCGTACGGCCGAAATGATCAAGTACGCCTGTAACGCTTTCCATGCCGTGAAAATCTC
The DNA here is from genome assembly GCA_036521975.1 of Bryobacteraceae bacterium. Classification (GTDB taxonomy): domain Bacteria; phylum Acidobacteriota; class Terriglobia; order Bryobacterales; family Bryobacteraceae; genus Palsa-187. The sequence goes on from DATDGT010000371.1 coordinate 10,861, forward strand.
CTTCGCTAACGAGATGGGCGCGCTCGCGGCCCCGTTGGGCGTCGATCCTGCCGAGGTGATGCGGACGCTCTGTCAGGACGTACGCCTTAACATTTCGCCAGCTTATCTGCAGCCCGGTTTCGCTTTCGGCGGATCGTGCCTGCCCAAGGATCTACGGGCCTTGACCTATCGCGCCTCCCGCCTGGATTTGAATCTGCCGTTCTTGGAATCTGTGCTCGCGAGCAACCAGGAGCATCTCCGCCGCGCCATCCAGGACGTCTTCGATCTCGGCCCTCAACGTCTGGGCGTCGTCGGCTTGGCTTTCAAAGAGAATACCGACGATCTTCGCGAAAGTCCCGTTGTGACGCTGCTGGAATTTTTGATCGGCAAGGGCCGCGACGTGCGGGTGTACGATCCGCACATCCGTCTGGACCGCATTTACGGTTCCAATCGCGACTACATCCTGAACGCGATCCCGCATATCGGCCGCCTGCTCACCGCGAATTTCCTGGAATTGACTAGCTGGGCCACGCACTTGGTGGTGGCACAGAACCCCGGCGCGGAACTAGCCCTGCAGATCCGTGCCAGTGGCCTTCCCGTGTTTAACCTCACCGCTCCTGGGCCGCCCCTAATGCATCATGCAGTCCACTATCGTAATCTGCCTTGACATGCTTGGACGGCTGCTCTCGCTAACGGGTCTTTCGCCAGTAGACGCCGCTTGTATCCACGGGAACGATTTCCTCCGTTATGCCCTCGCGATCCCGATAGTCACGCACCGCCTGTGCGCACGCTGAAATTCCGCCGTAATCGTCGATCAGGCAGTAACCTCCGGGCGAGAGCTTGGGGTAAAGATTGGAAAGCGCATCCCATGTCGACTCATACAAATCGCCGTCCAGCCGCATCAATGCCAATCTACCGATGGGCGCGACGGGGAGGGTATCGCAAAACCAACCCTTGATAAATCGCACCCGATCGTCCAGAAGCCCGTAGCGGCGAAAGTTTTCCTGCACATCCTCCAGCGATACGGCGAGCTGCGGAAATTTGTAGAACGCCTCTTTGCGCTCCTCGGCGGCATCCGCCGGATAACGGTCGGGTTTCGGCTTTGGAACGCCCTCAAAGGAATCGGCGATCCATAGCGTCTTATCGGAAGCAGAGGCCATCAGAATTGCCTTTGCAAAAATGCAGGCCCCGCCGCGCCAGACGCCCGTCTCAATCACATCGCCAGGGATTTCATCCCGTAGAACGGCCTCAAGACACGTCCGAATGTTGGCGAGCCGCTTGCGTCCAATCATGGTCTGGCCCTGAGCGGGCCAATAAAGGCCTAATTCCCTGTCCTGGCTGGTAGGCCGCAGCCGCTTAAAAACATAATAGTCTTTTTTACTCAGCAATCGTTTGATTGGCTGAAACAGGCGAGCCTGCCAACTGTCGGCGCGAAATTGAAGGATCGCGTACTCGTCTGGATAAATCGCCCCCGTCAAGCAAGTGATGAGCAACTCGATGTATCGCTCGTATAACTCGTCACGACTGATTACGTTCTGGGCGGCGGCCCCCATGCGGTCACGCTACCGGTAGTCTAACACTTTCGCCGGTCCGCGATATTCGAACCACGTGACGCTGAGCCCGCGCTGTTGGCGACCTTACCTGAATCTCGCCTGATATCGCGGAACTTTGGATTCGGCAAGCGGCCTTTAAATTTGAAGAATTAACTTTCCGCGGGTCTTCCGGTCCTCCAGGTACTGCTGCGCCTGCGCGGCGTCGGCGAGTTTAAAGCTCTGGTCGATGCGCACCTTCAGCCTCCCCTGTTGGAGCCAGGCAAACAGATCCGAACTGCCGCGGGCCAGTTCCTCCGGGCCAAGGTGGTTGCCCAAAGTGGGCCGCGTGACGTATAGCGATCCTTTCGTGAGCAGGAGCAGGATGTCGAAGGCTTCCACGGGTCCGCTGGATTGGCCGAAGCTGACCATCATGCCGCAAGGTTTTAGGCAGTCCAGTCCTTTTAGAAACGTCGCGCGGCCCACCGAATCGTAGACCACGTCCACGCCCGCGGCGCCGTTCGCCTTCTTCACTTCCGCCACCCAGTCATCGTGATCGTAAAGAATGACATGATCGGCACCGGCCTCGCGGGCGATTTCCGCCTTTTCCGGCGAGCCAGCCGTGCCGATCACGCGCGCGCCTGCCATCTTCGCTATCTGCACCAGCAGTCCGCCCGTGCCTCCCGCCGCCGCGTGAATCAACGCCGTATGACCGGGCTTCAAGGGAAAGGTCGAGTGCGAAAGATAATAGGCCGTCATCCCTTGCAGCATGACGGCCGCGGCGTCGCGCAGCTCGACGCGTTCGGGAACACGCACCAGAAATTTTGCGGGAACCGATTGATACTCCGCATAGGAACCGCGCGCCATGGAGTACGCGACGCGATCCCCGGCTTGGAACGCGTGGACGCCCTCGCCCGTTTTCTCCACTACCCCTGCCCCTTCGGAGCCCAAAATCGCAGGCAGAGGCATCGGATACAGCCCCTTGCGATGGTAGGTATCGACCATATTCACGCCCGAGAAGGCGATCTTCACCAGCGCTTCGCCGGGACCCGGCGCGGGCACGGGACGCTCGCCGTATTGGAGAACCTCGATACCGCCATTCTTTTCGATATAGACAGCATTCATAGCATTCGTATCCTTCTTCGCAGGTGTATTGTGCAAGCGTAAAGGATCAGATAGGTGAGCGTCAACGGGAACAGAAAGAAGCGCACCAGCGCCGGCACGGCCGCCGATCCGGTCAAGCCCGCGCGGTAGGCGACGAAGCGCCGGATGAGTCCGCGATGCGCCCAATCCAGCCAGAAATAATCGGCGTTCTCATTAATCACGAAAATCTTCGCGGGAAGTTTGCCGGCGAGCCACCATTTCCACTTGGTCATGATCGGCTCGGCCGAGCAGATCATTCCGGCCACCGTATACTCGCGCGGGCCAAGATCCGCCCACAATCGCCCGCGCCCGCCCGGACCGTAGGCGGTGACCCGCAGGATTCGGCCGTTCACGCCTTGGGGCTCGCCAGGGTAGCACGTAACCAGATCGAACTCCGTATCTTCGCCGAGCATCGCGCGCAGCGACGGAATAGCCGCTTCGATCAATTTCCGGGAACCGCTTTCAATCAGCAGCACTCGCTTTGAAGCCGGGAAATGGCGTCGGAAGAAATAGCGCAAGACCGATCTTAACAACATGCGCCACAAGCCGTTATAATTTAGCTGGAGGCACTATGACCCGATCATCGGCGTGGGGGGTAGCTTCGGCCATTGCAGTGGCGGCTATTTGCGGCGCGACCTGGTATGCGCGGCATCGCGTGGTTGTCAATGAAACGAAGTCCGCCGTTCAGGAGCAATTCGACCGCAGCGAATTGATTTCCAAGCCCGCTCCGGATTTCAGCTTAACCGACGCCACGGGTGAGACCGTCAAGCTCTCGGACCAAAAGGGCAAAGTCGTTCTGCTGAATTTCTGGGCTACGTGGTGCGGACCGTGCAAGGTCGAGATCCCCTGGTTCATCAGTTTCCAGCAGCAATACAAAGACCGCAATTTCACCGTTCTGGGCGTGGCTTTCGACGACGACGGTTGGACTTCGGTGAAACCGTACCTGGCCGAACATAAAATCAATTACCGCGTCGTCGTCGGCAACGACGCTTTGGATAAAGCCTACGGTGGAGTCGAATCGCTTCCCACCACCTTCCTCATTGGCCGCGACGGACGAATCGCCAGCAAGCACGTCGGACTGATCAGCAAGCCGGCCTATCAGGAAGAGATCTCGCGGCTGCTCCAGGCGCCCGCGACGGGAAGCGAAAATCTCGGCCTTCTGCATCCGCCTTCCGTGCCGCGCCCGTGAGGTTTTAACTTGACGAAACCCGCTCTCTGGATCGGAGCCGCAGCGATCGCCGCGTATCTATCATTCGCCACGTTTGAAGAACCGGACAGGCCCTATCTCCAGCCCGAGCGGGATCGCAAACCAGCGCCGGATTTTATTTTGAAGGACTCGAGCGGAGCGGCGACCAAGCTTTCCGATTATCGCGGGCAGGTGGTGCTGCTGAATTTCTGGGCGAGCTGGTGCGGACCCTGCCGGGAAGAAATCCCCTGGTTCACCGAGTTCGAGCGGCAATTCAAGGATCGCGGCTTCACCGTGCTGGGCGTGGCCTTTGACGAACGAGGCTGGACTACCGTCAAGCCCTACATGAAGTGGAGCAACATCGATTATTCCGTATCGTTGGGTGGCGCAGATCTGATGACGCTTTACGGCGGTGTGGACGCCTTACCCGAGACGTTCATGATCGACCGCCAGGGCCGGATCGCGAGGATGCACATCGGAGCGGCTGGGAAAAGCACGTACCGGAAAGAAATTTTGGACCTTCTTAGCTCTGAGTCGTCAGTTGTCAGTTATCAGTTGTCGGTTATCCGTGGTCAGTTCACGGCATTTGCCCAATCCGCAGTCGTGCTCGCGGTTACCGCTTCAATGCCCGTGCAGGCGAAAATCGGAGCGACCGTGGACGCCAAACTTCCTCTCGAACTGCGTTCCGGTTATCATGTCCAGAGCAACACTCCCACGGACAAGTACCTGATCCCTTTGAAGCTCACCTGGAATCCTGGACCGCTTCAGCCCGCGGCCGTAGTCTATCCCAAACCCCTCATGGAAAAATACAGCTTTTCGCCGCAGCCTCAGTCGGTGTTCTCAGGTAATTTCGAGCTGACCACGAAATTCAAAGTCCCCGCCGGCGCTATCGCCGGACCCACGGCCATGACCGGCAAGCTACGCTATCAGGCCTGCAACGACACCATGTGCCTGCCCCCCAGGAACATGGATGTGAGCCTGCAAGTGGACATCATCAGGTAGCCGGACGCTCCGGCGCCCGCTAATCTTTGGAGAAACTCGCGCACAACGGACTCGCCGGGCCCGGCGGCCTGTGCGCTTTACAGCGCGCTCCGGAGATCGCCTCTCTTAGCACTCCGGATAAGATTGTCCGCCGCGCGGAACGAAAGCGCCTGAATGGTCATGGTCGGGTGATTGCGACCGCCGGTGACGAAGCTGCTGCCGTCCACGATGAACAGATTGGGCACGTCGTGGGCTTTGTGATATTTGTCCACCACCGACGTCTTCGGATCGTTGCCCATCCGGCAGGTGCCGCGATTATGAGCGCCTCCGCGCGTGTCGTTGACCGGGGGTGCCCAAACCTTCTTGGCCCCGGCTGCTTGCAGAATCTCGATGGATTTCTGCCGGAAAAATTCCATGTTCTTGATGTCGTCGGGATGACTCGTCGAGGTGATCCGCATGGCCGGCAGACCCCAATCGTCTTTCACGTCGGGGTCCAAATCCACACGATTGGTTTCCAGCGGCATCTGCGTGACGAAGCAGTTGATGGTCATTCTGTGGTTGGCTTCTTCGCGGAGAGCCTTTTTGTATCCGGCGCCCCAACGCGGCGCGTCCGGAGACAACCCATCCAATCCAAGATCGAGAGGCGTAAGATAGCCGCGAGCTGTCAGCCGTCCGCCGCCATAGAAGCCGCGCTTGGGATCCGAACCGACGTAGTCTACGATGGCCGCGCCGGAGATGACGCCCTTATATTCGTTGAGCGGATGCTCGAACAGCGCGCTCGCGCCAGCCCCGTTTCCGACCATGAAATACCTTCCCACCAGGCCGCTGGAATTGGCGAGGCCGTTGGGGAATCGCGCGGATTTCGACAGCAGCAGAAGACGCGCCGATTCCGAACCGTTGGCGGACAACACCACGGCCTTCGCCTTTTGCTGAACCTCTCGCCTTTGCGCATCGAAATAGATTACGCCCGTCACTCGACCGGCATTGTCAACGGAAATTTCCCGCACATAGCTCCGCGGTCGAATTTCGCAGCGGCCTGTCTTTTCGGCGAGCGGAAGCATGGTCACCGCGGAACTGGATCGCGCTCGTACCTGGCACCCATAGCCCGAGCAGATTCCGCAGTTGACGCATGCGGCCCGCCCCATATAGGGCTTGGTAATAATGGCTAAAGGTCCGGGAACGACGGTCAATCCGAGCTTGGCCGCGGCGACGTTGAACAGCGCGCCCGAACTTTTCAGCGGTACGGGCGGTACGGGATATTCCTTCGACATCGGCGCGACAAACGGTGAATTCACCCTAAGACCGGAGATGCCCATTTCCCATTCGGCTTGCGTATAGTAGGGTTCGAGTTCCTCGTACGTAACGGGCCAATCGGCCATGCCGGTGCCCGACGGAATGGTGGGATCGCGCGAAGCTTCGTTGAACTCCCACGGCAGATGGCGCCAACTGCTGCCGCCGTATGTGACCGTGCCCCCGCCCACCACGCAGCCATAACTGTGCGTGCCGGCAACTGTTTTCTCTTTGTCGTTCCGGCGGAAAGTGTTGCGCTGGCGCGAGGGGTCGCTCATGAGCCGGTCGTCTTCGCTCAAGTTGCGATTCAGCCACTCGTCTTTGTTGTACTCGTGTTCGCGGCCATATTTGCCCCAGCCTCCCTGCTCCAGGACCACGACCGAAAAACCGGCCGTGGATAATTGCTTGGCCATGATGCCGCCGGCGGCGCCCGATCCGATGACCACGAAATCGACTGCGGTAGATGGCGAATACTGTTTCATGCTCGTTTCTCCTTCCGGCCTTTCTCACTTCCGAATGGCGCCGGCTGCGGCTGCGCGTCGTAGTAGCCGAATGGCGGTTTGTGGTTCAGCGAATCGTTGTACCCGATCAATTTCCAGCCGATCTTGTCGTAGTTGCCTTCGTGCACCGGGCGCGCGAAAAACCCGATGACGGTATGCGTGCGCACCATGTTGAAGAACGGCGTCTTCTCGACGGCGGTGAGCGTTTTGATCTGCTGCTCGGAAGTCAGCGACGAAAATTTTTGGGCGCCCGGATAAAGCTGCTGCACTTTCGCTTGAAGATCGCGCAAGCCCTGGACATAGGCGGGCTGGCTGGTCTTAAGGAAAGTCGCGAGCGCACGATCGATGAAGTACACGCAGTGCGCTTCCCGCGCGCCGGGTGTTTCATCGGTGGGAATGATCTGCGCCGTTATGGCCTCGATCTCCACGGCCTGGTCCTGAGTGAAGACCTGGAGGCGCGGAAGCTGCCCCGACTTCGCGGCCTGCTGCACGTGATCCTGCGCGGCAAGGATGCTGTGGTAATTCGCCGCGACCCACGCCGCGTTCAAACCCGCCATGGATTGGGCCAAAAACGATCGCCGCGATTTCTTTTTGACGCTCATGCGCCCTCCTGTTTCTGTAGTCGGCTACACCACTCGATTCTACTCTTCTGTGGCGCTGGGTGGAATCGCGATTCAGTGCCGCGTGCCCTGATCTGTCGCTAAGCCCGGAAGGTTCAGCGGACCGCTCCCTTCGGTCGCGGCTCTGTTTGAGCTCCGATTGGCTCTCTGCTCCCTGCACCGGGAAAACACTCCGATCATCATCTGAATCAGTAATTTGGCGTTCATCCCAGGCGGCAAAAATATGCGCGAATAGATGTCAAATTTCGACCGATTTTCGATGGACACAGTGCTTTCCCCGTTGATCTCAAGAGGTTACAGCCCTTGCTAATCGAGGTTCGTCACGAGAACCGCTGAGCGGTTTGTGCGATGTATCCGCCTTGCATCTACGGCTTCGTTCAACTCAGCCGCAGAGCACGGGGCTCGGTTATCCCGAAGGTTTCCGTACCAGAGGATCTCATTGACGCTGCATTTGTCGAGACCGGGGATGCCGCATGAACGCTATGGCGTCACCGGATTCGGGGGGCGAAGCGCTGGATGCAGCGAATCCAGAATTGATTGGCGTCCCCAGGGGGATTCGAACCCCCGTTACCGCCGTGAAAGGGCGATGTCCTAGGCCGGGCTAGACGATGGGGACGCGGGCACTACAAAGTCTTCAGGTACGCGATCAGGTCTGACTTTTCCTGATCGTTTAACTGATCGGCAAAACCCGGCATGCCCTTTTCCGGGCTGCCGTTATTGATGAACTCCAGCACGTTCGTGTCGCTGACTTTCTTCTTGTTCGCTAGTTCCGTCTTCTTAAACAAACCCTTGAGACCTGGGCCGATCTTCTGTTCCACGCTATCGGGGTTGTGGCACACCGAGCAGTTTTGCTCGAAGACATCCTTGCCTTTGCCCGCGTCGCCCGCGGCCCACGCGGCCGCGCCCGCCGATAGTATTCCCGCCGCCACAGCCATCTTGCTCTTATTCATCGGAGTCTCTTTTCCTGGAAGACCGCTCCATGGCGGTCGCGGCTCGGTTATCAGCCGCGATCGGCCTCTCCATCTAGTCTACAATCACCAAATATGAGCCTCCAAACCGGCGACCCGGCGCCGGATATTCGCTCGGGCGCGTTTCAGCTTTCGAAACTCCGCGGCAAGACCGTGGTTGTCTATTTTTTCCCGAAGGCGGACACGCCCGGATGCACCAAGGAGTCGTGCGAATTCCGTGATGCCTCCAAGCGCTTTACCCATCTGAACGCGGAGATTGTGGGAGTTTCGCCGGACAAAGCGCCGGCACAAGAACGCTTCGCGGCGAAGTATGGATTGCCCTTTACATTGGTTCCGGATCCCGATCACGCCATCGCCGAAGCTTACGGCGTCTGGAAGGAGAAGAGCATGTACGGGCGCAGCTACATGGGAATCGAGCGGAGCACCTTCATCGTGAACCCACAGGGCAAGATCGCGAAAATTTTTCCCAACGTCAAGGTTACCGATCATGTGGCCGCTGTCCTCGAATCGCTTTCCGGGAAAGGGTCGCTTTCCGGGAAAGCATGAGCCGCCCGTTCGAGAACCAAGTCGCGATTGTGACCGGCGCGAGCAAAGGCATCGGCCAGGCCATCGCTCTGCGCCTGGCTCGGAAGGGCGCACAAGTGGCCATGTGCGCGCGCGACGAGGAAGCTCTCGAGCGGGTGATTCGGCAAATCGAATCGTCGCCTGAACCGCACAGAGCGGGCGGAGCGGCCGCGGCGTTCGCTTGCGACCTTCGAGTCCCGGAAAACCCAGCGCGGCTCGCCGACTTCGCGCGGGAGCGCTTTGGCCGGATCGATATTGTAGTGAACAATGCCGGCGCCACCAAACGCGGCGAACTGGAGGCGCTGACCGACGATGACTGGGCCGACGGCTTCGCCTTGAAATTTTTCGCGTCGGTGCGCCTCACGCGCGCCGCATGGCCGCATTTGAAGGCGAACCGCGGCTCGGTGATTTTTATCTCCGGCGTGGGCGGACGAACTCCGGGCGGGCAGTTCGCCATCGGCGGATCGGTGAACGCCGCGCTGCTTTCCTTCACGAAGGCGTTGGCGGAAACGGGTCTGCGCGACGGCGTGCAAGTCAACGCGATCAATCCCGGCACGATCCGCACGGACAGATTCGCAGCGCGCCTAAAAGCCTTCGCCGCCGGTCGAAACATCGATTTATCCGAGGCCGAACGCGAGTACGTGAAGGAGGAGGAGATTGCGCGAATCGGCGAGCCATCGGAGATCGCCGCGCTGGTGGCTTTCATTGCAGGACCGGAAGGCAGGCTTCTGCACGGATCGCTGATCGATATCGATGCTGGAGCCACCAAAACCATATGAAGACCCGTGGCCCGGGCGGATGCGAGCGATAGAATGGAGGGGATTGGGCCGGTAGCTCAGTTGGTAGAGCATCGCACTTTTAATGCGGTGGTCGCGGGTTCGACTCCCGCCCGGCTCACCATTCATTCCAAGGGCTTTCAGGTGGGCTCACTTTCTGTCTTGCCCCCGCCGTCTTGCCCCATTTCCGGACCCAGTGCGGCCTCTTTTGGCCTTCAGGTGCGCCGCGAGCTTGTCCGCAGTTTGGATCATTCTGCGTATCGGGGCAGCAGATCGCGCACGGACCGATACACTTCATGGGCGATGATCCCCTCGCGAGCGTGGTCAACGGGAAGCATCTCGAACGCTGGTACGCGCAGCACTAGCGGTGGCCCATTCCTTGCCCCGCGGTTCATCGCCCGGTGCAACCACGCAGGTGGAGCGGTCAGTCGCGGCTTTTGAACCGCCGATCTTCCGAATCGACGTCGACATTCTGAGTTTCCTGCCACAGCGGCGCGCCACCTCGTTAGTCGCGATGGATGGACAGAGTGACGCCTTCCGAATCCGCGTGATAGCATTGGCCCCAGGGAGCTGATCGGTAGCGGAACTTTGCAAAATGCGAAATCCACGGACAAGTGTGGTCGTGGCGCTCGCCAGGGTCGCTGTGGCGCAGTCCCCCGCTACGGATGGCGGCCGGCCTACGCTCTTCGTGACCGGCGATTCTACGGCGAGCAGTGGTGATCGCCTGTTGGCAGCAGGTATTCCAGCGCTCAAAGAAATACTCCTGGCGCTATTCCTTTCCGAACGATGAGACTACAACTTTTTACTCTCCTGTTTGCCGCACTCACACTGCTTCGACCCGCGGCCGCCATGACCGAGCAGGAACGCCGCGAATACCTCGACCAACTGCTCAAGATCCTGCCTAACGCTCCGCAGTTCAAGCAATGGCTCGACAAAACGGGCGAACTGCCTCCGGACTTCGACACGTTTCCGCGCGTGAACGGTCTACCGGATCCGCTGAAGTTTCTGGACGGCAGACCTGTGCGGAACGCTACTGAGTGGAAAGCGCGCCGCCAGGAGATCGGGCATTTGTACCAGAAGTACGACCTGGGCACATTCCCGCCGAAACCCAAACTGGATCGCGTTGTGTCGCTCGACGAGACGCGCGGCCCGGGCTATCTGATCCGCAACGTGCGCCTGGAATTCGGGCCTGAGGGCAAAGGCTCGATGCGGGTGCAGGTGATGATTCCCGATGGTAAGGGTCCGTTCCCCGTTTTGATCAGCCCCAATCTGGCGGGTTGGGGGCCGGCTCTGTTGCGCCGGGGTTACATCTCTTGCGGATATGCGGCGAATGACGGCATGGACGATGCGGCCGCATTAGGACAGCTCTACCCCGATTACGATTTTGCGCTCCTGCCGCGCCGCGCCTGGGCCGCCGGACTGGTGTTGGACTATTTGGAAACGCTCCCAGCAGTCGACAAAAGGCACATCGCGATGTTCGGATACTCACGCGATGGAAAAATGGCGGCCATCGCCACTGCGTTCGATGAACGCATCGCGGCTGTAATCGCCGGCAGCACAGGAGTGGGCGGCGTGCTGCCCTGGCGCCTCTCTGGGGAACGCAACTTCGGAGAGGGCATCGAGAGCACTACGCGGTCGTTCCCGACGTGGTTCGTTCCGCGTCTGCGCTTTTTCTCCGGACGTGAAGATCGCCTGCCGATCGACGCGAATCTGCTGGTGGCGATGATTGCTCCACGATCGATCCTCATGGAGTGGGGCCATAACGACGAAGTTTCGAACACCTGGGGGCTCGAGCAAACCTATCATTCCGCGCTGAAGGTTTATAAGATGCTGGGTCAGCCCGAGCGGATCGACATCCTGCGTGTGCCCGGCTTCCATGGAGCGAATGACCAGGAGGCATGCCTGGATTGGCTGGACATTCAATTCGGCCGCTCCGCGCGCACCTGGAACAACAATTTCCTGCTTTCTTGGGATTGGGACAAATGGCGGGCCGATAGCAAGGAGAGTCTCGACCTCGCCCGCTATTCACCGGCGCTTTCTCGCACGAGTTCTGTCTCCTCGGCGAACGACTGGGAAAAGACTGCGGCCGGGATCCGTGAGTCCCTCAAATGGATGCTCGGCGAGGAACCGCCGAGGATGCCTCCAGCCGTGGGGCGCGGAGGCAGGGGACCCGCTCCTGCTCCGCAAGTTGCGGCGCCGGGCGCGCGTGGAATCACCAACCCCGGACAGACCGCTCCGGACCTTGTCTCATGGGTTATCCAGCGGGGCGGGAACTCCTTCGGCTGGCTGGAACCGCAACGGAACCAGACCGTCTCTCGCCCCATAAACTTCGGATACAACGTTCGCGGTGACCTTTACTATCCGGTCAACACGCCGGCCAATGCCAAACTGCCCGCGGTGATCTGGCTGCACGGCTACAGCTATCAGTTGGGGTACATGTGGGTTTATCACAACGACCTGCATCCGATCCTGGCTCTGGTTCGAGCAGGCTACGCAGTGCTGGCCTACGATCAAAGCGGCTTCGGGAGCCGGATGAACGAGTCGGCGCCGTTCTATGACCGCTATCCGCACTGGTCGCGGATGGGCCGCATGGTAGAGGACGCTAGCGCGGCAATCGATGCCTTAGAGAAGGACCCACTCGTCGATCCGCGGCGCATCTCGCTGTTTGGGTATTCGATGGGTGGAACGGTGGGACTTTACGCCGCGGCCTTGGATGCGCGGGTCAAGGGAGTGGTGTCGATCGCCGGATTCACTCCCATGCGCACAGACGCCGCAGCCCGGGGAACGGGAGGCGTGGCGCGCTACAGTAATGAACGCGGACTGATCCCGCGGCTCGGTTTCTTTGTTGGCCGCGAAGATCGGATTCCTTATGACTTCGACGAGCTGATCGCGACGATCGCGCCGCGGCCGGTCTTGGTAGTGGAGGCGCAGTTGGATCGCGACGCAACCACGGCGGATGTGCATACCGCTGTGGACCAGGCAAAGAAGATCTACGGCCTCTACGGCGCAGCCGAGAAGCTTGCCATTCAAGAACCCTGGGACTATAACCGTCTGCCGGATCGTACGCAGGATGAGATCGTGAAGTGGATGGACGCGACTCTTCGGTGACGGAATAGCGATCAATCACCAATATCGATAATCTGATTGAGCGCCTTACAAGCAAGCGCAAAAACACCTTCGGGCACTTGTTTCAACGGGTGCGGCTTCGCATCTCGAGCCTGCCAGTCGAAGGATTTCGGCTGGTGCACAAGGATATAGCTCGTCTTCTTCCCGGGGCGATCGATCTTCAGCGCGAAGGGATTGGTCTCGTTGTACTCCGCCGCGGCGGCTGCGCGTGCAAGGTGTCGTATTTGGCGTTTTGCACGATGCCGACGATCCGGCACACGATGGGGCCAGGCTCGCGCTGACGGTCCGCAGTCATTTCAGTTCCTTTGCAGTTCTCTCCACCGTCCCTTAACTAACCGACTCACTAACTAGCCGGCTGCAAAGCGAAGAACGGAGGAAGAATGATGGTGAGTACCTCATCAATTCTCCGTCGGCTTCTCGATGTGATCGATCACGTACACGTCTACTTTGTCCTTCGTGGATTCCATCTTCAACCCGAGTTTCCCGAACACCGTGAAGATCGTCGGCAGGTCGGCAATATCCACTCCGTCTTGCTTCTGTCCAGGCGCGAACGGAGCCACCTGCATAGGCTGCCAACCAGACGTCTCGATGTGGTGAAGGCCCTTGATCCCGGTCTTATCCAGCAGTGGGCGATCGGTATAATTCTCCATGCCCTTCGCCAAATCCTGCATACTCACCGCGCGCGCATGGAGCCCTCGTCCCCGGCCGCCACCAAGATCGTGGCAGAAGGTGTTGGGAGCCGGAGCGGGAGTTGCGTCTGGATCTGGACAGTCTTTTTCCTCAATGTCCGCCTTCTGAAGCTTCGGCCCGCCCTTCTCCACGGTCAGCGCGTACACCGCCATTTCCCTCGTCACACGGTGAATCTTCAATTTGAATCGGTCGGCCAGCAGCGTCTGAAGCATCAATCTCTGTCTGTCCTCGCGGGCCTTCTTCGATAATCCGGCCGGGAACGCGCCCGTTGCTTGAATCTCGTACACCCCATCCCGCGAGCGGATCCACTCCGGGCCTCCCGTAAGCCGCTCACTCGGATTGAAGGGCAAGTCGTAGGCAACGGAAATTAAAAACTGGATCGGCACAGTTGAGACAAATCTCCCGCCCGGCTCAAACCCGAAGCGAGGGTTACCGCCTCCCGGCGCGACCGGCTTCACCGACGCGACCTCGAACGTCACTGCCTCCTTGGACTGCGCCTGCGCCCGAATCGGCGGCGCGTTCACGATCCCGATAGCAATCGGCCCCACCACCGCCAGCACGCCCGCGCCGGCTAACAGCAATTTTCTGACGGTGTTCAACTTGAATACGATGCGATTCGTCATAATGTCCTCGATTCGTTTGTTAAGGTTCGCTCCACTCACTCCCGCGACGCACCCCAGTGGCGATTGCAGATACAGCTCGCACACCTTGAGAATGCCTTCCGCGTATGTCTGCGCCTCGTTGCCCGCGTGCAGTACCTCTTCGTCGCAAGCCCGCTCCCGCTCCTCCATCAGCCGAGCTCCGATCCACCACACCAGCGGATGAAACCAGAACACCGCCTCGACAACCATGTGCATCGCCGTCGCCAGATTGTCGCGCCGACGAACATGGCACAGCTCATGCGAGAGGATCGCCTCCAACTGCGCCTCCGTCAGCCGGTCCGTAATTCCCTCGGGCAATAGCAAGACGGGTCGAAAGACCCCGAACACGCCCGGCTCGAGCAGCGCCGTTGACGACCTCACCGGCACTGGCAACCCCAGATCCAGCGGCGTCGCCCTCCGAACATTCGCATGCATTCGCGTCCATTCGCGGCCCCAGCTAATCCCGATGGCAACGAATCCCGCCGCCCACACCAGCAGCAGCAACTCCGGAACCAGATTCGTCCTCACAGGTGCTGTCTCCCGCACGGCAACCAGGGGAGCCGCGGCTCCGAACGGCCGCACGACCTCCTCGACCGCGGTTGGCGCCGAAAGTGGCGTAGCCACCCTCCAGCTCACTTGGCTTCCCGCAACGACCAACAGCGCCAGAGGTCCCAGAAACTTCATCGACGCCGCGAACCACAGCCAGTATCGTGTCTGCGCCCGGTTCCTCTTGAGCGTCAGCGTCAGCAACCACGCGATGCCCGCAAACACCGTCGATTGCCACAAATGATTAAGTATTGCCTGCATGCTTCCTCCCCAGCGTTCGCAGCGTTTTCGTTGCTTGCTCCAAATCCTCCAGCGTCAGATCGCCGGAGTCGATCAAGTGCGCCATGATAGGCTGCGCCCGTCCTCCGAACATTCCCAGCAGATCGTCGATCAATCGCCGCTCGGCCGATCCGCGCGAAACCACCGGCTCGAAAATGTGCGCGGCGCCATCCCTCTTAGCGCGCCGCACCGCTTTCTTGAACTCCAGCCGGTACACCGTGGTCTGGATGGTCGTGTAGGCCGGCCTGTCAGCCTCGAGGAACGTCTCTTGAATCTCTCGAATCGATGCCGAGCCCTTGTCCCACAGTGCCTTCATGATCTGCATTTCGAGGTTGGTCAGCTTCTTCGGTTTGCCCACGTATCGACACTACTACATTTGTATGTAGTAGGCAAGAGTTTTTTGTCCCACAAAACCAGCACACGCTACTTCATACATGCTTTCAATGGCTTACCGCGCGGTTCGCTAGATCGGGAGCGCTACAATCGATGGCGTGAGTAGGTTTTCTTCCTGGCCATGGAAGCGTCGCATGTTAGGTGGTACTGAACTTTCGCCGTCTCGGTTGTGCCACAAATTTCTCAGGAGTAGGTCCGATGAAAATCGATCGTGGGGTATGAGCGAAGCGTTGATGGAGACGCCTGGAGAAACTCCGCGCTTCTCTCCGTGACCTTCATTCTGGTTCATTCTGGCTTCATCTGCCTCCATCGCAGAACGGGCTCGCCGGGTGCGGCCAAATCTGCAGAGTTGCTCAGTGGCATAGGCTTCAGCATAAACAGCTTGGGCCGTCACTAGGATCAGAAACCCACGCAGGGGCAGATCCCACAGAATCAGCAACTTGCTGTGAGTTTCTCCAAAGCCCGTGAAGAGTCGGTTCGTTTGAAGGCGCGCCCGGCGGCCTGCGCGCTCTCCACTGGCTGGAGCGCAAGCTGCGCGTGCGCTCTCTCCTTCCAGCGCATACGGCTCGGCAGCGCCTCGATTCCCGTGATCACGATAAGGCCTAGGTCCAGGTCCTCCGACCCCGGGCAAGCGCACAGCGAATGCGTTGTGCGCGTTAACGGCAAGAGATGTGAGTCATTTTACCTTCCGCCTCGTCGGGCGCGGCATTGGCATCTGGCTTCTTCACATTCCCGCGAAACTTTCTCACGCATTTTCTACCGGTTCCCGCTCAGGGCGATGGGAAATCCCCCGAACCGTGTTTCATTATGAGTAGGCAGGAAAGCGCCGCGGGGACCTCCTCACCGGGGATCGCGGTCACCGATCAGAAATCCTAGGCTGCTGGAAGAGGTCTGCCGCAGTGGGCGAGGCTGTATCGAAATCAGCCCTCATTTCCCGGAGTTGAGGTTAAATAAACCGGGCCCTGGTCAGGGTAATAGCCTAGAGGGAGCTCCTTCGAATTATCAAGGTTGCGCGAGGAGAAGTTTCATGGCGGCGGCCCCAGGCCGGCCACAAGCCAACAACTGATGACTGATAACTCACAGCTGATAGCTTTTTCAGTCTGCGAAAGTCCTTGATAACTTTGGGAATGCTCCCCAAATGGGTTCGTCTTTTCAACTTGCGTGGTCAGTGGGATAGAGTGGATGAGACGTGAGGAAATGAAGAACGCTGGCTTTGTGCTCGGGATCATCTTTATCTCAGCCGCCGTGCGTGCGGCGGAGTTTCGCGCGAACGATTTTGGGGCGAAGGGCGACGGCGTGACCCCGAACACTACCGCGATCCAAAGCACCATTGATGCCGCCGCCAAGGCGGGCGGCACTATCGTGTTTGCGCCGGGTGTTTACCTGACCGGATCCATATTTCCAAAATCGGGAACGCATTTGCGCGTCGACAAAGGCGTGGAAATCCGGGGTATCCAGGATCAGGCGGCCTATCCCGTGATGCCCACTCGCATTGCGGGCATCGAGATGCGTTGGCCTGCCGCGCTGATCAACGTCTACGAACAATCGGGCGTCCGCATTTCCGGTCAGGGCATCATCGACGGTGACGGGAAAATGTGGTGGGACAAGTACTGGCAGATGCGCCGGGACTACGAACCCAAAGGATTGCGGTGGGCCGCGGACTACGATGCACAGCGGCCCCGGCTCATTCAGATCTATAAATCGGATAACGTGGATCTGCAGGGATTGACCCTGCGCCGCTCCGGCTTTTG
This sequence comes from Bryobacteraceae bacterium, assembly GCA_036521975.1. Taxonomy (GTDB): domain Bacteria; phylum Acidobacteriota; class Terriglobia; order Bryobacterales; family Bryobacteraceae; genus Palsa-187. The sequence goes on from DATDGT010000371.1 coordinate 27,823, forward strand.
GACTGTGCATATCTGCTACTCGCACAAGGTCACCGTCGATGGCGTGACCATCCGCAACAATATCGGCCGCAACAATATCGGCGGCCGCGGCCCTAGCACGGATGGGATCGACGTGGATTCCTCCTCGGACGTGCTAGTCGAGAACGCCGATATCGACGGCAATGACGATGCGGTGGTGATGAAGGCCGGCCGGGATGCCGACGGGTTGCGCGTCAATCGCCCCACCGAAAATGTGGTGGTTCGGGATATCACGGTTCGAGACGGGGCGGCCGGCATTACGTTTGGGAGCGAAACGTCGGGTGGCATCCGCCATGTGGAGGCCTACCGGATTCACGTCATGGCTCCATCTCCTATCGGCATCCTGTTCAAGTCGGCCGCGACGCGCGGTGGAACCATAGAAGATATTTCGATCCACGATATCGACATGCGCGGCGTGCCCACAGCCTTCAGCATCGCGTTCAATTGGAATCCGAGCTACAGCTACGCGAAGATCCCGGAGGGCCTGGCTAGCATTCCCGAGCATTATTCGGTGCTGGCCCAGGAGGTCCCTCGGCAAAAAGGCATCCCGCACCTTAGGAATGTAAAGATCTACAATCTCAAGGCATCTGGCACCCGCGAGGCGTTTTCTGTGGCCTCCTACGCAGACTCTCCCCTGCAAAACGTAACCTTCCGGAACATCGATATCCAAGCGCAGCGAGGCGGCCAGATTCTGAATGCGGAGAACTGGAACTTCGAGAACACGCGCATCCACACGGCGGACGGCAGTCACGTCGCGGTGAAAGACTCTCGCGCCGTTAAGGGATTGCCAGGAGAGTAGAGCCATGCGCTCCGCGGTCACGGTCGGGTCGATAATTCTGCTGGCGATGTTTCTGGCCGGCGACCGGGCTAGGACGGCCGCGCAATCCCCGACGGTAGCCCAATTGAAACGCTCCTTCGAACATCCGCCCGACGATTCGCGGATCATGATGCGCTGGTGGTGGTTCGGTCCGGCGGTCACTGAGCCGGAACTGGAGCGCGAGATGAGACTCATGAAGGAGGGCGGCATCGGCGGATTCGAGGTCCAGCCTGTCTATCCGCTTACGCTGGATGGGAATCTCACCTATCTCTCTCCGGAATTCCTCGACGCCTTGCGATTCACGGGGGCAAAGGCTCGCGAGCTTGGGTTGCGCATGGACCTGACGCTCGCGAGTGGCTGGCCATACGGCGGGCCGCACATCCCAATAACGAAGGCCGCGGGTCGGCTGCGCGTGGAACGCAGCGCCCCGCAGCTAGCCGCGGGCGAAACACTTATCGCGCGTGCGGGAGATCTCTCGTTCATCGCAAGCCGCACGCGGCAAACAGTCAAGCGGCCGGCCGTGGGCGCCGAAGGTTTCGTGCTGGATCATTATGATCGTTCCGCACTGGAAGCCCATCTGAAGGCGGTCGGCGAGCCGATGCTTGATGCGTTGAAAAATACTCCTCCGTATGCGATTTTCAGCGACAGTCTCGAGGTGTACAACTCGGATTGGACGCCCGATTTTCTGGAGGAGTTCAAGCAGAGGCGCGGATATGATCTGACGCCCTATTTGCCCGCGCTGGCGGGCAACGCGGACGAGCGCACTCGCGGCGTCGTTGCTTCCATCCGGCATGATTGGGCGCGCACGCTTACCGAACTGCTGGATGAGCACTACCTGGCTCCGCTCCGCGAATGGGCGCACAGCCACAATACCCGGTTTCGTTCTCAGAGTTACGGAACGCCTCCCGCGTCGCTTTCCAGCAACGCGCTGGTCGATTTGCCGGAAGGAGAAGGCTCCGACTGGCGCGGGTTCTCGATGACGCGCTGGGCGTCATCGGCGAGTCACCTATACGGCCGCCCGGTAACGTCTTCGGAGACCTGGACCTGGCTGAACTCGCCCGCATTTCGCGCAACGCCGTTGGATATGAAGGCGGAGGCGGATCGGCATTTCCTTCAGGGGATCAACCAACTTATCGGGCACGGCTGGCCCTACTCGCCTCCGAGCGCCGGTCAACCGGGCTGGAGCTTTTATGCCGCGGCAGTATTCAGCGAACACAACCCCTGGTGGATTGCAATGCCGGATATCGCGGCATACTTTCAGCGCATTAGTTTCCTATTGCGTCAAGGGCTCCCATCCAACGACGTGGCCCTGTATCTACCTACTGACGATGCATGGGCGAGTTTCACGTTAGGAAACGCATCTCTCAGCATCTCTGAGTCAGGCGCGATCGCGAAGCTTCTGGGCACAAGCCTTATTCCGCGGATTCTGGATGCCGGGTATAATTTCGACTTCATCGACGACGGGGCGATCGCCCGAGTCCGGGTGCAGCATCCAGTGCTGATCCTTCCGAATATCGAGCGGATTCCGTGGGCGACCTACCAAAAGATTGCGGAATACGAGCGGCGCGGCGGCATCGTGATCGCCGTCGGCCGGAAGCCTTCGCAGGCGCCGGGATTGATGGAAGCCGAAACCGATACGCCGCGCATCCGGGAGTTGTCACGCACGCTGTTTGAATCCAGAGACAGCCGCAGCCGGTTCATAGAAGACGAGTCGCAATTGGGAGAAGCCCTGCATCGCGCGATGACGCCGGATGCCGAGCTGCCGCGCGATGTCGGCTTCGTTCATCGCAAGCTGGATTCCGCCGACATTTACTTCGTGGCGAACACCAGCAATCATCCGGTCCGGGGGCCGGCGACGTTCCGCGATGGGCGGCGGACATCGCAATGGTGGGATCCGTTCAGCGGAAACGCGACCCGAGCAGGCGATCGGCGCCTAGAGTTGGCGCTGGCTCCGTATGAATCGCGGGTGCTGGTGTTCTCGGACGATCGTCTCCCAGATCCCAGCCAGGGCAAGCGTCCGGCAACTCGCAACACGGCCGCGCCCATCGATATCAGCTCGAGCTGGACGGTGACCTTCCCAGGTTCGCAGCCCGCCGCGTTGGCCCGGCTCCAATCCTGGACGGACCTGCTTGATCGCAAATACTTTTCTGGCGTGGCGGTGTACGAGAAGACCGTAAACATCGACCGCACAATTCTGGCCGCAGGGCGCGACGTCTATTTGAACTTCGGCGAGGGCACACCTGTCACGGCGGTCGAGCGTCGCTCCGGCAACGGCATGCGTGCGATGTTCGAAGGGCCCGTGCGGGAAGCCGCGGTGGTGTACGTAAATGGTACGCGGGCTGGCTCGGTTTGGCGGCCTCCCTATGAAGTTCCCGTGGGCCATCTGCTACAACCAGGTCAGAATATGCTGCGGGTCCTTGTGGCGAATCTCGCCATAAACTCACTTGCCAAGGGTCCGCCCGCGGACTACCGGGAATTGAACGCTCGTTTCGGTGAACGGTTCCAGCCGCAGGACATGGCGAATCTCCAGCCACTGCCTTCGGGACTGCTAGGACCGATACGGTTGATTCCACGGTAACCTGGTGTAGCTGCGCTTGGCGATTCCCTTAGAAATCGAGGCAGTGGCTCGCTTTTGAAGATCTAACGCGTTTGGACAGACCTTCGTCAGGGCGGGCGGTTCCGCGGCTTGCGCGTTTGCCGCAAGTTGATGTGGAGGGGGAGTTCACGGGATTAACTTTGCCGGATCGCTGTGATCCCGCTCGGCTTCTGGACGACCCATCTCAAAAAGTTTTGAGAATGCCGTTTTTCCCTATCCAAAGGCGCGGCACTGTGGACGCATACATGCCGGGCTGTGATGATCCCTAAATTTCCCACATCAGTCGCAGACACAGCCTGCGTGCCGGCCTTCGGTTCGGCCACAGTCTGGGCACTGACGCTGCTTCGCGTGCCCGCCACGACGATGGCACCTCGGACATAGGCACTCAGAGGTGTGATTACCGCCAAACTTGTACTCCACAACCTATATTTCACTCTCTGTGGCTTTCTCTACACGTACTCGCCGACCACTAGGCGCGGGGCGCGAGGAGCCTTACTTTTCTGAATATAAATGCAGTCGTTGCCGCTGTGAACGAACTGCACTTCAAACCCGTTTGTTCTGCCGTTGCTGGCAGGCCGACTGTTCCTCCGAATGTATCCCGCCTTGGCTAGTTCCGTAAGGTTCAACCTGTAAGTTCCGATGTAATGAAGCGGTGCCGACTTGCTAGTTTGCCAGTGGAGGGTTATGTGCGTCGGATCTTCTTCCTCTGGTATGAATCCATGCCATGTTCTTCCAGCCTTTTCGTCGTCGCCGTTCCAAGAGCGGCCATGACTAGTTCCGTTGGGTAGGCGAATGAATAGAAACGGTGTATTCTCCAAAGATTTCTCCTTTCAGTGAGATTGTATAACAGCCATGAATTAGCGTCCCCCGCCGTTCGACGTCCCGCGCTATTGTCGTAGCTTGACAAAGTTTCTCAGGAGAAACACCACATGGCACTACTAGCAGAGGGCCTCGTTGAAGAGTGGCTGAACCGCAGCGGGTTCTTCACCATGCGGGGGATTAAGCACGGTCGTGTAAATCGTCGCGCTGCACAGGCTCGGCGCGGTGTCAATGAACTCGACCTTTTGGGTATCCGGTGCGAGCCGGGGGGAGCAGTCACTGGCTGGCACGTCGAGGTGCAGGGCAGTTTCCGCCCAATCGGATACATCGCCAAGTTGACGGAGGAAATCGCAGGAGGGCGGGCGCTAACGTCGGCTAAGAAACGCACTCAGCACGAAGTAGAGGTGTGCGCTCGGAAGTGGGTACGGGCAAAATTCACTTCCGACGATAAGAACCGTGTCCGGGAAAAACTGTGGCCGGGCGTGCGGTGGTCGCATCACCTCGTTCATGCCGTTGTACGGGAGCCGGCCGAGCTACGCGTGTTTGCGGACGAAGGCGTCAAATGTCACCCCTTCCATGAAGTGTTGACCGAACTATTGAGTGGGGGAGACGCGGGTTTCTCCGGGTCAGCGGGCGGTGACCTCGCGGAGATTGTTGGCTACTATACTGGCCAAGCCGCAGAGGCGAAATCTCCCAATGGGTAGTTTTGAGAGCGCCTGGGCCCCGCGAAAGTCGGGGGTCCGCATTCTCAAAAGTCTCTCGCAAAACGAAAACGAGGTTCGGGGCTTCCGGAGGGCCGAGCCTCGGGCCGGCGCTGTAGCTGTAAAAGATGCTTTGCGACAGTCGGTCGAGTTCGCAAATGCCTCTCTCGCAACTGCGAACGGGCAGAGCCTCGACTCGCCCGGACCCCAGCGTGGCTAGGCCGCAGGCGCGTTGTTCGGAAGCACCGTTCCGGGTTGATCCCGTGAAGAAGTGGACGGCAGTGCCGCCGGCTCGTCGATCCGTTTTTCCGTCGGGTGAACCGGCCCACTGAAGTCTCGATTCCGCGTCGCTCAAAAAACCTTCCGTTCGTCAGCGCGATCGACCTGCGCGTCCGCCAAGGGCTTACTTTGGTTGACGTTGAAGTCCTCCACGTTACTGAGGACGAAAGCCGGAACGTCTGAGGCATGCGCCGGAATCTTGATGTGGGAGAAGCTTGCGCCCTGGACATCGCCGAGGACAAACGCCGGCCGGGCGTCTTCCTTCAGAGCGGAGATCTCGATGTCCCTCATCTCGATGTTCCTCGCGTGCCGGATATAGCAGCCATGGGAGGGCATCGCGCCGAACATCGTCGGTTCCGGATAGGCGGTCTCATTCTCCGGCGGTTTAATAGCGGCGGTCTCCTTCGTGCCGCCGCCGCGGTGCTGCACGTAAATGTTGCTCAGTTTCACATCCTCAATCGGATGAGCCGGAATGCCGCTGATGATCGACGAAATCCGCGAAGCCGAATTCGAACAGACTATATCGCTAATCAGCACGCGCCGCAGGACCCCCACAGGCACGCCTTCCGGGCCGCGCATTCGGCGTCCCAAACGGAGAAACAACGGCGCCGTGATGATATCGCGCATGGTGATGTTGCTGATGGTTACGTCTTCCAGCACTCCGCCATCAACTGTCTCCAGCGCCAGCCCCTGGCACCCATCGAACACGATATTCGAAATGGTGATGTTCTTGAACCCGCCATTGGATTCCGTGCCGAACTTGATTCGGCCTGTTCGGGGAACCGTAAAGTCGGGGGCGAAACGCTTATAGGAGCCATCCAGTAGCGTGCCCTCCTCGAAGTTGCCGCTTACAAAACAGTTGGTGATGGTGACCATCTCCGTGGGCCGCGCGAAGCCCAACCCGAACGAACTTTTGAGACAAATGGCGTCGTCCCATGGCGAGTTGACGCTAGTGTTGGAGACGCGCACGTTACGGCAGCAGTCAATGTCGATCCCATCGCGGTTGGTGTCGATTTTCAGGTTGTCGATCGTGAAGTTGTCCACTCCAGTGGCTAGGATGCCGAAATGCCCGCCATGCAGGATCGAGAAATCCCGCAGCGTCACATTGCGGCAATTCTTCAGGCTGATGGCCTTGTTGGCGACTCCCGGCTGCTCGGCTACGGGTCCCGGACCGTAGCCTTTGCTTAAGCCCTTGCCCCATATGAGTCCCGGTCCGAGGATGGAGATATCGTGCAGATCTTCGCCCCAGATCAAACTGTTGCGCCAGTGGCTGTGTCCAAAATCCTGATATTGGCTCCATTGGTTTGGCTCGGGCAGATCGTAGCCGCCGCCCGTGCTTGAAGGAGTTCCTTGCGGGAGCGGATCGGCAGCCACCAGCGATGCGCCTTCGCCAAGGTACAGCGTCACATCGCTCTTGAGATGGATCGAGTGAGATAAATAGCTGCCCGCCGGAAATATCACGCTGCCTCCGCCGGCGGATGCCGCGGCGTCGATCGCCTTGTTGATGGAGGAGGTATCGAGCGACTTGCCATCCCCCTTGGCGCCGAACGCCTTCACGTCGAATGCGCGCGCTTCTTGCTGCGCAAACGCGGCAACCGCGCCCACGCCGGCTAGCTGGGCGAGCTGCGCAACGACGCGACGGCGCGTTGGGTGCAGATGATTCCCTGTATCCATGGAGTGATTCTACGCGAGTGCAACTCGCGCGTTCGCCCGGAGCGCGATCTTTTGCATCTCGCGGCCCGCTAACTGGATTGTCACCGTCTGCGGCTGCTCGCTGATGCCGGTCAATGCCCTGGGTACGCCGGCGTCATCGGTGACCAGCCTTGCCGTCCCGGAGCCGATACGGCCGAGCACTTTACCCCCAAGGCGAAGCTCCGCGCCGTTTCGATCGTATTTCATTTCCGCCGTCCGGCCCGCATCGGTTCGTATGCTGAAGAGCGCTGATTGCGCGGCGGGATGGCCCGGCCGCACATTCCATTCGAGCGAATCGCCTTCTTCCCGCACGCCGGCCAAGCGCCACGTGTAATCGAGCATCACGAGCGCCGCCGGCGAATAGTTGCCCGCGCCCTGCTTCGTGAATTCCCCGCTTAGCGGATCTAATTGTTGCCGGAAACTCATATCGGCTTGGATCGCATCGCACCAGCGGTCCATCATGACGCTGAATTCCGCGGGACGCCCGTAGTATTCCAACCAGCGGCCGGCTCGTAGCGCCGTCAAGGCTTGCGAAGCTCCTCCCCAGGAATTCCGTGGAATGGGACGCACAAACATCGGATCGTCCAGCGCCACGGAAGGCAGCGGCCAGGGCGCCCAAAATGCCTTCGGGTTATGAAGCTGACGAGCCCAGAGGTTGTCGAAAAGCGCCTGGTCCGGAATGTGCTCGCCGCAGACCCGGCTGAGGATGTCGCAACGGATCTTGACAAAGCGATTCCGAGCATCCAAGTCATAGAACGCCGCATCCTCTTGGACGTATAGACGCGAAAGAATCAGATTGCGAATCTCTTCGGCTCGCGCAGTCCAGCGATCCGCTTCCGCAGTTTTTCCCAGCGCCTTGGCCATCGCGGATAGCGCGACACGCCCCCCGTAGACGGTCGCGGAAAGGTCGGGACAAAGCCGGGGCAGCGATGGTATTGGCGCATGTTTTTTCGCATCCTTATCCGGACACTGCGGAGGGATGCCGTCCCATCGCGGGCTGTTGTCATGTCCCGTGTCGTAGGTGCAGAATCCTTCGACGAGTCCAGTTCCGCGAGTATTTCGGTAGCGCACGAGCCAATCGTCCCAGGCGGAACACGCCCGATACGCCATGCGCAGAAACTCGTCGTCGCCGGTCGACCGGCTAAGCTCCCAGGCTGTCGCGGCGATAGGCACGACCATCTGAATCTGTCCAAAGCCGGTCTCGGATACTTTGTTGTTAGCGGGGAACTGTCCGTCGGACCGTTGGAGCGCGAAGAAAATCAGGTGGCTGTTTCGAGCAGCGTCAGGCCCGAATTTCCGGTACACCAGCGCCTCATGCGGTCCGCACTCCATCCAGATTCCCGCGTAGTTCGCGCCTTCGATCAGCACGGGTTTACTGTAGCGGGGCAAAACTTGAACATTTGCGGCAAGAACTGCGAGCGCGCGATCGTAAGCGGTCTGCCAGCGGGAGTTCGCTGTGCGGAATTCCGGCCGTTGCGGATCGGGCTCAGGAGAAGCGGAAACGAAGCGATCTCCCAGTCCTGCCGCTGCTGCCTGCCATATAAACTCGCGCCGACGCATCATTCAATGAGTAGCAGATCGCGCACTCCTCGCCGAGCGGACCGGACGGTCCGGATATCCCAAATTCCGATCTGAGTTGATGGCCGTAGATAAGCGCTCGCGGACCTGCGCGGCTGCATTGGTTAGCCGATCGCGTCCGTTGGGTTCAAGAGCGTGACTTGCCGGGGTGCTGGAGCATGCTATGCAGCCCGGCTCTTGCGGCGTTTTGAACCCGTCACCTGAACGGCGAGTCGCATTCCGAACGCCTTCAATACGGCCGCCAGACTGTCCAGCGATGGATTGCCGGACTTGGAGAGCATGCGATAAAGGCTTTCCCGATTCAGTCTTCCATCTCGGGACAAAGCTCTAATTCCGCCGTGCGCGTCGGCAACATCGCGAAGAGCGAGCAGGAAGACCCGCGTGTCTTCGTCGTCGAGACAGGCGCTGAGATAAGAGGCTGCCTCGTCCGGGTTTCGTAGCGATTCCAGGAGATTCTCCCGATAGGAATCAGTTGTGACCGCGGCTTTTCGCATTCAGGTACTCCTTCCAGTATCTCTTTTGGACCCGATGCGTCGTTTCTACGGCTCGCCTACGCATAATTCGACCCCGGAGCCATCTCCCTCTGGCTTCGCTCCGCGGTGATGCGCTCAAGATACCCGCTTTGGCGAAACGCGTCCATGGGATCGGACGGAAGGCTTCTGGAAAGCGCCCATTCGCGAATGACCGGCCGCACATCGGTGGAGAACGCTTCCTTGAGACAGGTCTCCGCGTCTATCAACGCACACTTTGCCTGACAAACGGCGAGTCTCTCGTGATCAACCAGAGCCGCCTTCGCGAACAGCTCTAGCGCGGACATCACTGTCTGGATCATGGCCTCTATCTTGCCTTTCAGGTTGTGGCTCTGATCGATCATATAGGCGATATCGGCCCGCTTGCCGGACTCCCATTCGAAAAAGAGAATCTCGTGAAAAATGCGAAAGATCTGATAGGGATCGATCGAACCAAGCGTCAGGTCGTCATCGGCGTAGCGCCGGTCGTTCAAATGGAACCCTCCCAGCATGTCGAGATCCAGCAGCCATGCCACAATCTGTTCGATGTTCTGACCTTGATAGTGGTGGCCGGTGTCGACGAGCACCTTCGCGCTTGGTCCCGCGGCCTGCGCGTGCCACAGCGCCATGCCCCAATCGGCGATGTCGGTGTGATAGAAGGCGGGCTCGAACGGTTTGTATTCCACCAGCAGGCGCTGAGCATATCCAAAAACATCTGGCCCAAGAACGTTCTTCGCCAGGCGCGCGTGAGCAGCCTGGAGCGCTTCGGCGAACCATTGCCTCCGCCGGCGAATATTCTGCGTGCCGGGATAGTTCGACCCGTCGGCGAACCACAGGGAAACATCGCGGCTGCCCAGCCGTCTGGCGATTTCGATACTGTCCAGGATGTGATCGAGTGCCTGTTTGCGCACGCCCAAGTCGGGATTACCGAGCGAGCCATATTTGTAGATTTGGTCCTGGAACGTATTCGGATTGATGGAACCTGGCCGCAACCCGTGCTGCGCGGCCAACGCCTGCACCTTTGCTACATCGCCGGTTCCACTGGGCATGTCCCACAGTACGTGTAGCGCAAGAGTGGGGCACACTCCGGTCCAGCGGTGGACCTCGCCGGCATCGCTGAATTCTTCTTCAATGGTGGAGGCCGCGGCCGGTTGGAGAAATTTACCAAAACGTGTTCCGGTATTGGCGAAACCCCAAGACGGCAGTTCGATGCGAAACGCGTCTAGCGCTTTATAGATGGAATCGGCCTGGGCGGTTGTCAAACGGCTATTGAAACACATCGTGGTGTGATGGCGGGTAAACGCGACAGTAAGCGATCGCTAAACTACAAAACTTCTCGTCCCTTGGGAACCATTTCAGGCGTGAGAAAAGTCTTTGGCAGCTCGCCCTCGCCGGCCAGGGTAAACTTGCTAAAGCGCTTATACCACATCCCTTCCGGCACGTCGGGTTCAGATTCCAGCCAGTGTTTCAGCTCGAGGAAGTCGGGAGAGGAGATTCGGTCGTTCAACCCCTGCGCAGCGTCCGCGGTTTACGTGGACCCAATGCCAGACAGGTCAAAAAGGGGCAAAGCAACTCGCGGGCACGCATTGGCACGCGAAGATGGGAGTTCAGAGCTGAAGCTTAAGTCTGTAGTAATCGGGCTGGCGAACGATGCGCTTGATGGGCGTGCCGGGAGCGTATTGTGTGATCATCCCGCTGATCTCGTCATACTCGCGGTTTTCACAACCCAGTACTATGGCGGTTATGGCGCCGTCGGGCAGCTTGACGTAGTTGCTGTCAAGTTTGGCGGGTCCGTTCGCGGTGCACGAGCCGATGATCCGAAACTCTCGTTCGTAACACCAGTCCGCAGACTTGGCCAAGATGAGGCGCAGCGGGTTCCCCTGCCAAATGCCCGCGGAGGTCCACTCGGGATATTCTTTGCTGTACCTCACGGGTCGAGCCTTCGAAATGAGCGGGTTACCTTTGCCAAGCTCTATACAGATTCCGCGATGTCGGTCGGCGTAATGTGACCACATGAGGGTATTTTCGGGAAAGGGCGTCAGGCAGTAAATTCGCCGCTTGACGACCTCGGCCTGCAGGAGGCGGCTTGCCGATTCTGGTGCGCCTTTTAAAAACGGCTTGCAGTCCCACGGGTCATTAACGTCGAGCGGGTCCGAAAAGAAAATGCGCCGGTCTCGCAACATGTCCCGAAGATAGTCCTTATACTTCCCAGAAAATGGCTGGTAGTGATAAAACTTCTCAAAGTCACATTGCTTCGCGGTGGGATCGATGAGGGGCTCTGGATGCGTTATGGGTTGTCATCCTCCATTAGTTCTGCGATTTGTTTTTGCAGTTTCTTGTGCTCGGAGCTCTCGTTCGCGGCCCTATCGTCGCCGGTCACGACTGTGACCAGGGGGAATTTGGTCGTTCCAGAGAGAGCGTCGTATACGGTTTCAAAGGCCAGTTCCGAGTGTCCGAAGTAGACGAGGGAATAGCACTTTCCCTGTGGGAAGTTGTAATGGTGGCGAAAGAACAGAGTTTCAAAATCGGTGCCGTTGTCTTTTCGCCATGCGGTTTCAAATTCGCGGGCTTCGTCAGCGCACTTCGCTTCCAACTGGAAACGCTCTGACGCGGACATTTTGCCACTCGTCAGTTTGTCACACGACGCGAGCGGGATAATTAACACAATGGCCAGTACGGGCCGCATCACATTGACTTGTAGCTGGACATTTAACGCGTGGGTTTGATGCAAAAGAATTGCCACATGGCGGAATGCAGACGGCGCTCTTCAACTTGCCGTTTTAGGACACATTATCATCCACATGTTGGCGAGCGTTACGGGTTTAAAATCGCAGTTCCTGAATGCCGCGGGGCTGCCGGCCGATCCAATCGCGATCGGGTTGGCCCTAGCTGTCGGCGTCATATTCGGAAATCAGCGCGTATTTGCATGTGTGCGTCGCGATCCGGTCGGCTTAGGTCGTTGAGGATGGCTGACGAAGCCTGATATGGCGCTGACCGAGCAGGAAGCAGCGGATTGGAAGAGTGGCGAGCTCGCTACTCGCGAAGCTGAAGAAGGTGGTGCTCGATTGGCAGAAGCAGCAGACGACCATGCCAATGGTACGGACCACGATTCAGGACGTTCTGGAGGACGGCTTGCCGAGGGCATAGTTTTGGAGGACGGCTTGCCGAGGGCATATACGAAGGAATTCTGGGAGGAAAGTGCAGCGCCGTCCGCCAGCGCTTCTATGAGATGTAGACCGGCGGGTACCGTCTCCGACGTTCATGATGCCGCATCGTAAGCTGAAACCTTAGGATTCGGCACCGCTCCGTTTTCGGGGACGAAGAACTTGCTCAGCGGTTGCAAGGATCAAAAAATCACGGCAGATACAGCCCCAGCGAGATTACAGCACCATTCCCGTCCGCGAGCAAGACGAGGCGACGATTCTGATAATAGAAGAGGCGCGTGCCATTTGGGTTCTTCACCTCTCTGTAGTTGCGACCCCAGGCGGCCTGCGCCTCTCGCAGCGTGAGGCGTACGGGATATACGAAAATCCTACGAAGACGGCTCGTCTCGTTCGAGAAGTCTAATTCAAACTCCCTCACGGCACCCGTAGGATCGGGAAAGGCGTAGATCAACCCGTCAACTGCCTTGCCATCCAGAGCATCTCGTTGGCGAAGAGGCTCACCCAGTACACGCTTTGCGTCTACAAGGCCCCATACCCCCAACTGCTTCTCAAGAAATGCCATGCTACCTTTACGCATTTCATCAGGTATCACCAGTGCCGTTGATGTTAACTGCGCTTTTCCAGGTGTCGTTTCTGGCGGCTGTTCCGGTTCGTAGATCGAAGCAAGTGATTGCGTTTGGGTGATTCCAAGCATCCCCCGAGCGTAGTCAATAGGGATCGCGAAATTGAGGTTCTGGCCGCCCTCCACGCTTAGAACAGCGATTCCGATCACCTCTCCGCTCCCATTGAAGACCGGGCCCCCGGAACTTCCTGGGCTAATGGGTGCACTCATTTGGAAAAGCCGGTATCCATCCATTTCACGAATGCCGCTGACTAGTCCCTGCGAAAGCGTATTCTGCAAACCTAAAGGGCTGCCGATTGAATAAACCGTCTGTCCGATCTCGACAGAGTTTGATCTGCCCAACCGCGCCGGGTGCAAATCGACAGCCGGGATCTTTAGGAACGCGATGTCCTTCCGTTTGTCTACCGCCAACACTTCAACCAAGTCATAAGCATCGCCGTTCGCCAACTTGACAGTCGCCTGCTTCGCGTGAGACACGACGTGGTAGTTGGTAAGAAGCTTTCCGTCTGGACTCACCAGCAGCCCGCTTCCCGTTTTCACCGGTTTGCCATCGGATCCTATCGCCTCAATCAGGACGACCGACGGAGATGCCTGTTTGTACAGCGTTCCGGCGTCGAGAACTGATTGCGCCTCAAGTCCGAATGCAGCCGAGAATAGAAATGTGAAACAAAGTGAGGCACTGGCAGTGGTCCGTGTCATCCTTCTTCTCCGATGATGAGCGAGTCTAGCGCGAATGCCTCGGCCCGTCAATACTACCCAAAGCGGAGAGGTCCTACGTCCCTCGGGCGGCAAGGGCTAAGAGTAGTCAGCGATGGTGAGTGTGTAGAGGTTACCAGTACGGACTGCTTGTTTGATTGGCAGGCTCGGAGCGCATTTTCTAACGACTTCGGCGATGGTGCGCTGATCGGCCTCGCACCCTATGATGACCGATTTCAGTGCTCCATCCGGCAAGCGAAAGAAATCGCCAATAGGGTAAAGAAAGTCGGGGGCTGGGGTCTCGATGCTTACAAGCCGATACTCCTGCTCGTACAGCCAGTCAGACGACTTAGTAAGGATCAACTCCATGACTCTTCCCGGATTTTCGTGGATGTCACACGGCGCCCACCGAGGGTATTCCTTCTGATAGATGACCTCACAGGCGCGCCGGAATAGAGGGTTCGACGTGCTAAATTCCAGACAGATACCTCGATGGTTTTCGGCATAGTGTGACCATATGAGAGTGGAGTCTGGTTTTGGGGTAAGGCAATAAATTCGTCTTCTGGCGAGCATAGCCTCAATCGGTGGTGAGGCATTAATCATAAAGGAGACGCGAAACTCTGGATCGGAGCGCATCTTGGCCGCCCAAAGATGTTTGTCTGGGTGCTCTTGACGCCACGCGATTTCACGCTCCAAAATTTCGGGGTCGTCGAGCGCATGCGGGTCGAACACCGGCTTACAGTCCCAGGGATCGTTCAGGTTCTTCGGGTCCGAGCAGTGAATGATGTTCTTCTGAAGAATGGTGGCGAGATACTCAAGATTGAATTTCTCGTAGTGGTATAGGAGGGCGATGTCGTTCTGGAATGCGGTTCGGTGAAGTTGTTCCATTCGATGGAACTTCGTTATAAAACCAATTGTAGTCGATTTTGTATTAACAGCCGCTTCATCAATTCAATGGTCCGAGGTGACGGCTTGCGCTTTCCCGTCCCCCATCGCCGGATCGTGATCCGGGCGCTCCTCCTGCCGAAGCCAAAGCGGACGGCGAACTGGAATGCCGCGCGGCGGCGGCCTCCGGAGGTTAGGCATTTCTGAACTGTCTATGGAAAACTATACGTTCGATGTGATCAGAGAGGAGACGGATCTCCTGTGGGTCCGAAGCCGCCTTAAGGCGCTTTAGCAAATTCAGCAAAGATTTGTCCGAGGTGTCGAATTGGCTCTTGCCGGCCGTTCCACGCCGGCCAGGTACGGGCTTAGAACCTTTCGACGCTCCTTTCGCTTTCGCGCGCGTGGAACTGGTCGAATTAGCGAACTTCGAGGGCACGACCTAATTATAAACGTGGCGCCGGGACTGTATGATAGACGGTTCCAATGTCTACACTGCTGTTGCGAGCAACCGGGATCACCAAGACCTTTGCCGGAGTGCGAGCGCTCCACGCAGCGAGTTTCGACCTTGAGCCTTGGGAAGTCCACGCGCTGGTGGGCGAGAACGGAGCCGGAAAGTCCACGCTCATTCGAATCATCACCGGCGCGGAGACGCCCGATGCAGGATTGCTCCAAGTGGAAGGCCGCGTGGTTACGGACCATCGGCCCAAGGTTTCGAAAAGCCTGGGAATCGCGGCGATTTACCAGCAGCCTGCTCTGTTCCCGGACCTGAGCGTGGCTGAGAATATCGCCCTGGCGCTCGAAACGGGCGGCCTCGTCGCCCGACATGAGGGGACGTGGCGCAAGGTGGATTGGCGCGCGCGGAACCAGCGCGCCAGAGAACTGTTGGAGCAGGTCGGGGCCGCCATCGATCCGGACCGCCCGGCTTCCTCGCTCAGCTTGCCGGAGCAGCAGTTGGTGGAAATCTCCAAGGCGATCGGGGCGAAGGCTCGAATCCTGATCATGGATGAGCCCACGGCTTCGCTTACGGAATCCGAAGTGGAACGCTTGTTTCGGCTGATCGCTGCGTTTCGCGCGGAAGGCCGCGGAATCGTATATATCTCGCACAGGTTGGAGGAGATCTTCTCGATCGCGGACCGCATCACGGTCCTGCGTGACGGCGAAACGGTGGGGACGCAGTACAAAAACCAAATCACGAAGGAAGAAGTCATCCGGCAGATGGCCGGGCGGGAACTATCGGCCGCGTTCCCGAAACCGCGGGTTCCTGTCGGAGAAATCGCGCTGGAGGTACGGAGGCTATCGAATAAGAGAGCGGGTCTTAGCCACATTTCCTTGCATGTCAGGTGCGGAGAGATTTTGGGTTTGGCCGGTTTGCTGGGCGCCGGGCGGACCGAGTTGGCGGAGACGATCTTCGGCCTCACGCCTGCCGATTCAGGAGAGGTTCTGGTGCGCGGCAAACCGGTGCGGATCGCATCGCCTTCGCAGGCGATCGGGTACGGCATCGGCTACGTGCCTGAAGATCGCCGCCGGCACGGAGTGGTGATCGAGATGCCTATTGCCTCGAATGTGAGCCTCGCCAGTTTGCGGGCAGTCGCGCCCGCCGGCTTGATCGATCGCAAGGCTGAGCGCGAACTCGCGCTTCGTTATATGGGTCAGTTGCGCATTAGGGCTGAATCGGTCCAGTCGAGCGCCGGAACGCTTTCCGGCGGCAATCAGCAAAAGGTCGCGCTGGCGCGATGGTTGGCTACCGGCCCCGCGGTGCTGATCCTGAACGAACCGGCGCAGGGAGTGGATGTAGCCTCTAAGCAGGAGATTCACAAGCTGATGGTGGATTTGGCCGGACGCGGAATGGCGATCGTCATGATTTCGTCGGAGCTTCCGGAAATTATCGCGATGAGTGACCGCATCGTGGTGATGCGGGCGGGCCGCATCCGCGGAGAGCTTTCGAACCACGTTTCCAATCAGGAGACAACGCCCGAGAAGATCCTTTCGCTGGCGCTGGGACACGAATAGATGGCGGCCAAACATCGCAGGGAGATCTCGATCGCGATCACCATCGTGGCGCTCTAGATCGTGATGGCGTTTGCCGCCCCGAGTTTTTTCACGCTTGCGAATCAGCGCGACGTATTGATGGCCAACATGCCGGTATTGATCGCTGCGCTGGGGATGACGTTGATCGTTCTCACCGGACAAATCGACATTTCGATCGGTTCGCAATTCGCCATCTGCTCGGTCGCAGCCGGACTGGCAGCGAAGTCCGGGCTTCCTCTGCCGGCGGTGGCCTTGGCCGTCTTGCTGTCGGGCGCCCTGCTCGGCGCGATCAACGGGGCCTTGGTAGCCTGGGCTCGAATTCCATCAATCGTCGTAACCCTGGCTGCGATGGTGGCTCTTCGCGACGCATTGCGGTGGGCAACGCAAGGCGCCTGGGTCCAGGAGTTACCGCGCAGTTTTCAATGGCTTGGCCTGACGCTGTCGGCCTTTCAGATGGTGACTGCAGGTATCGCGGCGATCCTGTTCGCCGGTGCCGCCTGGGGATTGCGAAACATGCCAGCAGGACGGGCCGTGTACGCGGTTGGGTCCAACGAGAACACCGCGCGCCTGGCGGGAATCGACGCCGCACGGGTGACGTTCTGGGCATTTACGGCCGCTGGAGCGCTCACGGCCTGCGCGGCGCTGCTGAATTCGGCGCGCTTCAATCAGATTCCAAGCAACGCGGGGTTGGGAATGGAGCTGAGGGTGATCGCGGCGGTGGTCGTGGGCGGAACGGCGATCCGCGGTGGCCGCGGCACTGTGGTGGGAACGCTACTCGGCGTGATTCTGCTCGGGGCCATCGGACCGGCGCTGACCTTCCTAGGCATTAGCGCTTATTGGGAGAAGGCAATCCAGGGAGCGATTATCCTGATGGCCGTCGCCACCGAGGCGTGGCCCTCGCAGGCGAGGACATGGGAAGACGGGCTTGTCCGTGACTATAACTAAGTACTCCGTTTCCAGAGAGCAATGTGGGGCAGCGCTCTGCGCTGCGGCGGGCCCTCGGCCCGCCCCGTGCAGGCGGCCTGAGAGGCCGCCGCAGGCCGAGGGCCTGCGCCACCGTACATATGAAACCGCGTACTGAGCGCTGGTTCCCCAATAGCGAGTGGATCTTGCCGCTCGCGCTGCTGGCCGAAATCGTGGTGTTCTCGACACTAGCGGACAACTTCTTCACTCTGCGAAATTTCTTCGAGATCGTTCGCACCAGCGTCGAAGTCGGATTGCTGGCGCTCGCCTTGACCCCGGTAATCGTATCCGGCGGGATCGATCTCTCGGTGGGCTCGATGATGGGCCTTGCGGCGGTGGTCTTCGGAGCCGCCTGGGAAAATTGGCATGCGCCGCTGGTTGTTGCCGCCGGTCTGGCTCTTCTTGTGGGCTGCGCGGGCGGCGCGCTGAATGCGCTCCTGATTGCGCGCTTCGGCATTCCGGCGCTGATCGTGACCCTGGGCTCTTTCTCTTTGTTTCGCGGAATCGCGGAAGGCATCACGCATGGCGCGGTGAACTACAGCGGGTTTCCGCGGGGCTGGCTTTTTCTTGGCCAAGGCTACCTGGGCGGCGTGGTTCCGGCGCAAATCCCGATATTTCTGACGGCGCTCGCCGGCTACGCTGTGCTCCTGCACCGCTCCTCAATTGGGCGGGCGCTCTACGCGATCGGATTTTCCGCAGGGAACACGCGTTATGCGGGCATTCCCGTCGCGAAACGGATTGGCTTGGTATACCTGCTTTCCGGCGTGGCGGCGAGCCTCGCCGCCATTGTCTACGTCGCGCATCTGGGGCAGGCGAAATCGGATGCCGGAACCGGGTACGAACTGGATGCGATTACCGCTGTAGTTCTCGGGGGCGCCTCCGTATTCGGCGGACGCGGGACTATTGGCGGAACGCTGCTCGGGGTCCTTTCACTAGCGGTGTTGCAGAATGGCGTGCACCTGGCGGCGTTGCCTTCCGAATTGACCGGTGTGCTGACTGGAACGCTTCTGGTGGCCTCCATAGGCATCGACCGCTTCCGCGTCCGCAATTCGGGAGCGTTGATTCAGAGCCGCGACGGGGCGCCCTCTCGGCCGCGTGCGGTCGCCGTTTTGTGCAGCGCGATTCTCGCTGGAGCGTTGATCATCGCGGGCACGAATACACGGCTGGTGCGCTCTATTAGATCCGCGGCGGATCTTCCAATTTCGAACGGCGCGCGGCGCCCTCCGGTGATCGCCGTGATGCCCAAGGCTAAAGGCGATCCGTATTTCATAAGCTGCCGCAAGGGCGCCGAGGAAGCCGCGCGCGAACTGGGAGTGGATCTGATTTGGGATGGTCCCACCAGCCTGGACGCGGCCAAGCAGAATGAGATCGTCGAGAGCTGGATTACCCGCCAGGTTGACGTAATCGCTGTGTCTGTTGAGAATCAGGCCGGCATCTCGACGGTTCTCCGCAAAGCGCGCGCGCACGGCATCCGCGTGCTGACCTGGGACGCTGACGCAGCGCCCGACGCGCGCGATTTCTTCGTCAACCAGGCCACCGCACAGGCCATCGGCGAGACGCTAGCGGACGAGGCCGCGCGCCTGCTAAACGGCGCCGGTGAATTCGCGATCGTCACGGGCGCGCTCAGCGCCGCCAATCAAAACGAATGGATCAAATTCATTCGCCGGCGTGTCGCACAGGAGCATCCACTTCTGAAACTAGATACCATTCAGCCGAGCGATGACGATCGCGACAAGGCTTTCTCCGAGACCCAGACCATCGTCAAAGTGTTTCCAGGAGTGAAGCTGGTGATGGCAATCTCGGCTCCGGCCGTTCCCGGAGCCGCCGAAGCGATTCGCCAGATGGATCTCCAAGCCGGAAGCAAGGCCGTAGACGTCATCGGGCTTTCGCTTCCGAACATCTCCAAACCCTATATTCACTCGGGGCTGGTTCAAGAGATCGTTCTATGGAACACTACGGATCTCGGGTACTTGACGGTCTATGCCGGCTCGCTTCTGGCGGAAAACAAGATGGTCAACGGAGCCAAATCGATCCAAGCCGGAAGACTTGGGAACCTGGAGATTCGCGGCAGTGACATCATCCTGGGCACTCCCCTGATCATTAACAATTCCAACGCGGACCAGTTCGATTTTTAACTACCTCCGGCTTCGGTAGAATCGGGGAGAAGACAGGGTCGGCATTTATTACATATCGCAATGAAGTCACACGAATCATCTCGGTCCGCCGGGCGCGTGAGGAAGAAGAAGCGCTCTACCTCGTCGGCTAGAGCACTGTCTGCTTCCAAGTTGGATGCGATGCACGATGGGGGACGAAACCTGACGGCATACCTCGACTTGAGCAAGGCCACACGTCCGGGGCATAAGATCCAGCGCGTCAACGTGGATTTTCCCATTGACCTGCTGCGCGTCATCGACCGCGAGGCGAGACGAGTGGGCGTTAAGCCGCCAAGCCTTCATCAAATTGAGGCTGGCCGACACGCTTCCCAAATCTCGCTGAGCGGCAACGTCGCTAAGGCTAACTTATTGCCAGTAATGAATGCCGACTACCTTGCGTTCGATCTGGGCGCGGAAAGCGGGCGGGCCATGCTCGGGCGGCTGCGCTCGGGAATCCTGGATCTAACGGAGATCCACCGCTTCCCCAACCAGCCTCTCAGGGAAAACGGCTCGTTGCGCTGGAACGTTCGCGGCCTGTGGACCGAAATGCGGCGTAGTCTGGATGGTCTCGGAGATGTAGCCCTGGCGAGCATTGGTGTGGACGCGTGGGGCGTCGATTACGCTCTGATCGACGAGCGCGGCGAGCTGGTCGAGAATCCATATCACTACCGCGATGCTCGCACTGAAGGAACAATGGAAGCGGTGTTCGAGCGCGTGCCGCGGGAGGCAATTTATTCGGCCACCGGCATCCAGTTTCTGCCGTTCAACACGCTCTACCAGCTTTACGCCGCTTGCCGGCTCGCGCCCGCGCTGATCCAGAAAGCAACAGCGCTCGAGACCATTCCAGATTTGATGAACTACTGGCTCACGGGCAGATTGGCGTCCGAGTACACCAACGCAACCACTACTCAACTGGTGGAGGCGAGTACCCATTCTTGGGCTGCGGGCCTGCTCGCCACCCTCGACCTTCCCGCCCGTTTATTGACTCCCATTGTGGAGCCGGGTACGGTGATCGGAACACTCTCACGCGAGGTTTCGGAAGCACGAACAGGCACGCCGGTCATCGCGCCGGCCTGCCACGATACTGGATCGGCGGTCGCGGCTGTTTCGCTAACCGGCAAGATCGCTTTCCTGAGCTCCGGCACGTGGTCGCTGTTGGGAGCCGAACTGCCCGGCCCCGTGATCACGCCGAAGGCTCGCGACTTGAACTTCACCAACGAAGGCGGAGTTTGCGGAACCACGCGGTTGCTGAAAAACATCATGGGCCTGTGGCTGTTACAGTCGTGCCGAAACTGTTGGGCCGCCGAAGGACGCGCCTTCACCTACGAAGAGCTGCTGGAAGGAGCCCGCGGCCAAAAGGATGTGTTTCGATCGCTGTTCGATCCGGACGATCCCGCGTTCTTGAATCCCGGCGACATGCCGCTCGCCATCGCCCAGTACTGCATCCGCACCGGACAACCAGCTCCTGATAGCGCCGCGCAGTTCACTCGGGCCATTCTCGAAAGTCTCGCGTTCAAGTATCGCGCTGTGCTCGAGTCGCTGGAAGATCTGACGGGAATCCGCTTCGAGGAAATTCGCGTGATCGGCGGCGGATCCAAAAACCGCCTGCTCAATCAGCTCACCGCGGATGCCACCGGGCGTCGAGTGATCGCCGGGCCCGCGGAAGCCACCGCTCTCGGGAATATCGCGGTGCAAATGCTCGCAACCGGCGCGGTGCCCACGCTAGCAGAGGCGCGTGAAGCAATCGGCCGGTCGTTCGCGACGGAGCGCTTTAACCCTGGGGAAACGGATCGCTGGGACGCACACTATCCCCGTTTTCGAGATTATATGAGATATGCCCGTACTTGAAAACCCGACGGCCGAAACCAAGCTGCTCAAAAACCTGTGGGACTTGGCTGTCGCGGACGGGCTCGACGGCAAGCCGCTAGAATACCTGCAATATCGATCGAACCTGCTGGGCGCGGATCTCCGCATTACTAACTTCGGCGGCGGCAATACTAGCTCGAAATTCGAGCTGCCCGATCCGCTTACGGGAAAACCCGTCCGGGTTTTGGCCGTCAAAGGAAGCGGCGGCGACTTGCGCTCGATCGGCCCGGGTGGGTTCGCGCTTCTTTACCTGGAAAAGCTCGAACAGCTCGCCGCGCGCTACCGGGGCGAGGAGCACGAAAAGCGCACAGCGAATGCGTTGTGCGCTTTAGAGGAAGATGAAATGGTAGCGTACTATCCTCTGTGTGCCTTCGGCGAGAATCGCGTGGCGGCTTCCATCGATACGCCGCTTCACGCCTTTCTGCCGTTTCCCCACGTGGATCATTTGCATCCCGATTGGTGCATCGCGCTGGCGGCCAGCGCCAATGGCAAGAGGAAGCTGAACGAGTTCAACACGCTTTACGGACGGCGTATCGTCTGGCTGCCTTGGCAGCGGCCCGGCTTCGAGCTTGCGATGATGCTCGGTCGCGCGGTGAAGGAAAATCCGGATTGCGACGGAATTCTGCTCGGAAGCCATGGATTGTTTACCTGGGGCGGAACGCAGCGCCAATGCTACGAGAACAGCATTCTGACTATCGATCAGATGGGCGCGTTTATTCAGGAGCACACGCGCGGCCGGCCCGCATTCGGCGGCCCAGCCGTATTGAGCGCCGCTAATCGTGACGATTCCGTCGCGGCGATTCTTCCATATCTCCGAGGCGCCGTATCATCCAATCGCAGGGTGATCGCGCATTACGAGGATTCGGAAGACGCTCTCGAGTTTGCGAATTCAAATTGGGCCGAGCCGTTATGCGCACTGGGTACAAGCTGTCCCGATCATTTCCTGCGCACCCGCATCTGCCCGCTGTTCGTCCCCTGGGATCCGGCGAGCGATGGACTACACCAGCTCGAAGAGCGCATTCGCGACGGCGTTATCCAATATCGCGGGGCCTACCAGGATTACTACCGGGCGAACGCGCTCCCCGGTTCACCTCCCCTGCGAGACTCGAATCCATCCGTGGTGGTGATCGCGGGGTTGGGCATCTTCGGGTTTGGAAAGGATAAACGAGAGGCGCGCATCACTACCGAATTTTTTCTCAACGCGATCCACGTAATGGCCGGAGCGAACGCCCTGGAAGACGCGGAATCTTCTGCCGATACCGCGGAACATGCTACCAATGCCGTCGGCATACCGCAGGCCCGCCGGCCCGGGCAGGCTCGCCATTTTTTCAGCTTCCACAACTACGTCGCGCTCCCCCGGCCCGAGGCGTTTCGCATCGAGTATTGGGCGCTCGAAGACGCCAAACTCCGGCGGATGCCTCCTGAGCGCGAGTTCAGCCGCAGGACCTTCGTCGTGGTCGGCGGCGGCAGCGGCATTGGCCGCGAGGTCGCGCTGTTAGTCGCACGCAAGGGCGGCCATGTGGTGATTGCGGATCGGGACCTCGCGAGCGCCGAGGCGGTCTCGAAGGAAGCCGCCGCTCTCAGTTCTCGGGAAATGACACTCGCGCGTGCCGTGGATCTCGCATCCCAACAGAGCATCTCCGCGGCGCTCCGAGCCGCGGTCCTGGAATTCGGTGGTGTCGACGCCATCGTCAATACAGCCGCCATTTATCCCACTCCTCAAGCAGGCGTGCCGGTCGAGGCGACGTGGACCTACGCCTTCGACATTAATGTAACGGGCAATTTCCTTCTCGCAGAGGAAGCAGCCGCAATTCTGAAGTCGCAGAACCTGCCGGCATCGATGGTGTTCACCAGCTCCGCCAACGCGGTCGTGCCCAAGCACGGCAGCGAGCTCTACGATTCGAGCAAAGCAGCCGTCAGTCACCTGATACGGGAGCTCGCCATCGGCCTGGGCCCCTTGGTGCGCGTAAACGGTATCGCTCCGGCCACCGTCGTCGCAGGCTCGTCCATGTTTCCGCGCGATCGCGTGATCGCTTCACTGCGCAAGTACGGAATCGAATTCGCCGAATCGGATTCCACCGAGGCACTGCGCGACAAGCTCGCGGAATTCTACGCCCGGCGCACGATTACACGCCTGCCGATCCTCCCCTCCGATTGCGCCAACGCCATCTGCTGGCTCGCGAGCGATGAGAGTGCGAAGACCACCGGCCATATTATTCCGGTGGATGGAGGATTGCCGGAGGCATTTCTCAGATGAGGTGCCCGAGATGAGGTGCTCGACATGATACAGAAGCTTCCGATCCCGATGCTCCTGCTGGCTCCCCTGCTGGCCCAGCCCCAGCCCGCGGACTTCGACCCTGCCGTCTTCAAGACTCCACCGGCGCAATACCGCGGACACGCCATGTGGAGCTTCCCCCTGAGCACTCTGAACGAGAACTACGTGACTTCCGGCATCGATGAAATGGCCCGGTTAAATTACGGCGGATTCTTTATCGAGGCGGGAGGCGGCCCCACCACCGGTCTTTCGGACGCGTATCTCAAACTGTTCCGGCGCGGGCCTGCCGACGACCGGGGTGTCGTGTTCCTTAGCGACGAATACTTCCGCTTTTACAAGCTGGCGATGGAAGAGGCGAAAAAGCACGGAATGCAGGTGGTGCTGTACGACGATTATGCGTTCCCCACCGGAACCGTCGGCGGACAGATGTACTCGAAGTATCCACAGCACATGGCGAAAAGCCTGGAAATGACCGAGCGGGATGTCACCGGCCCCACAAAAGTGGAACTGCTTATTCCGGAGGGGATTACCATCGGCGCCGTCATGATGAACCGCGACACATTCGAGCTGGTGGATATCAGCGGGCACACCAGCCAGCCGCAGGGGACGCAGAATCGCATCGTCACCCAGACGCCCAAGGGGAACTGGAAGGTGATGGCTTTTTACCTCACCGAGGGCAAATCGCGCGTCGTCGATTATCTGGATGAGAAGGCCATGGAAGCGTTCATGTCCCTGACCTACCAGAAATACGAAGCGAACTTGGAAAGCTATTTCGGGAACCTGATTAAAGAAACGTTCTACGACGAGCCCGCCCTGCACCATGCCGACCGCATGTGGACACCCACGTTCAACGCCACGTTCCAGAAGCTTCACGGCTACTCCCCGATGAAGTATTATCCGGCGCTGTGGTACGACATCGGGCCTCAGACCGCCGCCGCGCGAAACGCGCTGTGGGGACATCGAGCCGAGCTTTTCGCCACGAATTTTATTAAGCGCCTGAACGATTGGTGCGCCGCGCGCGGTCTCCAATTCGGCGGACATCTGGATCAGGAAGAGCCGGTCAATCCGGTTTCTGTTACCGGGGATCTGATGAAGGTTTTCGAACACCAGACGCTTCCTACAATCGATGACATCTGGTGGTACGGGCGCTCCAATGTATCGTACAAAATCGTAACGTCCGCGGCCTTCAACTATGACCACCCGATCGCGCGGGCGGAGACCTACGCTGCCTATCGCGGTCTCACCGACAAGATGGCGTTCCAGGTGGCCATGGATCAGTATGCGATGGGCATCAACGAACGATTCCGGCTCGCACCGAGCAGCCCAAGCGCGCCGAACTGAACGATTATGTCGGCCGTCTGAGCTATCTGCTTCAGCACGGGCGCCACGTGGCGGATGTGGCAGTGCTGTATCCGATCGCGTCGCTCGAGGCCGCCTACCATAATGTTGGGGGCCGTCAGTTCCCGCTCGCACCTAATGAACAGCCCCCGCAGATCACCGAAATCGCTTACGCCCGAGAGGGCGGCCCCTGGCCTCCCGAGGCGAACTACCAGGACGTCGGAGAAGCTCTGTTCCGCGGTCTGCGCGTCGACTATACGTATCTGCACCCCGAAGTTTTTGTCAGCCGAACCACGATCGAGAACAAGCGTCTGATCTTGAACAACCGCGAAAATCGTGAGGAATTCCGCGTGCTGATTCTGCCGGGAGGCCGCGTGTTGCCGGCCGCCGCCGCCTCGAAGATCAAGGATTTCTACGATCAGGGCGGCATGGTGATCGCCACCGGCATGTTGCCCACGCAAGCGGCGGAGTTTGGGAAGGATAAGGAAGTGCAGCGGGCGATGTCTGACGTATTCGGGGTTTCCCCGGACGGCGCGGTGAACGCCGACGTGCGGCGAGCGCAGGATCGCCAGAATTACTACGTCTTCTGGTACTTGATCAAGAAGAATCAGGCAGGCGGGACGGCCATGTTCATCCAGCAGCCCCATCCTTGGCTGTTGGATTTCGCGTTCAAGCAAGTCCTCCCGGTGCGCGACGTCGGTTTTGACGCGGACTTTCAGGGGGCGATGACACCGCCCAAACACGGACCGGATTACGATGGCGCGGTCACTTATATTCACAAGGTGAAAGGCGGCCGGGATATTTATTTCTTCGCCAACTCGACGGCGAAATCGATCGATACGAGGGTGGTCCTGCGAGGCGACAAAACACTGACGATCTGGAATCCTCATACCGGCGAGCAGGAGCGGGCGGAATTCGCCCCTGGGGAGACAAACGGGCAACAGATCACAACGCTGCGCGTGGTGCTGCCGCCCGTCTCTTCCCTTTTCTTCGTGGGGACGGGGAACTAAAGGACGCGCTGGGGCGCAGATTCTTGAGCGGACGATTTGTAGCCCCAGCCGAACAGAAGACGATGATGGCACATAACGGCGAGATTCCTTCCCCTGTGAGACGAAACGTTCGTCGTTGCTGCATATACTAAATGACTTGAGTGCGCCCACCGGGAGACGGATGCGGCTCGGGTAGCACGGAACCGCGAAGCGCTTTTCGATGTGCATGCCCGCGCGCTGGCTTGGCTGGAAGACTACACAGAGATCCCCTATCCCTGGGGCAAATTCGATTTCGCGCTCATCCCTTCATTTGGGCCGTCCATGGCGCAACCAGAACTCGGCCGTTTTTGAAATAGTCCGGCAACTCGAGAGAAGTGAGTCCACGGAGATCCTGAGGTTCTATTTCCGGGCTCCGGCCGCTGTGCTCGATTTTCTGTTTATCGCGGCGCGGCATTCAGTCTCGCCCGTTTCGATCCGGTCCCGCAGGTACCGAATGATCCCCGAGTCACCGTGTCTCCGATTAAGGTGCACGCGCATCGCGGTCCAGTGCGCCAGGGCACCTTCGTAGCGGCCTTCAATCATCGCGACCCGAGCCTCGATGCCTTCTGTGCTTTCCACCGCGGTTGGTCTGCCAAACTTACGCGCGCGTTCCATCCACACCCGAGCCTGCGCCGGGTTATTTCGCGTGCTCGCGCTCGCCGCGGCCGCGACCTGGCAGGCTGAACGTTTCAGCGCTTTGCTCCGTCCATACCCCGCGGACGCGAGGAATTTCTCCAAATACTCCAGGGCTCCAATCTCATTACCTTCGTCCACGCGCCAATACCACGCATAAATCTGAACCAAGGTGTAGAACGCCTCACGCTCTGTTGTGTCCAAGGTCTCGTGCATCAGCTTCCCATCCCAGTCGCGCGGCCTGATTCCTTTCATCTCGGCTGCCCTTAAGGCCAGAAAGTTCATCAACCGCCGGGCGAATTCCGGCTTTCGCCAGAGCTGCCAAAGCACTAAACCGTCCGACATCATGCCCTGTACCGAATATGGCGTCACGGAAGCAACAATGAACACCATCGACGCCCACAGCAAGGTGCGGCTCCAATCTCCTGCCCCATCGCCCGAGCGATGTACAGCCAGCCAGCACACTGCTGTCAGCAGGAAGCTAGCGATAGGGCCGCCCGCGACGGACCAGGCCAACCGGGATTGTGGAAACTCGTGCGATGCCGGCAGCGGCACCACGAATCCGCCGAGATTCAGCAGCCACCGGAGGCTGAATCGGAACATCCAGCGACCGCCGGACCGGATCAGCATGAATCCCCCGATACACAACCCGCCAACATCTAGTCCGGCTAGCTTCCCCGTCACGGCATGCCCCAGCTCGTGGATGACCAGCCCCAGGTACAGCGCAGGCAGTAGATACGCGAGCTCATTGTGCGAAGGTGGCGGGCCCCAGTAAGAAAACAGCAAGCCCACTGAGCCCAGCAGCGCATAGTTACGCCAAACGCTCCACGGCCGCGAACGAGGTTTTGGCAGATCCTGTTCCAGGTCGAAGATCGGAGTGGCGGACACGCCCAGAAGTATATCGCTATCCCAAAGATGAATCAGCAGCGCGCCGCCATCACGCCGGCCGTGGTACAGCGTTCGCGGCCCTACGCCCCATTGCGACAAAGCCGCCCGCTGCCCCGCCGAGCACTTTTAGTACGTGGGCAACGAGGTAGGCAAGCGGCTCGGGCCGCCCAAAGCTCATTCCGAGATAAATCAGCATCGCCACCACGCCAACGAGCGTGCCGCGAAGCACACGCCGCTGTAATGCTTTCCGAGCGACGAGCATTCCGAACACGAACGTTGCCGCGAACGACGCTGGCGCGCACTGTAGAGAAGACTCTCTTGTCCGGCCAGCAAACTCAGCGGTATGACGATCAAGAAAACTGCGAGCTCCGCGAGAAAGCCACCCAACAAAATGCAGCCCCAACGAATGCCTTTCATTCCATCCTCCCGTGCCCACGCGCGGAAAAGCGCCCGGCGGAAAGCCCCGGATGGCGCATCCTTCCAGGTCCCCCACTCCTTAGGGGGCATTGTAACGCCGCAGACGTGGCCACTAGGGATTACGAAAACGTTCGAGGCAGACGTCGGCCTTCAGGGCTCCAAAACCAGCATGCGACATGGGGGTGCTCCACGGGGTTGACTTCGCGCGAGGATTTGATCGATAATCGATATATCGATCTTCGCCTATGCCAAAACGGAAACTCGATCCTTTACCTTCGGCTGCCTTTCACATTTTGCTCGCGCTCGCCGGTGAAGACCTTCACGGTTACGCAATTATGCGCCAAGTAGAGCAACAGACAAACGGTCGCGTGCGCTTGGGGCCGGGAACGTTGTACGGTTCTCTCAGATCTTTACTCGAAGCGCGTCTCATTGAGGAGCTTGATGACCGCCCGGATGAGGGCGGGAACGGCGAACGCCGCCGGTATTACCATCTAACGTCGGCCGGGCTGAAAATCGCGCGGTCGGAGGCTGAAAAACTGGCGGAGACGCTCCGAATTGCGCGAGCTAAACGGGTCCTGAAAGGAGTCCATGTCTGAGAAGATCTACGCCTGGATGCTGAAGCTGTATCCGGCCCAGTTTCGCCAGAAATACGAAGTGTCCGCGATGCAACTGTTCCGCGACCGGCTCAGGGCGGAACGCGGCTTCTCCCGAAGGTTGCGGTTCTGGCTCGATGTGATCGCCGACCTTATCGTCTCCCTTCCACGGGAGCACTGGCGTCAAACGACCCTTCGTCCCTCCGCAGCGGTCGTCATGACGAGAAGCGGATTTAAGCGATATATTACGCAATCGCGGAGGGCCATCTTTTTCGCCCGATATGAAGCCAGCCATGCCGGCAGCGTCTTCATCGAGCCCGAGCATCTTCTGCTCGGGATACTTCGCTCAGACGAGGACTTGGCGATACGCCTCTTCAAGACTAAGGAGAACATCGAATCGATTGTGAGGCAGGTCCGGGCGACGTTCTCACTTCGAAGGAAGGTCCCCACCTCGGGGGATCTCCCTCTTAGCTTCGAGTGCAAGAGGATACTCGCCTACGGCGCTGACGAAGCCGAGCGTCGACACGCCCGGCATATCGAACCCCAGCACATTCTGTTGGGACTGCTACGGGACGAAAGAAGCGCAACTGCGAAGATCATGCTTGAGCATGGAGTTGTACCGTCGTTTCTGGAGAATAGATCCGATCAAAGTTAGAACCGTTGACAATGCGGCAGCCTAGTCCGAAGTTCCCAATACAAAGGTCGCGGCTTCGAGGCCCAAGCCAGGTAGTTCGGGATCGTGGGTTCGATGTAGACCTTGGCTGGCACTCGCATGGAATTACGATGGTGAGTGCGCGGCGTTGCGGCTCATCTCGCGCAGCTTGTATCGCAGCACCTTCCCGGCGGGCGTCTTGGGCAGCTCGGGCAAGAATTCGATGCGCCGCGGATATTTGTATGGCGTGATGCGCTGCTTCACGAAATCCTGGAGTTCCCTGGCCAATTCGGTGCTTCCCGCATAACCTTCACACAGCACGACAAACGCCTTGGGAGTGTGCAGCCCGATCTCTTCCTCATACACAATCACGGCCGCTTCCAGAACACAGGCGTGCTCAATCAGCGCGCACTCGACTTCAATCGGCGAGACCCATTGCCCAGAGACCCGGAACATATCGTCCGATCTTCTGGCGTACCAATAATAGCCGTCTTCGTCGACCCTGTACTTATCGCCGGTGAAAAACCATCGGCCGCGCATGCGGTCCGCGCTAAGCTTCCGCCGGTTCCAGTAGCATAGCGCGGTGCTGGGGCCCGCGACCAATAAATCGCCGATCGCGCCCGGCTGCGCGGGCTGTCCGGATTCGTCAACCAGCGCAAGCTCGTAGCCCGGCACGGCCTAGCCGGTGCTGCCCGGCCGCACCTGTCCCGCTCGCGCGGAAAGATAAATGTGCAGCACTTCGGTGGATCCGATGCCGTCCAGAATCTCGACTCCGAAGCGCTGCTTCCACCGGCGGAAAATATCGGCGGGTAGAGGTTCGGCGGCCGAAACGGCCAGCCGGACTGGGTCCAAGTGGTAAGGCGTTCCTTGTTCCACTTCCTGAAGCATTGCCGCGTAAATCGTGGGCACGGAAAAGAAAAGCGTCGGCCGGTTCTCTTGTGCCGTCTCCAGAATGGCCTTCGCGTGCGGCTTGCCCGGATACAGAACTGTGGTTGCGCCCACTTGGAACGGGAACATCAATGAGTTCCCAAGCCCGTAGGCGTGAAAGAGCTTGGACGAGGAAAACATCACATCGCTCGCCTGGATGTCCAGCACCCCGCGAGCGTAGTGTTCGCAACAGTGGACCCAATCCTGCTGCAAGTGAACCGCGGCCTTGGGCCGCCCGGTACTGCCGGAGGTCCACAACCAGAAGGCCGCATCGTCCTTGCTCGTGGGCGCCGCCTCCAACTTCGGCGAACCGCTCTTCAGGAATTGATCCCAAGGGATGTAGCCAGCTTGATCCCAAGGGGGCGGCTCGCCGCATACGATGACGTTTTTGCAGGAACAGCGCTCCGAGAGAGCCGGTGCTAATTCGGCGAGAAGGCTCGAATGGACGACGGCGATTCTGGCCCGGCTTTCCTGAAGAAAGTAGGCGTAGTCGGTGGACCGCAAGGCCGTGCTCGTCGGCACGGCTACAGCTCCAGCTTTCATTGCGCCGAGATACGCGGCGGCGACCTCTGGACCGTCCGGCGGAACCAGCAATACTCGCTGTTCTTCCTGCAGTCCAAGTTGGAGCAATCCATTGCCCGCGCGATTGACCTGCTGAGCGAGCTCGGCGTAGCTCATCCGCCTATCAGTGATTATCGCTGTGGCGCCGCCGCGCCCCTCCCGGGTATGGCGATCCACGAAATGGTCTAGAGATTGTATCTGTCGGGAATTTCAAGCCGGGCGGGCACGCGCACAGCGAATGCGTTGTGCGCGTTAAGCAAAGAGTCCATCCGGGTGGGCGGCCAGACAGCATTATACTGCCGGTTAGAGAGCACCCCGGGAGCGCGAGCGGAGGGTGATATCCTTGCGCCATGAATTCCCAGCGTCTCCTCGAGTTCATGCGCCTGCACCGATTGGCGGTGCAGACCTCGGTCTCGTCCGCGGGCACGCCGCAAGCCGCAATCGTTGGCTTTGCGGTCACGGATCGATTCGAAATCGTGTTCGACACGCTTCAGAACACGCGCAAGGTCCAGAACTTGCGGGGCAACTCACGCGCGGCGCTGGTCATCGGAGGCTGGGATGCGAGCGACGAGCGTACGGTCCAATACGAAGGCGAAGCCGACGAACCCGCGGGCTCGGAACTGGAACGGCTCAAACAAGCCTACTTCGCCGTGTACCCCGATGGCGTCAGCCGCGCGCTCTGGCCCGGCTTGACCTACGTTCGCGTAAAACCCGAATGGATCCGCTACAGCGACTATAATCGAAATCCGCCGGAGATTGTGGAGTTCACTCGCGAGGATTTCGCCGAATGAAGAAACTCGATTTCGCCGCGGTGCGCGCTATCGCGCGGGAATTCCCGGACGTGGAGGAGAGCACGATTCACGGAAAGCCATCTTTGAAAGTGCGAGGGAAGCTGTTTGCCTGCCCGCCGATTCATAAATCGGCCGAGCCGGATTCCCTCGCCGTCCGCATCGACGTGGAGCAGCGCGCCGCGCTATTAGCGGAAGCTCCCGAGACTTACTACGTCACCGATCACTACATCCCTTACCCGATGGTGCTGGTCCGGCTGAACCGCATCGGCCATGAGGCTCTGCGCGATCTGTTGGCGGCATCGTGGCGTTTTGTGACTTCAAGAAAGGGCAGGGCCGGGCGAACACGCCGGCGGTTCGCTTGATACCTGAAACTATGACAGGAAAGCGATCAATTCGTTGAGGTTACGGAATTGGTGCTAATGCCGGACACCCCTGCGGACTTATAGACTGAGGACCAGATGTCGGCCGCAGCGGTGTTCAGGGTGACCGGCCGAGAAGCAGCGGCGGTTCATCGCCGACGATCGCGCGGTGGCCAACATCATTATCGGCGATCCCAAGACGCAGAGGCCGGCTGCGGAGAACGACAAGGGTCATTTTCATGAAGAATCGCAGGAATTTTGGATCATTCTGCTCGGAAAGATGGAGTATAAGATCGGATCGGTTCCGATCTTCATCGCGGACCAGGGCGATATCGTCTATACACCGGCGCAGACCTGGCATCGTGCGCGCTTTGCTGGAACGGAGCTGGCCTGCCGCCTGGCGATGAACGGCTATCAGGATTTACTGCACGACTACCAGCCGCTCGAGGAGTTGCAGGGACGCTGAGTTGCAGGGACGCTGAGAGTACGATTCCTTAACGCGCACAATGCATTCGCTGTGCGCTTATTTCTAGCCGCCGCCCGCGCGCCGCCGGCGGACCGGTTTTGCGGCTTCTTCGGCTTCTTCGGCCTCGGGTTGCGCGGTGGCCGCCGACGCCGCCGGCTTTTTCGCCGCCGCCAGGCTCGCTCGCAGCGCGTCCATGATGTCGATCACTTTGGCTTCCTTCGGCTCCGGCGTCGCCACCACTTCCTGGCCCTTCTTCTTCGCCTCGATCATGTGCAGAAGATTGTCAAGATAGTTGTCCTTGTACTTATCCGGCTCGAAGCCCGCGACCAGCGCTTCAATCAGGCTGGTGGCCAGCGTCAGTTCCTTCTCCTTCACCAGACTCAAATCCGTGCGGAATTCGTCCACTTTGCGGATTTCGTGGGCGTAATACATCGTGTGCAGCAATACTCCGTTCTTGCCGGGGCGCAGAATCACGATGTGCTCGCGATTATGCATGGCGATCTTGGCCACGCCGTAATAGCCCGTCTTGCGCAGCGCGTCGAACAGCAGCGCGTAAGGGCGCTCGCCGGCTTCGTCCGGCGCCATGTAATACGAAGTCTCCAGATAGATAGGATCCACCTCGTCCGCTTTGACGAATTCGAGAATCTCCATCACCTTGGCGGTGGCGGGCGCGACCTTCTTGACCTCCTCGTCCTCGATCACGACGTAGTGGTCCTTTTCGTATTCGTAGCCCTTGACGATTTCGCTGCGCGGAATCGGCTTATCCTCGGCCGCGCAATAAATCACCTGCTTGATCCGCGAGCCGTCGGACTTATGCAATTGATTGAAGCTGATCGTATCGCTGCGCGCGGCGCTGTACAAGCGCACCGGAAACGAGACCAGCCCGAAAGTGAGATGCCCCCTCCAAACGGTAGCTGCCATCCTTTCACCTCAGTCATACATGGTAACGCAAAACATCCTGCCTCAATTTTGTTTCCCGAGTCTACGATGCCTACAGGTCCCACAGCGGCCTTTTCACGTCCAAGAAAGCGTCCAGTCAACCGGTCATCGTGAACCCTCCTCGAGGACTGGATGACCAACAAGCGGCGCGCGGTACCACCCGGGATGTTGAGGTCAAAGAGGACGCGCATCAGGCTCGGCAGTGCATTGTCGAGCGTCAGCAGGAATTCCGCGCGCGCCGCTCCCGCTCTTCCCACAAGGCGAGCGCCTCCCCCACGGCGTCCTGTTCCGAGTGGAGCCCTCCGCTTTCAATCGCTCAGCGGGCGAAAGCCCTTTGGTCCGGGGTAAGCTCTACGCCCGTCGCCTTCAGATTACGCGAGAGCACGTTTTGGTTCAACTGGCCGGCTGCCGTTGCGCGGTATTTCAGCCTCTGGCTACAACCTCCCTCGGCTATAATCCCCCTCCGGCTATAATCCAATGATGCGATCCGGCGGGGTGAGCGAATTCGTATCCCCTTTCGGGATGAAGACCTGGCTCGCGGGATTAGCTGCCATCCTGTTGCAGGCGGCTCTGCGTTTCACCGACGACGCCGATCTGGCCGCGAAGCTGCGAGCCCGCGATCCGCGCGTAATAGCTAGGTTATATAAGCGATACGGAAGGGCGGCGTATTCCCTGATCTTGCGCATGGTTCGCGATCGAGCCGCGGCGGAAGATCTGGTCCAGGAGACGTTCTTGTGCATTTGGAATCGCGCCCGTTCGTTCGACCGGCAGAGCGGTACCCTGGGGCCGTGGATTCTGGCGGTGGCCCGCAACCGGGCGATCGATCATCTGCGGTCGGCCAGTGGCCGCAGGGCCGCGGGCGCGGTGGAGCTGAGCCAGCCGGAGCCAACCGGGCTCTTCACCCAAATCGAAGGCAGTGCTCTCTCTATCCACCGGTCGCGGCGGCTGAAAGCGGCCTTTGAAAGGCTCCCTCCTCATCAGCGAACGGCGATCGAGCTCGCGTATTTTGAGGGCCTATCGCACACCGAGATGGCCGAGCGAATCGAGCAACCGCTGGACACGGTGAAGACCTGGGTTCGCACGGCGCTAAAAACTTTGCGGCAAGAGCTCGACCAGTTTAACGCGCACAACGCTTCGCTGTGCGCTTTCAACGGCGATGGCGTGAATTGCAAGGACATGGCCGATACGTTCGAGCTGTATGCGCTGGGTCTCGCCGAAAACGAAGAGAGAGGCGAAATCGAAGCTCATCTGGCGCGCGGGTGCGAGACGTGCCAGGCCAATTTACGGGAAGCTTTGGCGGTGAACGCGCTCATGCTGGCTTCGGTCACGCAAGCTAAGCCGCGCGCGCGATTAAGGCGACGGATTCTTGCCGGCTTTGGAATCGAACCAATGGGTTGGGGATGGCTGGGAGCGCTTGCGACGGCGTGCCTGGCGGCTCTCGCCGCGTGGTTGAGCATTCAGGAGCGCCATCGGTCGGATGAGTTGGCCCGGGCGCGGCAGAATCTTCTCGCTGTGAGAGCGGAGCGGGATCGCCTGCAACAGATTTTCGGATTCCTGAATCAACCCGATACCCAGCAGGTGAATTTCGGCCAAGGGCAGACGCGTCTTCCGCGCGGAACGGTTTTTGTGAATCCCAAACTGGGCGTGCTGCTGATCGCGGGCAATCTTCCGCCGCTAGCCTCTGGCTGGACTTACGAGATGTGGCTAATTCCGAAGGGAGGCGCGCCCCGGCCGGCCGGATTGTTTGACGCGGCACCGGACGGCTCGGCTTTGCACATGCTTCCCGGGCCTCTGGATGCGGCGTCGCTGGGGGCCGTCGCGGTATCGGTCGAGCCGCGGAACGGCTCGCCGGCGCTGACGGCGACACCGACTATTGTCGCGATGCTCTGAGCCCAGAAATGTGCATTAAACCGGTGTGGATCAGGCCGGATTGTTGGCGCTAATCTGCACCGGAAACCCATCCGGATCCAGTATATGAAATCCGAAATCGCCCCCTTGCTGGCTGATCGGATTGACACCCCGCGTCTTGAGATCCGCAGTCACGGAATTCTGGTTGAAGTTGTCGACTCCGATAGCGAAGTGATCCACCTTGCCGGCCGGATTCCCTGGCCGCAGTACTAAAAAGTTCTTCCCAAAGACGAGCTGGTTGTTCCCGTCCCGTTTGTTGACCGGACAACCGAATGCGCGCTGATAGAAATCGGTGGATCGTTGCAGATCGCTGACATACAGCGAAATGTGATTGATGCTGTTGCCTTGGAATCCCGCAGCCTGCGCGGCGCCAGCGCCAGCCGCCAAAACAGCCAGTCCTTGGACCAAATCTCGCCGTGAAATTTTTCCCTTCTCGTAGCCTTCCAACAGTCTTGAAATCGTGGTCTTCATCGAATTCTCCTTCTAACCGCAATCAATCCAACCGGGCGTTGCGAGTTGGCAAGCCGCCCAAAAACTCCCGTTCTCCATGAGTTTACTCTCTTGCCCCATGAGCCGGTTCCGAGCCGCGCGTGTCGTGTCAGCAAGCGGGGTCCGGTCCAAGCCCGGAACCCGATGCAGCCTTGGGCGAAGGCGCTATACGAAGCGCGCATCGCAACGGCATATAAGGAAGACCCCGAGGGGCGCTGCCTGCCTCCCGGCATTCCGCGCATGTACGCCACTCCTTTTCCATTCCAAATTTTTCAGCTTCCCGATCGTGTGCTGTTCATGTTCGAAGGGGGCGCGCATGTCTGGCGTGAGGTTTTCAGCGATGGCTGC
Source organism: Bryobacteraceae bacterium (assembly GCA_036521975.1). Classification (GTDB taxonomy): domain Bacteria; phylum Acidobacteriota; class Terriglobia; order Bryobacterales; family Bryobacteraceae; genus Palsa-187. Next base: position 63,821 of record DATDGT010000371.1, read on the forward strand.
GGCCATCCCCCCGATCCGAATCCCACTTTTCTCGGCGACGCCATCGGCAGATGGGAGGGAGACACGCTCGTTGTGGATACGATTGGATTCAACGAAGAATCCTAATTCGATCAAGACGGTCATCCTCACACTGACGCGCTTCACACCACCGAACGCTTTACGCGGATCAACGAGCTGAGGCTGCGCTATGAGGTGACTATCGACGATCCGAAGGCATACACGAAGCCCTGGACCACCTCTTATCTCATCCCGTTCGTGCCCGGCGCGGAATTGATGGAGTACATCTGCCAGGAAAACAATCGGGACGTTTACCACTTGATAGGGCCGGGCGCCGGAAAACCTCAACCCTGAGAAGCGCGATGCGCGAAACCGCTTGCTCACGCGCACGGCTCAGTAAGTCCGCAACGGTCACTGGCGAACTTCTACTAGAACTGAAAGCGGCCAACGATCGTGCCGGCGCGCTGGCCGGAGGTGCCTGCCTCCGGAACGATGGTGCCGTAGCCGCCGCTGTACAACCCCTTGCTGGGGCCCGAAGTGAATACCGTGGGAGCGGTCGCGAAGTTCCCCAGGGTAATCACGGGCAATTGCATCCGATTAAAGATATTGGTGAATTCCAGGCGGATATTCAGGCTCGCGCGTTCCTAATGCGGAAGTTGCGGCCGAAATTGGCATTCTCCACCGGTATGCGGACGCCCCGGAAGGAGCGAATGGAGCTTTGATCCGCCGCGAACTGTCCGTTGGGAACGTTCGTAAATGCGGCCGGGTTCAGCACCACGGTCTTGGTCGGGTCGAAGCAGTGGCAGTTGATATCGAGCGGCGTGGTGTGATGGACGCCATTGTAGTCGGTCCAATTCACGGACCAGGGGCTCATGCCCGGAACCAACTGCGCCGGGCCGGGCCCATACCCGAGGAACTGGCTGATCGGCACGGTGCCCGAACTGGTGGGCAAGCCCACCAGAGCCGCGCTCTGATAGCTTAAAAACCAACCCATGCTCCAACCGGACAATACGTAGGAAGCAAGTTTGTTCCTAACGACGGGGAGATTGGAGTGAAGGCGTGGCACCTCGTATTGAGCCGTAAGCCGGAACTGGTTCGGAAGATCGTAGGTACTCATGTTCTTACCCAAGCCTCGATTGAATGGGTCGGGCGTGCTAGTCAGAGCCAGAGTCTTCGAATAGGTGTAATTCGCATTTGCAACCAGCCCGTGGCTAAAGCGCTTGGTGACCTTGGTCTGGAGCGAGTCGTACCAATTTTTTCCTAGGGGAGCTCCCGCGGGATTCAGAAGTCCGGTGTATTGAGGGTACGGCAACAGCGATTGGCGTACGGTCTGACTGCTGGGGAAGCCCGAGTAAGGTTGGAGCGTGATGCCCATGGTCGTCAACTGTTGCTTCTGTGCGTTTGAAAGATTCGTGATGGGGGTGGTGAGCAACGCCGCTTCGCTCGCGCTGGTAAAGTCGGTGAATCCGTAGCTCTGCAGAGTCTGTTGACTGAGCGCATTCAAGGCGGAGAGACCGGTTCCGGCTTCCTCCCAAACACCGCGGTTGGCGACATATCCAGCCTCAACGGCCAGGTCGCGGCCAATTTCGCGTTGCACAGTAACGTTCCACTGCAGCAGGCGCATCGGGCGGCCCGCGTTCTCATCGAGGAGCGTGGGCGCAGCCACCACGGCTCCCACGGCCTGACCCGCGGCCGGATTAAATGTCGGCCACTGGGCGACCACGTTGGACGGTATACCATTCTGTAGCAGTCCGACAATCTGCCCGAAGGCCGGCGTAGTGGCGTTCGCCGTGTTTGTGGTACTGCCGGTCTGGTTTGTGGTTTGGTTGTAAACCACGCCAACGCCGCCCCGAATGACGGTCTTGCGATCGATCTGGTATGCCGCGCCCAGCCTCGGCCCAATCGCGTAGGGGTAGTTCTGGGCAAAGTGGCAGTGGCAGGTGGCCTCATAAATTTGCGCACCCAGCCGTCCTCCAGCCGACGGATTCGGGGTCGTGGGTGAGAACGAAGCATAGCGGCCGAACTGCTCGGGCTGGTAGGTTCCGTAGTCCCAGCCACTCGCGTCCAAATTAGCAGCTTGAGCGCTTCTCGCATAGTGAAAACGCTGCACATCGGCCAGGGTTGAGCCGAGGCAAACATGCGACGCGTCGGCCGTGGCCGAGTAGGTGCCTTCCGAGTTTTTTGAGGGCTGCTGT